>NZ_LFJJ01000098.1 GCF_001189365.1 Candidatus Burkholderia verschuerenii | reverse complement strand
TTCTTTAAGCGTATCAAGCATTTTCGTCGCGTCGCCACTCGATATGACAAACTCGCCCACAGCTACCTCACCTTTGTCTCCATCGTGTCTGCCTTCGGGCCGCTCTTAAATGTAAACAGGACCTAGCCCGAAGCCGGCGGAATGCTGGCGCCGAACGATAACAAGAACTTTTGCGAGGCAGGACTCTTCACGCGCTGAGCGGCAACGCATCGGCCGAAACGTCTTGGCCTTGCGTGCGCGTCACCATGAACGATCGATATTCGAACTCAAACGTTGGGCATCGTCATGCCTTGCCGCTTACTCCGAGCAAACTGGGTCTGGCGGCGCTGCTGGCATTTTCCGCGGCGCACGCAAACGCCGACGCATTGCCCGACGCCGATACGACGCATCGGCCGGCCGACGTTGCGCCGACGGATGCTGGCAACTTAGCGCAGCACACGACCGATGCGGCGGTCGCGCCCGCTGTCGCCGCGTCGCAGCCCGAAGTCGTCGAGTTCGATCGTGACTTCCTGAGCGGCAGCGGCGCGCGCAACACCGATATATCGCGCTTCAACAAGGGCAACATCGCGCCGCCCGGGCACTATCGCGCCGAGTTGTATGTGAACGGCGTGTGGATCGGCGTGACCGATATCGACATGCGCGAGACGACCGGCGAAGATCGCCGCGTCCAGCCGATGTTCGATCGCGATCTGCTCATGCGCGCCGGCGTCGACTTCACGCGCCTCACCGACACCGCGCGCACGAAGCTCGACGATGCCGGCAAAACCGGCGGCGTGCCGCTGTCCGCTCTGATTCCGCAGGCGAGCGCCTCGTTCGACATGGGCGATCAGCGCCTCGACGTGAGTATCCCGCAAGCGATGATGAGCCGTCACGCGCGTGGCTGGGTCGATCCAAAATTCTGGGACGACGGCGTGCCGGCGGCCACGCTGCAGTACAACGCCAACCTCTATCACTCGAGCGGCAACGGTTTCGATACGACGCAGGGTTATCTCGGTCTCGCCGCGGGCGCGAACGTCGGGCCGTGGCGCTTCCGCTATAACGGCAACGTCACGACATCGAACGGCGGCGGCGCGCATGTGCAGAGCATACAGACCTATCTGCAGCGCTCGTTCACGCCGATCAAGAGCCAGTTGACGCTCGGCCATTCCTACACCGACGGCACGATTTTCGACAGCTTCGGCGTGCGCGGCGCGCAGCTCGGCACCGACGATCGCATGTATCCAGAATCGCAGCGCGGCTATGCGCCGACGGTGCGCGGCATCGCGAACACGAACGCGAAGGTCGAGGTCAAGCAGAACGGCAACATCATCTACACGACGACGGTCGCGCCGGGTCCGTTCGAGATCAATGATCTCTATCCGACCGGCTACGGCGGCGACCTGCAGGTGGTCGTCACCGAAGCGGACGGCAGTCAGCATGTGTCGTCGGTGCCGTATGCCGCGCCCGTGAATGCCTTGCGCGAAGGCCGCTGGCGTTACAACGTCGCGGCCGGGCAATACCGCAATTCGAGCGTGTCGAGCCATCCGTTCGTGTTTCAGGGGCAGGTGCAGCGCGGCATCACCAACTATGTGACGGTGTATGGCGGCGCGATTCTCGGCGAAGACTACTATTCGGGCGCGGTCGGCGCGGCGCTGAATACGCCGGTCGGCGCCTTCGCGGCCGATATCACGCAGGCGAATTCGACGCTCGCGAATCAGGGCAGCCACAGTGGCCAGAGTTTGCGCATCGCGTATTCGCGCGTGTTCGCGCCGACCGACACGAATCTGACGCTGGCGGCGTATCGATATTCGACCAGCGGCTTCCTGAGTTACGCGGATGCAATGAATCTGCGCGATCTCGCGCAACGCGGCCTTCCCAATACGAGCACCGGGATTCAGAAAGGCCGGCTTCAGATCACGATCAATCAGAACCTCAATGCGTGGGGTTCGGTCTACGCATCGGGCTTTACGCAGAACTACTGGAACCGGCCGAATCGCGATACGTCGTTTCAGGTCGGCTACAACACGAATATTCGTCGCGCTGGGATAACCGCGTGATGCTGAGTCTGAATATCCCGCTGGACCTCGGCTCGACCATCGCCAACACGATGACGAGCTACACGCACGATTCCCGCGACAACAGCAATCAGATTCAGGAGAGCTTCACGGGCGCGGCCGGCGCGGACAACCAGATCAACTACGGCGTCACCGCGGGCTACACCGATCACACCGGCAACGGCACCAGCATCAACGCCAACGCGGGCTATCTCGCGCCGCTCACGCAGGCGCGCGTCAACGCGGGCTATTCGAACGGCTATACGCAGGTCGGCGGCGGACTCGCGGGCAGCGTCGTCGCGTATCAGGGCGGCCTCGCGTTGTCGTCGCAGACGGGCGACACGCTCGCCGTCATCGAGGCGAAGGACGCGGCGGGCGCGCGCGTGTCGAGCGCGCCGGGCGTGCGTATCGACGATCGCGGTCATGCCATCGTCGCGGGCATGCAGCCGTATTCGCTTAATAGCATCGACATCGACACGAAGGGCTTACCGATGGGCGTCGAGTTGAAGAGCACGGAACAGCGCTTCGCGCCGACGGCCGGTGCGGTCGTGCGCGTCAAGTTCGATACCGACGACCGTGGCCGTGCCGTGGTCCTGCGTCTGCGTCGCCCGAACGGCGAACCGGTGCCGTTCGCCGCCGACGTGCTCGACGACAAGGACAACACCATCGGCTCGATCAGTCAGGGCAGCCGGGCGATGTTCTACACCCGCGCGAACGAAGGCGACGTGCGCGTCCGTTGGGGAACGTCAGCCGATCAGACGTGTAAGGCGCGTTACTCGCTGCCTGATTCGCAGGGCGTCAGGTCCGCGGCGACGACTTTCGCCGATGCGCCGTGCCAATAAAGCGCCACGCATTCGATTTACTTTGGAGAAGACCTATGAAAATGATCAAACTCAGCGTTGTTTCCGCCATCCTGGCCGTCGCTTCGACCACCTCGGCATTCGCGGCTGACGCAACCCTGAACTTCACCGGGAACATCATTCAACCGTCGTGCACGGTGGACAGTACGTCGACCAATCAGACGATCGATCTCGGCACCGCGAAGACCACGGACTTTGCCGCGGTGGGCAGCACGAACAGTCCCACGGCGTTCAATCTGAATCTCAAGAATTGCGCGGCCGGCACGATCGTCACCATGAATGTCGCGGGAACGATGGACACCGTGACCAGCGTGTTGAAGAACACGGGAACCGCCACGTTCGTCGGCGTGCAGCTTCTCAAGGGCTGCCAGCGCCGGCGCGACGACCGTTCCGATGGTCGCGCAGTTCTATCGGCTGGGCACGATGACGGCGGGCACCGTGACCGCGACGGTGAACTTTACGTATAACTAAAGCCATCGTGCGTGATGGCCGCGCGATGAGACGTAGCGTCGTAGCCGGCCGGGGCGTCGACCGCTTCCTCATGTTTGTCTTGTTCGCGCGCATATCGGGGCGCGCGATCCTGGGCGCGGTCGGCCAATTCGGGAATGATCGTGACCATGACGTATCTGTGATCGCCGCAACTTAGCCGCGCGGGCGTTCGGTCTACGGCGTCCCAAACGAAAAAAGGGCACACGATCTTTCGTGTGCCCTTCGTCTTTGCGCGTGCCGCTCGCGGCTTACTTCACGCGCATGCCCGGCTTCGCGCCGCTGTGCGGTTCGAGAATGTACAGACCTGGTTCGGCTTTCTCGTCGGCGGCGGATGCGGCCAGCACCATGCCTTCCGACATGCCGAACTTCATCTTGCGCGGCGCGAGGTTGGCGACCATCACCGTCAGCTTGCCGATCAGATCCTGCGGCTGATACGCCGACTTGATGCCCGAAAACACGTTGCGCGTCTTCTCTTCGCCGATATCGAGCGTCAGTTGCAGCAGCTTGTCGGAACCTTCGACGGCCTTGCAATCGACGATCTTCGCGATGCGCAGATCGACCTTCGCGAAGTCGTCGATGGAAATCACGCCGGATTCCTCTTCCTTCTTCGCGACAGGTTTCGCCGCAGCCTTGGCAGGCGCCGCCGCTTCCGGCGCGAGCGAATCGCGGTTCGCCGCGAGCAAGGCCTCGATCTGCTTCGGATCCACGCGCGTCGTCAGATGCTTGTACGCGTTGACCGCATGCGCCGACGACAGCGGCTTGTCCGCGTCGCTCCACACGAGCGGCGCGATGCCCAGGAACGACTCGACCGCTTCGATCAGCTTCGGCAACACGGGCTTCAGCGCCAGCGACAGCAGACGGAACGCTTCGAGACTCACGCTGCAGGTTTCATGCAGCGCGACGGCGTTGGCCGGATCTTTCGCCTGTTCCCACGGCTTGGCGGTATCGACGTAGCCGTTGACGGCATCGGCAAGTTCCATCGTCGTGCGCAGCGCGCGGCCGTACTCGCGCGACTCGTAGTACGCGGCAATCTGAGGAATCGCGGCGCGCATCTGCGTGAGCAGCGCGTGATGCATCGCGCTGTCCTGCACGCGGCCATCGAAACGCTTGATCAGAAAACCCGCCGCGCGGCTGGCGATATTCACGTACTTGCCGACCAGATCGCTATTCACGCGCGCCTGAAAATCTTCCAGATTCAGGTCGATGTCTTCCATCGTGCTGTTCAGCTTGGCCGCGAAGTAATAACGCAGCCACTCGGGATTGATGCCCGTGTCGATCACGCTTTGCGCGGTGATGAACGTGCCGCGCGACTTCGACATCTTCGCGCCATCGACGGTGAGGAAGCCGTGCGCGAACACGTTCGTCGGCGTGCGATGACCGGAGAATTGCAGCATCGCCGGCCAGAACAGCGTGTGGAAATACAGAATGTCCTTGCCGATGAAGTGATACTGCTCGGTCTTCGATTCCGGCTTCACCCATTCGTCGAACGCAAGGCCGATACGATCCGCGAGATTCTTGAAGCTCGCGTAGTAACCGACCGGCGCATCGACCCACACGTAGAAATACTTGCCCGGTGCGCCCGGAATCTCGAAGCCGAAGTAGGTCGAATCGCGCGAGATGTCCCAGTCGGCGAGCTTGGTGTCGCCCTTGTCGCCGAGCCATTCGCGCATCTTGTTGGTCGCTTCCGGCTGTGCGAGACCGCTCACCCAGCCGCGCAGAAATTCCTCGCAGCGCGGGTCGGAAAGGCGGAAAAAGTAGTGCGTCGAGGTCTTGCGGATCGGCGTCGCGCCCGACACGACCGAATACGGGTTGATGAGCTCGGTCGGCTGATAGGTCGAGCCGCAGACTTCGCAGTTGTCGCCGTATTGATCCTTCGCGCCGCACTTCGGACATTCGCCCTTGATGAAGCGGTCCGGCAGGAACATTTCCTTGACCGGATCGTAGGCCTGCTCGATATCGCGCGCCTCGATCAGGCCGGCTTGCTGGAGCGCGCCGTAGATCGTGTTGCAGAGGACGCGGTTTTCCTCGGCATCGGTCGAATAGTAGTTGTCGAACGAGATGCCGAAGCTGTCGAAGTCGCGCTTGTGCTCTTTCCACACGCGCTCGATCAGCGCCTTGGGCGTGATGCCTTCCTTCTCGGCGCGCAGCATGATCGGCGTGCCGTGGGTATCGTCCGCGCCGACGTAGTAGACCTCGTGGCCGTGCATTCGCAGCGTCCGAACCCAGATGTCCGTCTGAATGTACTCGACCATATGGCCGATGTGGATCTGACCGTTCGCGTAGGGCAACGCGGACGTGACGAGAATCTGGCGGCGGCCGCCGTCGTGGGCGGTGGCGGCAGGCGCGGCGGAAGCGGAGGCGGAAATCGGTGCTGACATAGAGGCGCGGCCCGGTGGGAATGCGTGTGGTTGTGAAAAAGGCTGGTTTTCGATTTTAGCAGGGGCGGCGAAAGCGGCACGGCATGGCGCGGGCCGTTCTTCGGTGCGCGGAAATTTGATGCCTTTCAGCAACTACAAAATACAACAAAAAAGTTGCATTTATCGCTTAGCAGGATATAACATTCGTGTTGTATGTTTTGCTCTCCGAGTAAGCACTGGAGAGCAAAGAGTATGAAGTACAGCGAGTTCAGGCGATGGCTGCAGGAGCAAGGCGTTGAATTCAAACCAGGAAAGGGTAGCCATTTTCGCTTAACGCTCAACGGCAAGATCAGTAGCTTTCCCAATCACGGCAGCAAGGAGATCGGGAAAGGTTTGCTGGAGCAGATCAAAAAACAACTCGGACTGAAATGAGTGGGGTTGCAATGTTCTTTGGAGAATCCACCATCATGCTGTCTTATCCAGTGAATCTGGAGCTCGACACCAACAACACGTACCTCGTGACCTTCCCTGATCTCCCGGAAGCCATCTCTGTAGGGGACGACGAAGACGAGGCGTTGTTAAACGCGTTAGACGCGTTGGAAACCGTTATCGAAGCTTTCTTCGACAAGAAACGCGAAGTTCCCATGCCGTCGAAACCGAATAAAGGTCAGCACATGGTGACCTTGCCGGCGCTGGTCGTGACGAAAGTGCTGCTTCAGAACGAAATGCTTCGCCAAGGCGTTCGCAAATCCGAACTCGCGCGACGTCTGAACGTGCATATGCCGCAGGTCGATCGTCTGCTGGACCCGCGTCATTCGTCGAAACTGGAAGCGATCGAGGCAGCGTTCGTATCGCTCGGAAAGCGCCTCAAAATCTCCGTTGCGTGAACGGCCCGCTCGCCAGTTCAAGCGTGCGAGAACCGACCGCCCAAAAAAAAACCGGGGCTCAATTAAGCCCCGGAGCAACAACGACAAGAGGAGAATGGCAGGCCGCGGCGTCGCCGCGCGCCTACCGTAGAGACAGACACGCCCCTCGCGCGCAAGTTTCAACTTTTTTTCAGTTGCCTCATTCTCCTTTTAAATCAACGGCTTTACTGCGACTGGCCCGGCTGTGCCGTGGCGCGCAAGTAGATTTCCACGCGACGATTCTGCGCGCGGCCGGCTTCCGTCGAGTTATCGGCGATCGGCTGGTTCTGGCCCATGCCCGAGGCCGACAGACGCTGCGCCGCCACGCCGTGCGTCGCGATGAACGATGCCACGCTCTGCGCGCGATTCTGCGACAGCGTCTGGTTGTATGCCGGCTGGCTGGTGTTATCCGTGTGGCCGACGACGTTCGCGATCAGCTCCGGATGCTGCTGCATCGTTTGCGTGACCGAGTTCAGCACCGGATCGAACGACGGCTTGATCGCGTAGCTGTTGGTATCGAACGAGATCGAGTTCGGGATGTTGACCTTCAGCGAGCCGTCCTGCTGCTCGGTCACTTGCGTGCCCGTGCCCTTCGAGTCGCCGGAAATCTTGTTCTTGATGTTCTGCCAGTTGTAGCCGACGATACCGCCCGCCGCCGCGCCCGCACCCGCGCCGATCGCCGCGCCCTTGCCGCCGCCGAAGATGGCGCCGATCGCGGCACCCGTCGCCGCGCCGGCGCCGGTGCCGACTGCCGTATTGGTGCCTTGTTGCGTCTGGCAGCCTGCCAGCAGTGCGCCGGTTAGCGCGAAGACGGACAGACGAGTCATCAACTTCGTATTCATTTTGGATCTCCTTGATTCAACGAGCTACAACGAGCGGGCGCTGGCCAGCGCCGACAGTGCCAAAGGGTCTTCCAACGGGCATTCGGACGAGCCTCTACAATATTGAGAAGATTGTCGCATTGCCCGTTGCAATGCGTCCCCGGGAAAATATGCAGCCGGATAGTGCAATGCGCGTGAAGCGTGCGCAACGGCGCTAACAATTCCTTGCAAATTCATCAGATTGTTGTCAGGCGACAAGCGCCGGAAGCAACAACCGTTCCATGGAGTTTCAATGAGTCTCGACCGCGCGAAGATCGACGCCGCACTGGCCACACTGATCGATCCGAACACCAGCCGCAAGTTCGTGGACAGCAAAAGCATCCGCGACGTTTCCATCGACGGCTCCAAAGTGTCGTTGAGCGTCGTGCTCGGCTATCCGGCGAAAACGCAATTCGAAACGATCCGCGCGCAAATTTCAGAAGCGTTGCGCACTGTGCCGGGCGTGTCGGACGTCGCGGTCAGCGTGTCGTCGCAAGTCGTGGCGCATGCGGTTCAGCGCGGCGTGAAGCTGCTGCCGAACGTCAAGAATATTATCGCGGTGGCGTCGGGTAAGGGCGGTGTCGGCAAGAGCACGACGGCGGCCAATCTGGCGCTCGCGCTGGCGGCGGAAGGCGCGTCGGTCGGCATGCTGGACGCGGACATCTACGGTCCTTCGTTGCCGATGATGCTCGGCATCACCGGCCGTCCCGAATCGCCCGACAACCAGTCGATGAACCCGCTGGTCGGCCACGGCATCCAGGCGAATTCGATCGGCTTTCTGATCGAGCAGGACAACCCGATGGTCTGGCGCGGCCCGATGGTTAAGTCCGCGCTCGAACAGTTGCTGCGGCAGACCAACTGGCAGGACCTCGATTATCTGGTCGTCGACATGCCGCCGGGCACGGGCGATATCCAGCTGACGCTGGCGCAGAAGGTGCCGGTGACGGGCGCGGTGATCGTCACGACGCCGCAGGACATCGCGCTGCTCGACGCCAAGAAGGGCTTGAAGATGTTCGAGAAAGTGGGCATTCCGATTCTCGGCATCGTCGAGAACATGAGCACGCATGTCTGCTCGAATTGCGGCCACGAAGAGCATATCTTCGGCGCGGGCGGCGGCGAGCGCATGGCGAAGGAATACGGCGTGGAGATTCTCGGCCAGTTGCCGCTCGATATCGCCATTCGCGAACGCACCGACGCCGGCCAGCCGACGGTCGTTTCGCAGCCGGATAGCCGCATCGCGGAGACGTATCGTGCGATCGCGCGGCGTGTGGCGATTTCGATTGCCGATCGGCAGCGCGACATGACGTCGAAGTTCCCCAGCATCGTCGTGCAGAACACTTAAATTTTCGCGCGACGGCTCGCACCGTGATCGCCCGGAGCCTTGTGCGGCGCGGCTCGCGGTATCATGTAGCCTTCAAGACGCGGCAGCGGCGATGCAAGGGGCATCGACCGGCCGCCGAGAGGATCGCATGAGAGACAGATTCGACGGAAGGGCGCGGCCGACGTTCCGCGCCGCGATCGCGATGGCCGCTTGCAGCGTCATGCTGAGCGGTTGCGGCCTGCTCTTCCAGAATCACGAAAAACGCGCCGAGGCAACGCTCACGCCCACGCCCGGCAACACGGCACGCGGCACCATCGTGCTGATCGAGCGCGCGGACGGCGTGCAGGTCTCGTACAATCTCACCGACATGCCGCCGAACAGCGAGCACGCGCTGCAAGTGCACGAGCGCGGCGATTGCATCGGCGTGAGCGGTCAGGACGCGGGCCCGGTGTTCGCGCTGCAATCGGATCGCAAGCGGCCTTACGCGCGGCTCGAAGGCGAACTCGGCAATATTCGCGCGGACGCGGCGGGCGCGGCCACCGGTTTTATCGTCGCTACCGATGTCTCGCTCGACGGCGTGCGCTCGGTCATCTCGCGCGCGATCATGCTGCATCGCGAAGCCACCGATCCTTACGCCATGTATCCGCACAACGTCGGGCCGGCGCTCGCGTGCGGCGTGATCCGCCGCTAGCGCATCCACTGAAGCATCGCGCGGCCATCGTGATGCCGCGTCAATCGCGTAAAATACGCGGTTCGGTCTGGCCGCGGCGGCGCGCGCGGTTCTGGCTCCTTCTCACGGAACGGCTCAGGCTGTCCAACGCTTACACGCATCCCTATGAGCATCAAGTCCGACAAGTGGATTCGGCGCATGGCCGAAGAGCACAAGATGATCGAGCCGTTCGTGCCCGATCAGGTGCGCGTCTCCGACGACGGCCGCAAGATCGTCAGCTACGGCACGTCGAGTTACGGCTACGACATCCGCGTCGCCGACGAATTCAAGATCTTCACCAATATCAATTCGACCATCGTCGATCCGAAGAACTTCGACGAGAAATCCTTCGTCGATTTCAAGGGCGATGTCTGCATCATTCCGCCGAATTCTTTCGCGCTCGCGCGCACGGTCGAGTATTTCCGCATTCCGCGCTCCTGCCTGACCGTGTGTCTTGGCAAGTCGACGTACGCGCGCTGCGGGATCATCGTCAACGTGACGCCGTTCGAGCCGGAGTGGGAAGGCTACGTGACGCTCGAATTCTCGAATACGACACCTTTGCCTGCCAAAATCTACGCGAACGAGGGCGTGGCCCAAGTCTTGTTTTTCGAAAGCGACGAAATGTGCGAGACCTCGTACGCGGATCGCGGCGGGAAATATCAGGGGCAGCACGGCGTGACCTTGCCGAAAACCTGATTCCCGTAGTGCTCTAACGCTTGTCGAAAGACCGCTGGCTTCGGGTTTGCTACTCGAACGCAGCGGTCGTTCCATTTGGAGATTCGCCTGATGAAGTTCCGCTTCCCCGTCGTCATCATCGACGAAGATTTTCGCTCCGAGAATATCTCGGGTTCCGGCATCCGCGCGCTCGCCGAGGCGATCGAGAAAGAAGGCGTCGAAGTGCTCGGCCTGACGAGCTACGGCGATCTCGCGGCGTTCGCGCAGCAGTCGAGCCGCGCGTCGTGTTTCATTTTGTCGATCGATGACGACGAGTTGCTGCCTTACGCGGACAACGTCGTGGTGGAAGGCGACACGCCCGAACTGGCGTCGGCGATCGTCGCGCTGCGGGCGTTCATCGAGGCGGTGCGCCGCCGCAACGCCGACATCCCCATTTTCCTGTACGGCGAAACGCGTACTTCGCGCCATCTGCCGAACGATATCCTGCGCGAACTGCACGGCTTCATCCACATGTTCGAGGACACGCCGGAGTTCGTCGCGCGTCACGTCATTCGCGAGGCCCGCGTCTATCTCGACGCGCTTGCGCCGCCGTTCTTCAAGGAACTGGTGCAGTACGCCGACGAAGGGTCGTATTCGTGGCACTGTCCGGGTCACTCGGGCGGCGTCGCGTTCCTGAAGAACCCGCTCGGCCAGATGTTCCACCAGTTCTTCGGCGAGAATATGCTGCGCGCCGACGTCTGCAACGCGGTCGAAGAACTCGGGCAATTGCTCGACCACACGGGTCCGGTCGCGGCGTCGGAGCGTAACGCGGCGCGCATCTTCGGCGCGGATCATCTGTTCTTCGTGACCAACGGCACGTCGACGTCGAACAAGATCGTGTGGCACGCGACCGTTGCGCCGGGCGATATCGTGCTCGTGGACCGCAACTGCCACAAGTCGATCCTGCATGCGATCATGATGACCGGCGCGATCCCCGTATTCCTCACGCCGACGCGCAATCACTTCGGCATCGTCGGGCCGATTCCGCGCGACGAGTTCAAGCCGGAAAACATCCGCAAGAAGATCGAGGCGAATCCGTTCGCGCGCGAGGCGCTGGAGAAGAATCCGAAGGTCAAGCCGCGCATTCTGACGATCACACAGAGCACGTACGACGGCGTGATCTACAACGTCGAAATGATCAAGGACCTGCTGGGCGATCTGCTCGACACGCTGCACTTCGACGAGGCGTGGCTGCCGCACGCCGAGTTCCACACGTTCTATCAGGACATGCACGCGATCGGCGCGGGCCGTCCGCGCACCGGCGCGCTCGTGTTCGCGACGCACTCCACGCACAAGCTGCTGGCGGGCATTTCGCAGGCATCGCAGATTCTCGTGCAGGACAGCGAGAACAGCACCTTCGATCGCCACCGTTTCAACGAGGCGTATCTGATGCATACGTCGACGTCGCCGCAATACGCGATCATCGCGTCGTGCGACGTCGCCGCCGCGATGATGGAAGCGCCGGGCGGCACGGCGCTGGTGGAAGAGTCGATCGCCGAGGCGCTCGACTTCCGCCGCGCCATGCGCAAGGTGGACGACGAATACGGCGACTGGTTCTTCAAGGTCTGGGGTCCGGAAGCGCTGGCGGAAGAGGGCATCGGCGACCGCGAGGACTGGATGCTCAAGCCCAACGACCGCTGGCACGGCTTCGGCGCGCTTGCCGAAAACTTCAACATGCTCGATCCGATCAAGGCGACCATCATCACGCCGGGACTCGACGTGGACGGCGAATTCGGCGAGTCGGGCATTCCGGCGGCGATCGTCACGAAGTATCTGGCGGAGCACGGCATTATCGTGGAGAAGACGGGGCTGTACTCGTTCTTCATCATGTTCACGATCGGCATCACGAAGGGCCGCTGGAATTCGATGGTCACCGAACTCCAGCAGTTCAAGGACGACTACGACAACAATCAGCCGCTGTGGCGCGTGCTGCCGGAATTCGTCGCGCAGCATCCGTCGTACGAGCGCATCGGGCTGCGCGATCTGTGTCAGCAGATTCACAGCGTCTATCGCGCGAACAATATCGCGCGTCTGACGACGGAGATGTATCTGTCGAGCATGGAACCGGCGACGAAGCCGTCCGAAGCATTCGCCAAGCTCGCGCACCGCGAAATCGACCGCGTGCCCATCGACGAACTCGAAGGCCGCGTCACGTCGATCCTGCTGACGCCGTATCCGCCGGGCATTCCGTTGCTGATTCCGGGCGAGCGTTTCAATCGCACGATCGTCGATTATTTGCGTTTCGCGCGCGAATTCAACGAACGCTTCCAGGGCTTCCATACGGATATCCACGGGCTGGTCGGCGAGATGATCAACGGACGCATCGAGTACTTCGTCGATTGCGTGCGCGCTTGAGGCTGAAACACATGCTGTAACGAAAAACGGCCCGCGAAGGCCGTTTTTTTCGTGCTGCGAAAGCGTGAGGCGCTCAGATCAGGCCTTCCGCCTTCATCGCCTTCTGCACGCTGTCGCGCGCGCCGACACGCGCCTGATACGCGACCAGCGCCGGCCACTTGCCGAGATCGAGGTCGATGTGCTTCGCCCAGCCGAGCACGGTGAACAGATACGCATCACCGATGCTGAATTCGTTACCGAGCAGGAATTGCTTGTCGTCGATATGCTGCGCGACGTACGCGAGACGGCGCTCGAGGTTCGCCTTCGCGCCGGCCTTCCAGTCGCTGCTTGCCGACGGATTGAACAGCGGCGAGCAGTTCTTGTGCAGTTCCGTGCCGATGAACGTCAGCCAGCCCTGCAGACGGTAACGCGCCATCGTCGGCGAGCGGCGCGAGATGCTTTTCGGGCGCCTGATCCGCGATGTACTGCATGATCGCCGGACCTTCGGTCAGCACTTCGCCGTTGTCCAGTTGCAGCGCGGGGACATAACCCTTCGCGTTGATCTTCATGAAGTCGGCGCCGCTGGCGGTGACTTTCGTTTGCAGATTGACCGCTTCGATCTCGAAGGGAAGACCGGACTCTTGCAGAACGATATGCGACGCGAGCGAACACGCACCGGCTTTGTAAAAAAGTTTCAAGTGAGATCTCCAGATTGAACCGGAGCGAATTATGACCGATCACCCGTGACCTTTGCATACACGGGCATGAAACGGATTGTCTCTTGCGACGAGACGAAGCTCGGTCAATCGAGGATATACGCGCGCGCCGGCGCATGCGATCGCGGCGCGCGTTCGAACGCGGGGTCCGCCGCCATATCGTGCAGCGCGGATTCGATCGCATCGCAGATCGTGTTCAGCGCGAGATCGTTCTCTTCCATGCCGAACGGGTCTTCGATCTGCGCGGCGATGGCTTCGAGCGCCATGAATGCGTACGCGACCAGCAGCGAAAACAGCGGCGTGAGCAGCCCCGCGCCATCGACGAGGCCGAAGGGCAGCAGCACGCAGAAGAGATAGATCGTGCGATGGATCATCACCGAATAGGAAAACGGCAGCGGCGTGGCGAGCAGCCGTTCGCAGCCGCCGATCACATCCGATAACGCGTTGAGGTTGTGTTCCATCGCGAGCGTGGCGTAACCGTCGAGCGCGCCTTCGCGCCGGCGCTCGCCGACCCACTCGCCGAGCCACAGCAAAATCAGCGCGGGCTTGTACTGCGCGACGGCCACGCGCGCATGCAGTTCAGGCGGCAGACGCGGCGCGAGATCGGCGAGCGCATCGCTGCCGCGCAATTGATGCCGAAGCGCGTGCGCCAGCGCGCCCAGCGCCGCGAGAAACCGATGCGCCTGCGCGCGATCGTGCGGATGCGTCAGACACAGCGCCTGCCGCGCCAGCGCCCGCGACGTATTCAGGAGGCCGCCCCACAGCTTGCGGCCTTCCCACCAGCGCTTGTAACTCGCGCTATTGCGAAAGCCGAGAAACACCGCCAGCGCGATTTCGACCAGCGCGAACGGCGGCGTGCCGAGGCCGATCGGATAGCCGCGCATGTGATCGTGCATGAAGATCGCCGCGATCGACAGCGCGAAAATCAGCGCGAGCCGCGGCAACAGTTGCGGCAGCACCGAGCCGCGCCAGACGAACAGCAGCCGGAACCAATTGAGCTTGGGGCGGATGATCATGTGCGCGGCACCCGGAGAGTCGAAATCGTCAATGATCGACATGATAAGCGCCAATCGCGCGCGGCGGCGCGACGGTTCGACGCGTCAAAACACGACTGATGCAGCGAGCGAGTCGACGGCGCGTGGTCGGAACATCTTCGTACTCACTGATTGACCGGACGCCAACTAGAATGAAAGGCGGTTGCCCGCACGGCGGCAAACAAGTTAGCTATGCGAATTGAATGAGCTGATGATCGCGCGAATCGAATCAATCGCGACGGCATTTTCGCCGGGCATGGGATGTCGAGAACGTATCAGTAGCGAACAACGAGGAGGCTTTCATGCTCGCAGTCAGGCGCAAGGTGTTTCTGGTGCTGGTTCCTTTGGCTGCTCCCTGCGCGGTGTCGGCGCACGGCACGCTCGAAACGCCGCTTAGTCGCGTGTATTCGTGTTATCTCGAAGGACCGGAAGCGCCGACATCCGCCGCATGCAAGGCAGCGGTCGCGGTGGCGGGGCCTTCGTTTCTCTACGATTGGGCGGGCGTGAATCAATTGCCCAATGGCGATCACAAGTCGTTCGTGCCGGACGGCCATTTGTGCAGCGGCGGCAAGACCAATTACTACGGGCTGGATCTCGTGCGCAACGACTGGCCCACGACGACGATTTCGGCCGATCTGAGCGGCAACTACACCTTCGTCTGGAACGCCACCGCGCCGCACGTCACGCGCTATTTTCAGCTTTACATGACCAATGACGGCTACGATTTCAATCAGCCGCTGAAGTGGTCCGATCTGGACAGCAAGCCGTTTTGCGAAATCAATAGCGTCACGCTCGAAAACTCGCGCTACAAGCTGCAATGCAAGCTGCCGTCGGGCAAGACCGGCAGACGCATCATCTATGCGATCTGGCAGCGTAACGACAGCGCCGAAGCTTTTTGTACCTTCTGCCTGCTCAAGTCTAATCGCGGAAAACATATGTTTAGCTATGCCGGACCGAAGCAGGTCGTATTCGAGCGTCCAGTGGTCTGCGATGAACACTTCAGTGCTTCCCCCTTCGGCTCGCTCCTTTTTTCGCTTCCTGAGTTCATCTATCTCCGTTGCAGCGAAGTCCCTTGCCTTTCGCTTTTGATGTTCCTTTCCGTCTTTGGTCTTGGGTATTCCAGCCTCTATTTTGTCTAGCCGGCCCTCGATATAGGACACATCATCTGGTACAACGTCGAGGTCCCCAATGCACGCAACATTGATGGGCATCTTGTCGTCGTTCTTGCGCTGCAGAATTCGTGCGAATCTAAAAATTCCTACCCCGCCGACACTTATGATGGACACACTGTTGCGCTCGAATGAAGAACCCGCCGCCTCGGCCAATGCCGGCAAGACTATGGCCTCTGCCGGCCCTTCTACAATCATCACTCCGCGAGCGAAGAACAGGTTAGCTTTCGTCGCATCCAAGAAGCGATGCAGAAATTCATAGTCCGATTCATCAAGACATGTTTCGCTACGCTCGAGCCGGAAGGCCTTTGCTCCTTTAACAATGGTTAGGGTATCTACGGGAGCGGTCGAAGCGATATTAGGGCTGTGAGTTGTTACGACGACTTGGATTCCGTTCGAACTGGCCTTCTCTGACAGCATCGATAACACCCTTGTTTGCAGCTGAGGGTGAAGATGGGCCTCAGGCTCCTCAATGAGCAAAAGCGCAAGTTCATCGCCCTCTCCATCGCTCAGTAGCAAGAGCTCCGCTGCCATGAAGAGGACATTGTTATACCCAAGCCCTCGTTCACAGGCGATATCTTGGCTCACACCGCCTGGGGGTCTCAACGTGAGTTCCAAGCGTTCAAGAATCTGTGCCAACGTCAGCTCTGCCGAAACTCGAATATCGGACGACAGCGTCGAGTTTTCGAAACTCAGAGTCTTGAGGTAGTCGTTATTTAGCTTCTCTCTGACGTCCTTGACCACTTGCTTGTTGCCAATTCGATACTGGGTTTGAGCCATTATTTCGACAAGCGTCGGAGGCGGCTCATCGGGTCGGCTCTTGTCGAAGTTGTTGGCACTTTCCTTCTTGACGTCCTTATGCGCCCTCAGCACCTGCGAGAGCCGCGAACCCTTCTTAGGCCTAAGTTCTGCGACGGCATCCCGCAACGGCTTAAGGTAGGTAGCGCGAATGAGTGCCCGAGCATGAGACCCGATTTCAGGACCACCTCCGCCTTTGCCCGAATTTGCGCTTATGAGCGGACTACTTAAACGACTCCCCGAATTGCTTTCGAGTCGCCGTTTAGCTCGCAGATTTACGACTAGGTATGGGTCGACACCGTCTTCTAGAGTCAGCCAGTCGAGTAAAGCTGCTTGTTGGGCCTTATTTAATCCCCGCAGTTCTACTTCTAACTGGAGCTCATCGGCTTGAGAATCCCCTTCAATGTGGAAATCATCCTCCTCGATACGAACCCAATCATTGCTAGTTGTCAAAAGCACGTATCGAATGACGTCGACAATACACGTCTTTCCGGCATCGTTCTCTCCGACAAGGACGTTCAAGCCCTTTCGAAGGTACAAGTCCAGATGTTTGTCTTCGATGCTCGCACCGAAGGCGCGGAAGTTCTCCGCGAATACTCGATGAACGTACATAGGTAGAGTTATTCTTATCAATATCACTGGTGACCGCTGATTTGATAGCGAAGCAGCGGCGTCGGTATGCTCTGGGCCGGCCAGCCCTGCGCCAGTGGGTTTTGGCGCGGATGTATGTTACGCGAAAAACTGTGCGGTGCGCGGCGGTATTCTAGGTCACTTCCAATAAGATACTGGTCCCGTGCTCGCACAGCTTTCCCGGCCATGGCGGTCGTCGCGAACAACGTCTTTGACCGTTTCGAATTTCCCCCTCTCGCTGGCGAATGATAAGCACCCGCGTCGTCCGAGCTTGACGGCAGACCGTTTGCTAACCCAATAGTTGCTTGCCATGGAAAGAGTACTTGCTAACCGAAATCGAAAAGCCGACCACTCGAGCCCGAACGGGAATGTAGTTCGCAGGCCAACACCCTTGCGTGCTCACCTTCGCGAGCATGATTTTATGTCGAATGCAATAACGCCTGTCCGCGCTGTTTGAGCAGCAGAAGAGCCGCAAGCGGGTAGCTATCTAATTCATCCCGTTTACGCTGCGCCAAGAAATACTTGAACTCCTGAATCGCAGCATTTATCAGTTCGCATTCTGCAATCATTCTCTCGACGTGCTTGACGCTGAGTTCGTCAAGTGGTGAGACGATTTCTGCGAGCGCTTTGCTAGTCTTGTCTATGAAAGAGTTGTAGTAACCGAATGCGGTGAAGCCAAATTGCTGGTAGAAATGCCTGAGCGCAAGAGCCTCGCCAACTTCCGACACGCTCCCATTCCAGCCCGTCGGCGCCTCGAAAAATTCATCCAGAACTTGCTGCGCCCGCATAACATCAGCAGAGTGTAGAGTAGTCCACCACGTCTTTGCTCTCGTCGACAATCTTTGGTACCCGAGCGGACTCTTCACGTCGAGCATCTGGGATAAGACATACATTCTTAGGCAATAGTCATCAATCAATGTGATTTGTTCAGCCGCCCCAGAACGCATACCCGCTGTAGCCCAAGAAAAGAGATATGGCTTTCCCCAGAATATCGGCAGCGGAAAAGCCTCATCTCGCTCCGCCGCAGCGTGCTCGTACGCTGTGACCAATGCTTGCCGTGGAGTCGGGGTGGATAGAGCGAACGCGCCTTTAATCTCGTTGTGCAGAACGAACTCACCGAATTTTTTATCCTATGCGCATTCCTCGATGTTCAACCCGGCAGCGGCTGCCTCATTAAGCATCCATCTAAACGCTATCCCGGAAAGGCCAGACTCTCCATCTGCATAACCACCTCCAACATCCGCATGTGCTCCAGGAAGCCAGACCTCGACAATGTCCCTATGGGATGCTTTTCTACGGAATTGGAGCACTTCAAAGGCTTTCTGCTGTTCGTGTATTGCCATTGCATGCCTTGCTTTCATTACGTTCGGCGGGAGGTCAATCTCATGGTACTCCGTTCTATCGGCGGTAAATCGTGACATGCGACCTGGCAACCCCATAGCACCAACAGTGTCCCATGTCCCTAAGAAGTGGACTAAGATTGAATCGGGGTCGTCGCCAATTCCCTGAATCGTTTTTCCCGCAAGCCCTTTAATGAAAGGCTGTAGCACAGCTCGCAAGTCTGCGCTCGGCGACTCGTATAGTTGGTAGGCGGCTTCGAGAAATTCCATCTTGTTGCGAAGGAGAATGCCTACTTCATTGATGAATCCAGCGAGTGAGCGCGCTGCGAATGCTCCTCGGCTAAACTCAAAAATGAAGACGCGGTCGCCTCGACGCGAATCGTACTCGGAACAAAGAAATGCGTACGCTTCTTTGATACGCGCAGCAGTTCCTTCGCCAAAAGCCCCACCGAGAAGCCAACGCATCGACGCATGCGTCTGCGCACCCGCGTATTGCTGCAGGGATAGATTGGACTTGTAGTACCCGGCTGAGTCTCCGGTCACGCTAGCTTTGATGTCGGTGCCAACACCCGGAAGGTAATAGGCAAGTTGAGGGGACAATCCTTCGGTAGCATGCACGGTTACTTCGAAGAGTTTTCTTACGTTCGTCTGACGACGCTTATGAGGCGCGCTCCAGGTCCCATCGATGAAAAGGACGAGGTTTTTAGCGGCGTTCACGTGATGAACTCCTCCGGAATGGCTGCTTAGTAATACGTCAACGGAATTACACTCAGTCAGCCACTTGAACCTATATTTTAGGAGACGGGTTTAAGGCGACGACCCTGCCCGTTTCAAGCGTTTATATCAGTTAATGCCGGTACAGAGGAATCTCGTCTTTGACCTTAATCTCACGCGGTTGCACATCTCGGCGCGCCACAGGTCCCGGCCGGATATTAAAAGTCCTGTGTACTTCAGTAGTCTGGCCTGCAAAATTGAATTTGCCGGAATGGACCCGACGACGCAGTCTGGTGCAGACGTAAACGCACATCTCAGCCAGGTCTGCAGCGCACGAGTAGAGGTTGAGGCATGACGTTGAG
>NZ_LFJJ01000097.1 GCF_001189365.1 Candidatus Burkholderia verschuerenii | reverse complement strand
ACCCGGAACAATGGACTCCAGTCGTCCCCATATCTCATCGGTCAGCAACATTCGACTCATCTTGATCGCTTACGCAAAAGATGAGATGTAAACACATTTCTTCAAATGTGAACAGAGCCTAGTCTCCCTGTGCGCGTTTCCGGGCAGCGATAAGCCCGCTTTATTCCCAACGATCGCAAAGCGTCACGACCGGAGTACTTATGACCACCGTAGCAACGACCTCGGGATCCACCGTCGATCCGAACAGCGCCGTCCAGCAGGCCGCGCAATCGATCGTCAGCGGTTCCACGAAATCGACGATGGACGTGAACTCGCTCGTCACCGCGATCGTCAATGCGAAGGTTGCCGGCCAGACCGACACCCTCAACACCAAGACCAGCAACGACAACACGCAGCTGACCGCGATCGGTACGCTCAAGTCCGTAATGTCGCTGCTGCAAAGCTCGCTCACCAATCTGTCGAACGGCACAACGCTGGCCAGCTTCAAGGCGAGCGCCGACGGCACGGGCTTGACGGCG
The DNA here is from genome assembly GCF_001189365.1 of Candidatus Burkholderia verschuerenii. Classification (GTDB taxonomy): domain Bacteria; phylum Pseudomonadota; class Gammaproteobacteria; order Burkholderiales; family Burkholderiaceae; genus Caballeronia; species Caballeronia verschuerenii. The sequence goes on along the minus strand of NZ_LFJJ01000097.1, from coordinate 18,854 downwards.
ACCGCCGGCACGGGCGCGGTGGCGGGCAGCTATTCCGTCAGCGTGAGCAACATCGCGGCGGCGCAGTCCATTACGTCGGGCGCGTTCACCTCGACGCAGCAACTCGGCTCCGGCTCGATGACGCTGAGCATGAACGGCAAGTCGAGCACGATCAAGATCGACAGCAGCAACAACACGCTGTCGGGCATCGCCTCGGCGATCAATTCGGCATCGGACAATCCGGGCGTGTCGGCAACGGTGATCAACGGCACGGACGGCGCGCACCTCGTGCTGCGTTCGACCGCGACGGGTCAGGCGAGCGCGATCAACATCTCGACCACGCTCGACAGCGGGTCGAGCTCGTCGGATCTGAGCAAGCTGAACGTCACCAGCATCAACTCGACATCGACGACCGATTCGAACGGCAACACCACGACCACGGCGGCCTCGACCTCGCTCGATACGGCGAGCCAGGCGAACTGGACGCAGAACACGGGCGGCCAGGACGCGAAGCTGACGGTTGCGGGCACCTCGATCACGAGTCCGACCAACACGATCAGCAACGCGGTGTCGGGCGTCACGATGACGCTCACGCAGGCATCGGTCGCCTCGTCGCCGCAGACGCTGACGATCGCGCAGGACACGGACGGCCAGAAGACGTCCATCGAAGCGTTCGTGACGGCGTACAACAATTACATCAGCACGGTGGCATCGCTGACATCGTACGATTCGACGGCCAGCTCGCAAGGCGCGCTGCTTGGCGACTCGATGATGAACAACATCAAGAACACGATCGCCAGCACGATCAGCAAGGCGATCGGCACGGGTTCGAGCGCGGTCAATCTGGCGTCGATCGGTATCGCGCTGCAACCGGACGGCTCGCTCAAGACCGACGAGACCGCGCTGACGACGGCGCTCACCAACAACCCGACCAAGGTCGCCTCGCTGTTCAATTCCAACGACGGCGTCGCGGCGCAGCTGAACAACAGCCTGACGTCGTTCCTCGGCACGGGCGGCATCATCGACACGCGCACGACCGCGCTGAACGCCGATCTGACGAGCATCCAGAATCAGCAGACGCAACTGGCGTCGTACACGCAGCAATTGACGACCACGTACAACGCGCAGTTCACGGCGCTGAATACGCTGATGTCGCAGATGTCGACGCAGGGCAGCTACCTGACGGCGCTGTTCGGCGGCACCAGCAGCGCGGGCGCGCTGGCGACCAACAAGTAACGAGCGAATGAGGCACGACATGGATCAACACGACATCGTTCAACACGCCTGGGCACTGACCGAGGCGATCGAAGCCGCTGCGACGGCGGGCAACTGGACGCGCGCGGCGGAACTGACGCAGACGCGTTCGCCGATGCTGATGTCGCTGCACGCGGAGCAATCGGCGGAGTCGCTTGCGATCATCCGCCGCATTCAGGCGAGCATCGAAGCGATGATGGGCCGCGCGCAAAGTGCGCAGATGATGCTGTCGACGGCGTATCGCAAGTCGATGAATCAGGCGCAGGCGGCGGGCCGGTATCAGAAGGCCGCGTGGCTCTAAAGTTTTGCTTCGGCGTGCCGTTATATAGATAAGAACAACGAGAACGACGCGGAAGGTTTCGACCGGAAGCGATGTTGTGCTCTTGATGCCCGCCGCGTGCGGGCATTTTCTATTTCTTGGGGTTTGCGTATGCGGCGTGCGCAGTCTGATCGAGTGCGCCCGACCAGACCACGCACGCTCCGCCCGTCACCGCCCCAACGTCAACACCAGATAAAGCGCATAAAGCGCCCCATTCACCAGCAACGCCCACAGCACGACCCCGTTCGCCCGCGCATTGAACCGCAGCCACGCCGCAGCCGCCAGCGTGATCAACACGCCCGTCAGCACTTCGATCCGCGGCTCCCAAGGCGTCAACATGATGCCGATCGCCGGCAGCAACGTCCCCTGAAACACCATTGCGCCAGTGATATTGCCGAACGCCAGCGTATCCTTGTCGCGTCGCGCCCACATGATGCTGTTCACCTTCTCCGGCAATTCCGTCGCGATCGGAATGATGATCAGCGACAGCAGCAGCGGCGACACGCCGAGCACATGCGACACGCCTTCGACGCCGTGAATAAAGCCCTTCGCGCCGCCGACCAGCAGCACGATGCCGATCAGAAACTGCAGCATGATCGTGCCGAGCGAGGTCTTCAGTCCGACACGCGATACGAACAGCGCTTCCGGCGCTTCGGTGCCGTGTCCGCTTTCGACCAGATTCGCCGATGCCCTGAACGTCGACACGACATAGAACACATACACGCCGACCAGACCGACCGCGAACAGCGCGCGCACCGCCCACACGTGATGCGGCACGAACATCGCCGCGCACGCGATCATGAATGCGAACAGGAAGAAGTTGAGATCGCGCGTGAAGCCGGTGCGCTCGGGCATTACATGTCCACGCGGGCCGCGCGACTTGATGATGGCAAGCGTCATCAAAAACGTGGAGAGCGTGGCGAGCATCAGCGGTGCGCCTAGAATCGCGCCGACGCCGATTTCTTCGTTCACCGCCTGACTTGCCGTACCGCCTAACAGCGCAATGATCGGCACCGTCGTTTCGGGCAGCGCCGTGCCGACCGCCGCGAACAGCGAACCGGTCACGCCTTCGGAAATGCCGAGCCGTTCGCCGAGATGTTCGAGCGCGTTGGTGAAGAGTTCGGACGCGATCAGAATGACCGCGAGCATCAGCGCGAGTTCGAGGAAGAGCATCGTCATGCGACACCTCGCATCGGACAATGCGGCGAGCGCGTCACGCTTGCGGACGCGAAAAAGCTATTTTTTTGTTGTGGGGACACGATGATTCCACGGCCGGACGTCAGCGAACCACGATGCACCACGCGACGTCCGGCCACGAACGACGAAGTGCATCGATGGTCTCGCCAAACCGGACTGGTCGAACGCGCCACGGCAGCAAAGCCGAGGATGTTGACGCGTTCTCCTTCCATTGCGGAAGGAAGGCTACTCCCCAAAGACGGCGCAAGTTTAGCTTGGCGCGGACGCTTCGGCAAGCCGACAAATGTCGCGGCGCATATGCGTATGCCGATCGGATCGTTGTCTTAGGATAGTCATTTCGCTAATCTGACCGCGCAACGGCGCGATGCCCGCTCTCGCGTACACTCATCGCGCACGCCGTCATACGAACGCAACAATAACGAAACCTTGTGTGACCAGCCGGTCACGGGAGATCTCATGCGTCTGAAACTTCTCGCCGCCACGCTCGCCCTCACGTCGATGCTGCCGACGCTCGCGCTCGCCAAGCCGCTCACCGTCTGCACGGAATCGAGCCCGGATGGCTTCGATGTCGTGCAATTCAATTCGCTGGTGACAACCAACGCATCGGCCGATGTCATTTTCAACACGCTCGTGTCATATGACGAGGCGCAGAAAAAACTCGCGCCCGCGCTGGCCGACAAATGGGACGTGAGCAGCGACGGCCTGAGCTATACGTTCCATCTGCGTCCGAACGTGCAGTTTCAGACCACCGATTACTTCAAGCCGACGCGTCCGTTCAATGCCGACGACGTCGTCTTCACCTTCTCGCGCATGCTCGACGACAGCAATCCGTGGCACAAGGTCGCGGGCGCGAGCGGCTTTCCGCATGCGCAGTCGATGGGCCTCGTGAAGCTCATCAAGTCCGTCACCAAGGTCGACGATCGCACCGTCAAATTCGAACTCAACGAGCCGAACGCCACCTTCGTGCCGATTCTGACGATGGGCTTCGCGTCGATCTATTCCGCCGAATACGCGGACAAGCTGCTTAAAGCCAATCAACAAGTCGACCTCAATGCCAAGCCGATCGGCACCGGCCCGTTCCAGTTGAAGAGCTACACGAAGGACGCGGTGATCCGCTATGACGTGAATCCGAGCTACTGGGGACCGAAGCCGAAGGTCGATCGCCTGATCTACGCGATCACGCCCGACGCCACCGTGCGCGCGCAAAAGATCAAGGCGGGCGAATGCCAGATCGCGCTGTCGCCGAAGCCGCAAGACGTGATCGACGCGAAGAAGGACAAGTCGCTCAAGGTCAGCGAAACGCCCGCGTTCATGACGGCGTTCGTCGCGCTGAATACGCAGAAGAAGCCGCTCGATAATCCGAAGGTGCGTCAGGCGCTGAACGAGGCATTCGATCGCACGACGTACATGAAGACCGTGTTCGACAACACGGCGACGCAAGCCGTCAATCCGTATCCGCCGAATACGTGGAGTTACGACAAAAACATCGCCGCGTACAAGTATTCGCCGGATGCCGCAAAGAAGCTGCTCGCCGATGCGGGCTTCCCGAACGGCTTCGAAACGACCATCTGGGTGCGTCCGAACGGCAGCGTGTTGAATCCGAATCCGAAAGCGGGCGCGGAATTGCTGCAAGCCGACTTGGCGAAGATCGGCGTGAAGGCGCAAGTGAAAGTGATCGAATGGGGCGAGTTGATCAAGGAAGCCAAGCAAGGCCAGCACGACATGCTGTTTATGGGCTGGGCCGGCGACAACGGCGATCCGGACAATTATCTGTCGCCGCTGTTCAGCTGCAATGCGGTGAAGTCGGGCATCAACTTCGCGCGATACTGCGATCCGCAACTGGACAAGGCTATCGCCGACGGTAAAACCACTGCCGATGTCGCGAAGCGCACGAAGTCATACACCGAAGCGCAGAAGATCATCCACGATCAGGCACTATGGATTCCGCTCGTGTATCCGACGGCGTATGCCATCACGCGCACGAATGTCAGCGGTTATACCGTGAGTCAGTTCGGGCGCGTGAATTTCGGCGCGGTGTCGGTGCAGTAAGTGTGTTCAGGCCGGCGTGAAGCGGATCACGCCGTCATCGCCGGTCTGACGTTTGAGCGTGCCGTCGAGCCACAGCAAGTTCAGATGCGCGAGCGCTTCGCCGAGCGCGAAGGTCATCTGGTGAATATCGAGCTTGCGCTTGAACATGATCGGCACGATATCGGCGGCGCTGCACGGCTTCGCGGCGCACGCCTCGCGCACTTCCGCCAGCCGCGCGCGATGATGATCGCACAATTGCCCGATACGCGTACTCACGCCCCTGAACGGCTTGCCGTGCGATGGCAGCGCAAGCGTGACTTCGGGCATCGCTTCATATCGGCCGAGTGATTCCAGGTACAACGCCAGCGGATTGCCTTCCGGCTCCATGCCGAACACCGACACGTTGGTCGAGATGCGCGGCAACACCATGTCGCCTGAAATCAGCAGCTTATCTTTCGCGCTGTAGAGCGCGCTGTGTTCGGGCGAATGGCCGAAGCCCGCGATCACCTCCCACGCGCGCCCGCCGATTTCGATGACGTCGCCATCGCGAATGCGCCGATATTCCGGCGGAATCGACGGCACGAGCGTCGGGTAGTAGCTCTTGCGATTGCGCAATTCATCGAGCGATTGCTCGTCGGCGAGACCGTGCGTTGCGAAATGCTGCGCCGCGCGCTCGCCGCCCGCGTTTGAACCGTCGCCCGCGGCCATCACGCGGCCGTTCATATACTCGCCGAGCGATATCCACAGGCGCACGTTCCAGCGCGCCTTGTCGCCGCCCTTGCAGATCCAGTCCGCCAGGCCCAAATGATCGGGATGGCAATGCGTGACGATCACGCGCAGGACGGGCAAGCCATCGAGCTCGCTGTCGAACACGCGTTCCCAGTTCGCGCGGATCGCATCGTTCGAAATGCCGCAATCGACGACGGTCCAGCCTTGCACGCCGTCGATTTCATCGCGCAGCAGCCACAGATTGATGTGATCGAGCGCGAACGGCAGCGGCATGCGCACCCACATGACGCCCGGCGCGACTTCCTTGACGGTGCCCGCGTCGGGCAGAGCGTCGGCGAAAACATAATCGAGCTGATGTTCGAGTGCGTTCATGCGTGCGATGCCTCCCGATAGGCGCTGCGTTACAATCTGGCCAAGTTGACGATTACGTTAACCTCCATTCTATCGTTGCATGGACTTTCGCGCCGACGCCAGCGATGACTCAAACCACTCAGACGAATTTCACCATCACCGAACTCGCGCGCGAATTCGATGTCACGCCGCGCGCCATTCGCTTTTACGAAGATCAGGGCCTGCTCGCGCCCGCGCGCGAAGGCTCGAACGGCTTGCGTCGCGTGTATTCGGCGCGCGATCGCACGCGTCTGAAGCTGACGCTGCGCGGCAAGCGGCTCGGCTTCACGCTGTCGGAAATTCGCGCGCTGCTCGATCTCTACGATTCGCCGATCGGCACGACGACGCAATTGAAGGCGTTCGTCGAAACGATCGCCGCGCATCGCGACGTGCTGGAACGTCAGCGCGAAGACCTCGACACGACGCTCGCCGAACTCGCCGCGTATGAAGAACAGGCGCGCGCGCTGCTCGCGAGCGGCGCGGAAAAACGCGCGCGCAAGATCAAGGCGGCATGAATCGCGCGCAAAGTTCCTGCGCCGCGTAGTGAAGAAGACGAGTCGTCGCGCGAACCGTGATATACCGTCGGCCCGCACGATTTTTTACAAGATTCACGGCACGTTCCGGCGGAGCGCTTCCCGCCCGACGATGCATCAACACAGGCCGCACACGGCCAGACGATCATGACCGATATCAACGACAACAATCCCCTCGCCCATCTTTTCGCGAACAACGAGCAATGGGTCGCGCACAAGCTCGATGAAGACGGCGATTTCTTTAAGCGCCTCGCGCATCAGCAAACGCCGGAGTATCTGTGGATCGGTTGCGCGGACTCGCGCGTGCCGGCGAACGAGATCATCGGCTTGCCGCCGGGCGAAGTGTTCGTGCATCGGAATATCGCCAATGTCGTGGTGCACTCGGACCTCAACTGTCTGTCCGTCATTCAGTTCGCCGTCGATCTGCTGAAGGTGAAGCACATCATGGTCGTCGGGCATTACGGCTGTTCGGGCGTGGGCGCGGCGCTGGTCGGGCGGCGCGTCGGTCTCGCCGATAACTGGCTGCGTCACGTCGAGGATGTGCGCGAAAAGCACGGCGCGCTGCTCGACGAATGGCCGGTGGGCGAGGCGCGGCATCGCCGGCTGGTCGAACTGAACACGATCGAGCAGACCATCAACGTATGCCGCACGACCGTCGTCGGCGATGCATGGGCCCGCGGTCAGGACCTCACCGTGCACGGCTGGACGTACGGCGTGCACGACGGCCGTTTGCGCAACATGGGCATGATGATCGGCTCGCAGGACGAGATCGAGCCGAAGTATCGCGCGTGCGTGACGTCGCTGAGCCGTGGCGCAGCGCACGCGGCGGAAAACGACGTGCTCGCCTCCGATGCGGCGCGTCTCGGCGATGTGCCCAACGTCATTCAAAGCGTCATCAAGGAGATGAAACATGAGTGATTTTCAACGCAACAGCGAGAACGATCCGGTCGTCATCGTATCGGCGGCGCGTACGCCGATGGCCGCATTCCAGGGAAATTTCGCCGCGCTGACCGCACCGCAACTCGGCGCGGCGGCGATCAGGGCCGCGGTCGAGCGCGCGGGCCTCAAGCCCGAACAGGTCGACGAAGCGATCATGGGCTGCGTGCTGCCTGCCGGACAAGGACAGGCGCCCGCGCGTCAGGCGGCGCTCGGCGCGGGATTGCCGCTGTCGTTCGGCAGCACGACGATCAACAAGATGTGCGGTTCCGGCATGCGCGCCGCGATGTTCGCGCACGACATGCTGCTCGCCGGCTCGGTCGACGTGATCGTCGCGGGCGGCATGGAGAGCATGACGAACGCGCCGTATCTGCTGCCGAAGGCGCGCGGCGGCATGCGCATGGGCCACGGGCAGGTGCTCGATCACATGTTCCTCGACGGCCTCGAGGATGCGTACGACAAGGGCCGTCTGATGGGCACGTTCGCGGAACAATGCGCGTCGTCGTATGAGTTTTCGCGCGAATCGCAGGATGCGTTCGCGGTCGAATCGCTGCGGCGCGCGCAACGCGCGAACGAGGACGGATCGTTCAAGTGGGAATTCGCGCCCGTGACGGTTCAGGGCCGCAAGGGCGATGTGGTCGTCGGGCGCGACGAGCAGCCGTTCAAGGCGAACATCGAGAAGATTCCGTCGCTCAAGCCCGCGTTCGCGAAAGACGGCACGGTGACGGCGGCGAATTCGTCATCGATATCGGATGGCGCGGCCGCGCTGACGATGATGCGCGAATCCACCGCGCGACGCCTCGGCTTGACGCCGATTGCGCGTATCGTCGGGCACAGCACGTTCGCCCAGCAGCCCGCGCTGTTCACGACGGCGCCCGTTGGCGCGATCCGCAAGCTCTTCGAGAAGAACGGCTGGCGCGCCGGCGATGTCGATCTGTACGAGATCAACGAAGCCTTCGCCGTCGTCACGATGGCCGCGATGCGCGAGCACGATCTGCCGCACGACAAGGTGAACGTCAACGGCGGCGCGTGCGCGTTGGGGCATCCGATCGGCGCGTCGGGCGCGCGGATTCTGGTGACCTTGCTCGGTGCGTTGAAGGCGCGCGGATTGAAGCGTGGTGTGGCGAGTTTGTGTATCGGCGGCGGAGAAGCGACCGCGATGGGCGTTGAGATGGTGTAAGCGATGGTCGGCTCGGGGACGAGGATCGCCGGGCCGACCGCACGATGTCAGACAAACGGGTTGAGCGTTTTGACGCCGGTCTTTTCGAAGTCTTTCACATTACGCGTCACCACGGTCAGGCCGTGATGAATCGCCGTCGCGGCAATCAACATATCCAACGCGGGTTCGGGATGCGGCACCCGAAGACGCCCCCATAAATCGCTTATTTCCTTGTCGACTTTCAGAATAAGCTGCGCGTAGTCACGCACGATTGCGCTCAGCCAGCGTTCGAGCACGACAGCCTGCTTTTCGTCGCCCTTATAACGCGCCAGGTTGACGCCACGCCGAACCTCCGCGATGGCGACCACGGAGAGATGAATCTTGTGGTTCTGCTCGTCGGCCTGACAGAAAAAATCGCGCACGCCCTTGTTCGCCCGCTCGTCTTTCCGACGTTCGCTGATGACATTCGTATCCGCGAGATACATACCTGCTCCGGTTCGATCAAACGCGCGCGAAGTCTTCATCGTCGCCGACGTTCGGCATACGCATCAGGTGTTCGATGAAACTACGATTCTCGGTTTTCTCCAGAGCATGTTGCAGGATTTGCCGGTGATACTCCTCCGGGCTGAGCAAGAACAGGCCAGCCACCTCATTCAGACGCTCGATCAAACTCTCGTCCACGTCACGCAATATCAAATCCGCCATTGCACCACTCCTTTTGCTGTGTTTCGGATGACCACACTCTATCGCATTCCGAAACGTTTTCCAGTCATCCGAACGGTATAGGCAAAATCTGAGACGAAGTGGAAAGCGAGCCGGCCCGCGTGTCACTCGAACGGATTAAACGTCTTAGCCCCGGTCTCGGCAAAGTCCCTCACATTGCGCGTGACGACCGTCATGCCGTAATAAATCGCCGTCGCTGCAATCAGCTTGTCGAGCGCCGGCTCGGGCTGCGGCACGCGCAGACGCGCCCACAGTTCACTGATTTCCTTGTTGACGATCAGAATCCTCGCGGCGTATTCGAGCAAGATGCCATCGACCCAGGTTTCGATGGTTTTTGCCTGCCGCTGGTCACCTTTGTGTCGAAGCCATAAGACACCCTGCCGAAGTTCTGCGACGGTGACGACGGAGAGATGAACGGACCGAGCGTCGAGTTGCGCCCGACGAAAGAACTCGCGAATGCCATCGTTCGCACGGTCCTCTCGCCGGGTATCGCTGATGACGTTGGTGTCAGCCAGATACATCCGAATCTCTCCTCTCGGGATGGCGAGCGAAGATCGCGTCGTCGCAATCGATCTTCGGAAAAGTCATCAGATAATCTTCGAAGCTCATCTTCGGCTTCGGCTTATCGATCCCCAACAACACCTCGACCATTTCCTCGACACGCCGCCGTTCGGCGCCCCGCGCCCGCAGTTCCTCGAGCCAAACCGGATCGATGGTATCCGGCAACGGATTCTCAGTGATCTTGTACTTATCCATACTCACTCCCAAACCGTGCAAACAGGGAGACTTTACTCGGATTCGTTCAGCATACCTAGTTATCCGAATGGCCTAGTCAACGCGCATCACTTTCACGCCAACGACATCGCCACCGCGCGCTTGAACGGCGCGATGCGCTCGCCCATCCGCAACAGCGCGTCGCGTGCGAAGCTCGCCGGAAACGCATCGCGCGTATAAACATCCGTCACGAATCGCGTGATCAGATAAAGCGGCCGTGTCGCCAGCCGATGCCCACGTTCGTAGCGCCGCAGCAGCGCGTCGCCGGCGATATCGCTTTGCGCCGCCCGCGCCTCGCGGATCAGCGTCGACAGCGACGCGACGCTCGTCAGCCCGAAGTTGAACCCATGCGCGGTCACCGGATGCATGCCCACGGCGGCATCGCCGATGGTCGCAAAGCGCTGCGCCACGAAGCGCTTCGGATAAACCGACACCAGCGGATACACATGACGCGTCGATCGCAACGACATCGCGCCGAGGCGATGCTCGAAACGCCACTCGATCTCGCGATTGAACGCGTCGCGATCGGACTGCGCGAGACGCTCGATCGACGGCGACGGCAAGGCCACCACCACCGACGACCGATGCGCGCCGGTCTCCGGATCCGCGTTCATCGGCAGCAGCGCGAGCGTCTGGCCGTGGCCGAACCACTCCCACGCCGCCTGGCGATGCGGTTCGTCGTGCGTCATGCAGCACACCAGAATCGACTTGCCGACACAAACCCGCCGGCCCCGCGCCGACGATCACCACATCGCAATGCATCATCCTTCCGATCCGCCTTGTTCGAAAGCGCAACACCATACTGCAAGGCGCGCGAAATGAACCGCGACCGCGCGTCGCGTATAGTCGACGCTATATCCATTCATCGGGAGCGCTGCTCATGAAAACGGTATTGATCGTCGGCGCATCGCGCGGCATCGGCCACGAATTCGCGCGCGCCTATTGCCGCGACGGCTGGCGCGTGCTCGCCACCGCGCGCGACAAAACATCGCTGTCCGCGCTGGACGCGATGGGCGCGCAAACCTTCTCCGTCGATGTCACGCAAGCCGAGCAGATCGCCTCGCTCGCGTGGCAGCTCGACGAGGAAAAGCTCGACGTGGCGATTCTCGTGTCGGGCGTGTACGGTCCGCGCACCGAAAGCGTCGAAACCGTCAGCCGCGAAGATTTCGATCAGGTGATGCACACCAACGTGCTCGGCCCGATGCAACTGCTGCCCGTGCTGCTCCCGCTCACCGATGCCGCGCGCGGCGTGCTCGCGGTCGTGTCGAGCAAGATGGGCAGCATCGCGGAGGCGAGCGGCACGACGGGCTGGCTGTATCGGACGAGCAAGGCGGCGGTGAATTGCGCGGTGAAAATCGCGTCGCTGGAATCGCGCCATTCGGCGTGTATCGCGCTGCATCCGGGCTGGGTGCGCACCGACATGGGCGGATCGTCCGCGGCCATCGACGTGACGCATAGCGTGTCGGGCATGCGCGGCGTGATCGCCGAAGCCGGCGCGATGCGCGAGGAATTCAACGGCAGCTTCGTGCAGTACGACGGCACGAAGCTAGAATGGTAAGTCATACAAAATAATTAGGAATCGACGTGAAGTATCAGGCTTATGGCGTATCGCCTTCCGGCAACTGCTACAAGGTCCGGCTCGTGCTGGAACAGTTGAATCTGCCGTATGTGTGGCACGAAGTCGACATGATGAACGGCGCGACGCGCACCGACGCGTTTCGCAAGCTCAATCCGAACGGCAAGGTGCCGGTGCTGGTGATCGACGACAACACGGTTCTGTCCGAATCGGACGCGATCGTCTGCTATCTCGCGGACGGCTCGCCGCTCTTGCCCGACAATCGCCTCGAACGCGCGCAAGTGCTGCAATGAATGTTCTTCGAGCAATACAGCCACGAGCCGTACGTGGCGCGCGCGCGCTTCATCCGGCAATTTCTGAAGCAACATGACGACCCGCGTCTGCCCGAAAAAATCGCCGGTTCGTATCGCGCGCTCGACGTGATGGAACAGCATCTGGCCACGCGCACGTTCTTCGTCGGCGAGCGCTATACGGTCGCGGATATCGCGCTTTACGCCTACACGCATGTCGCCGACGAAGGCGGGCTCGATCTGTCGAACTATCCGCATATTCGGGCGTGGCTCGATCGCGTGCGCGCGCAGCCGCGTCACGTCGAGATGCCGGGCGTCGACGCATGAAGCCGGTGGACTGCCCTTGCGGCGGCGCATCGCCGGTGAAGCGCGCGAACGCGAAGCCGCCGCGCTACGACGCCTGTTGCGGACGATTCATCGAAGGTAGCGCGTTTGCATCGAACGCGATGGAACTGATGCGCTCGCGCTACACCGCTTACGTGCTCGGCGACATCGCGTATCTTCGCGCGACGTGGGACGCGGCCACCTGCCCGCCCGATCTCGACGTATCCGATCCGGGCACGCGCTGGCTCGGGCTGGAGATCAAACGTCACACCGTCGTCGATGCCGATCGCGAGGAAGTGGAGTTCGTGGCGCGCTACAAGGTCGACGGGCGCGCGCATCGACTGCACGAAGCCAGCCGCTTCAAACGCGATAGCACCGCGCATTGGATTTATATCGACGGCGATATCAAAAATAAGTAAATAATTTTTTTAAATAGAAAAGCGGCTGATGCAAGTATTAATTCCCTGAATTTCTTCTTTCAGATTAACTAATTAGGGAATTACTCTGATTGTGCACTGCAATTTTGGACAGTTAATCTGTGCGTCATGCCAAAGCGCTGTCAGGTCCGCGCCCGGGTATCGCAGCGAAATCCCGTTTTGAAGCCAATTGTCTTGCCTTTTCAAGGCATGACTCCCCCAAGCCGTGTCCGATACTGCTCATCGGCAGCAGCGAGATCGGTTTGTGACTTCAAATCAGACGTTTGGGTTACGCCGGATCAACACACGAATTTAGGCGCGGTTGGAGTTCACGGATGGCGATCAGAACCTGGTTGGTCGGATGCAGCATGGCGATCTATCTCGCTCGCGACGTCGTTGGTCACGTCCGTAGCGTGCGCCGAACCGATCGGCGGGGTGCGTCCTTCCGAAGGTCTGAAGGCGCCGGCATTCGGTCAGATCGGCAATGTACTCGACCAGAGCCTGCCGATCGTCGCCAATGGTCTGAACGAAAGCGTGATCGAAGTGCCCGAAGGCGATATCGCGCTCGAAACCACCGTCTTCAAACCGGACGGCGCGGGCCCGTTCCCGATGATCGTCTTCAATCACGGCAAGCTTCCGGGCAACGCGCATTCTCAGCCGCGCAATCGTCCGGTGGCGCTGGCGTGCGAGTTCGTGCGTCACGGTTATGTCGTCGTCGTGCCGAATCGCCGCGGCTTCGCGGGATCGGGTGGCCAGTACGCCGGCCACGGCTGCGATGTCGAAGCGAACGGCTTCGCGCAAGCGCAGGATGTCGCCGCGACCGTCTCGTACATGAGCGAGCAATCGTATGTCGACAAGACGCATATCGTCGTCGCGGGCACCTCGCACGGCGGGCTGACCACGATCGCCTACGGCGCGCGCGATGCCGTTTCCGCGCCGGGCGTGCGCGGTCTCATCAATTTCTCGGGCGGTCTGCGTCAGGACGAATGCGACGGCTGGCAGAAAAATCTCGTCAGCGCATACGGCGATTACGGCCAGAACACGCGTCTGCCGTCGCTGTGGTTGTACGGCGACAACGATTCGGTGTGGCAAGGCGATCTCGCCTCGCGCATGTACACGGCGTTCACGTCGCACGGCGCGCGCGCCAGCATGGTCGATTTCGGCGATTACAAGAACGACGCGCATCGGCTGGTCGGCGATCGCGATGGCGTGCAGGTCTGGTGGCCGCACGTCAAGGCGTTCCTCGCGCAGATCGGCATGCCGACCGCCGTACAATATCAGGTGTCGGAACCGGCGCTGCCGAAAGCCACGGATTTCGCGAGCCTCGATTCCGTGAAGTCGGTGCCTTTCATCGATGAAGGCGGCCGTGAAGGTTATCGAAACTTTCTGAGCCAGTATTCGAGCCGCGCCTTCGCCGTGTCGGATTCGGGCGCGTGGTCGTGGGCCGAAGGCGGCGACGATCCGATGTCGGTCGCCATCGCGAGTTGCCAGAAGCAGAGCAACGATCCGTGCCATTTGTACGCGGTGGACAATCGCGTCGTCTGGAACGATGGCGCGAGCGAAACGCAGCAGACCGCATCGCGCTGAATCTGAAACGCTTGCTTCCCAAAAATTTCGTACGCCGGCCTCGCGCCGGCGTTTTCGCTTCTTGGATCGATATCGCGCCGACTTGCGCGAAGTTAGCCGCGATAGCGTTTTTCCATGTGTCCGATGCACACGCCCACCAGCCGCAAAACCCCGCCGAAACGCGAAGGCCGCGCCTCTTTTGGCGATAATTGACTCGCGCAGCATTCACCCGTAATTCTCCGACGACGCCGGCATTCAACGCCCGTCCGATATCCGGCCCGCTGTGCGCGCGGGCCTGGGAGCCGTTTTTGAACACTGAAGCCAATCAAGACTGGATCGCGCGTTCGCTCGCCGCCGTGTGGCATCCGTGCACCCAGATGAAACACCACGAGCGCATGCCGCTCGTGCCCATCGCGCGCGGCAAGGGCGCGTGGCTCTACGACCACGAAGGCAATCGCTATCTCGATTCGATCAGTTCGTGGTGGGTCAATCTGTTCGGCCACGCGAACGACGACATCAACCGCGCGCTGAAAGATCAGCTCGACACGCTCGAACACGCGATGCTCGCCGGCTGCACGCACGCGCCCGCGGTCGAACTCGCGGAACGGCTGCACGCGCTCACGCAGCGCACGCTCGGTCATGCGTTCTTCGCCTCCGATGGTGCGTCGGCGGTCGAGATCGCGCTGAAGATGAGCTTTCATTTCTGGCGCAACAACGGTCGCGCGGACAAGCGCGAATTCGCGTGCCTCGCGAACAGCTATCACGGCGAGACCATCGGCGCGCTCGGCGTGACCGACGTCGCCATTTTCAAGGACGCTTACGATCCGCTGATTCGCCACGCACATGTGGTCGCGTCGCCGGCGGCGGTCGGTGTCGATGAAGCGATTGCCGCGATGCGCGCGCTGTTCGAACATCGCGCGTCGCAATTGGCCGCCGTGATCGTCGAGCCGCTCGTGCAATGCGCGGCGGGCATGGCGATGTACGACGCGTCGTATCTCACGCGTCTGCGCGCGCTGTGCGACGAGTTCGGCGTGCATCTGATCGCCGATGAAATCGCCGTCGGCTGCGGCCGCACGGGGACGTTTTTCGCGTGCGAGCAGGCGGGCGTGTGGCCCGATTTCCTGTGTCTGTCGAAGGGCATCAGCGGCGGATACTTGCCGTTGTCGATCGTGCTCACGCGCGATTCGATCTACGCCGCCTTCTACGACGACGACGTGACGCGCGGCTTCCTGCACTCGCATTCGTACACGGGCAATCCGCTCGCGTGCCGCGCGGCGCTGGCCACGCTCGATCTGTTCGACAGCGCGAACGTGCTCGTTGAAAACCGCCGCAAATCGGCGCTGCTGCGCGAAGCCTTGCAGCCGCTCGCCAAGCATGCGCGCGTGAAAAACTTCCGCGAGCGCGGCACGATCTTCGCGTTCGACGTCGATATCGAAGACAAAACTTTCTCGCGCCGCTTTTTCGCCAACGCCTTGCAGCGCGAACTGCTGATGCGCCCGATCGGCAACACGGTCTACATGATGCCGCCGTACATCCTGAGCGACGACGAACTGCTGCTGCTCGCGCAACGCACGCGCGACACGCTCGACGCCACGCTTGCGGAGCGCATCGAATGAAGGATACGTCTCACGCACTCTACGACGCGCTGAACACGGGACTCGCCGATCTCGACGCGCGCGGCCTGCGTCGCCGGCGCAAGACGATCGACGGCGCGTGCTCCGCGCATCTGAGCGTGGATGGCCGAAAGATCGTCGGCTTCGCGAGCAACGATTATCTCGGCCTCGCCGCGCACGAAGGTATTCGCGCGGCGCTCGCGGAAGGCGCGGCGCTGTACGGCGCGGGCAGCGGCGGTTCGCATCTGCTCGGTGGACATTCGCGCGCGCATGCAAAGCTCGAAGACGAACTCGCGGCGTTCTCGGGCGGTTTCGTCGACGATCCGCGCGCGCTTTATTTCAGCACCGGCTACATGGCGAATCTCGCCGTGCTGACCGCGCTCGCCGGACGCGACACGCTCGTCTTTTCCGATGCGCTGAACCACGCGTCGCTGATCGACGGCGTGCGGCTTTCGCGCGCGCAGACACAGATCTATCCGCACGCCGACATGGCCGCGCTCGACGCGATGCTCGACGCCTCGCGCGACGATCCCGCGACCAAACTCATCGTCACCGATACGGTGTTCAGCATGGACGGCGATATCGCGCCGCTCGCGCGTCTCGTCGAACTCGCGGAGCGCTACGGCGCGTGGCTCGTCGTCGACGATGCGCACGGCTTCGGCGTGCTCGGCCCGCAAGGACACGGCGCGCTCGCGCACTACGCGCTGCGCTCGAAGCATCTGGTCTATGTCGGCACGTTCGGCAAGGCGGCGGGCGTATCGGGCGCGTTCGTCGCGGCGGACGCAACCGTCGTCGAATGGCTGATCCAGCGCGCGCGGCCGTATATCTTCACGACGGCATCGACGCCGGCGGTGGCGCATGCGCTGTCGGCGAGCGTGCGGATCATCGCGAGCGATGAAGGCGATGCGCGCCGCGCGCATCTCGCGTCGCTGATCGACACGACGCGCGCGATGCTCAAGCGCACGCGCTGGCTGCCCGTCGATTCGCACACCGCCGTGCAGCCGCTCGTGATCGGCGGCAACGACGAGACGCTGGCGATCGCCGCCGCGCTCGACGAGCACAGTCTCTGGGTTCCGGCGATTCGTCCTCCGACGGTGCCCGCGGGCACGTCGCGATTGCGCGTGTCGCTGTCCGCCGCGCACAGCGAGGACGATCTCGCGCGCCTCGATCACGCTCTGACTACGCTATGACCGCACTCTCGTTATTCGTCGCCGGAACCGATACGGAAATCGGCAAGACGCTCGTTTCTTCCGCGCTGCTGCACGGCTTCGCGCGCGCCGGTCTGCGCGCCGCCGCGATGAAGCCGATCGCCTCGGGCGCGATCGAGCGCGACGGCGTGCTGCACAACGAAGACGCCGATCAACTCGATGCCGCCGCCAACGTCGCGCTGCCGAACGAGATACGCACGCTGTTCATGATGCGCGAGCCGATCGCGCCGCATATCGCGGCATCGCGCGAAGGCCTGACGCTCGATATCGGGCGCATCGTGGAAGCGCATCGCATGGCGCAAGCGCAGGCGGATATCGTCGTCGTGGAAGGCGTCGGCGGTTTTCGCGTGCCGCTCGACGACGCGCACGACACCGCCGATCTCGCCGTCGCGCTCGGCTTGCCGGTGGTGCTGGTCGTCGGCATGCGGCTCGGCTGCATCAGCCATGCGTTGCTGACGGCGGAAGCCATCGCCACGCGCGGGTTGCGGCTCGCGGGGTGGGTGGCGAATCGCGTCGATCCGAGCATGCTGTATCCCGAAGAAAACATCGCCACGCTGACCGCGCGGCTGCCCGCGCCGCTACTCGGCGTGATTCCTCATCTCGCTCCCGCCGATGCCGCGCGCGCCGCCGATCATCTCGACACGCGCGCGCTGCTCGAGCGCATTCGCTAACCGCTTTCGTTTCATCAAAAGGATCACTTCATGACTCAGTCTCTTGCCACGCCCGATGCCGCCACCAAGCAACGCTGGCGCGTCGCCGATATCGTCGCGCTGTACGAGTTGCCGTTCAACGATTTGCTGTATCGCGCGCAGACGGTGCATCGCGAACATTTCGATCCGAACGCGGTGCAGTTGTCCACGTTGCTGTCGATCAAGACGGGCGGCTGCGAGGAGGATTGCGCGTATTGTCCGCAGTCGGTGCATCACGACACGGGCCTGCAAGCCGAAAAGCTGATGGAAGTCGACGCCGTGCTGAAGGCCGCGGAAGTCGCCAAGTCGAACGGCGCGACGCGTTTCTGCATGGGCGCGGCGTGGCGCAATCCGAAGGATCGTCATCTCGAGCCGATCAAGGACATGATTCGCGGTGTCAAGGCGATGGGCCTCGAAACCTGCGTGACGCTCGGCATGCTGGAGGCGCATCAGGCGCAAGGTTTGCGCGATGCGGGCCTCGATTACTACAACCACAATCTCGATACGTCACCGGAGTTTTACGGGCAGATCATTTCGACGCGGACGTATCAGCATCGGCTCGACACGCTCGAACATGTGCGCGATGCGGGCATCAATGTGTGCTGCGGCGGGATAGTCGGGATGGGCGAATCGCGGCGCGAGCGGGCGGGGTTGATCTCGCAACTGGCGAATATGGAGCCGTATCCGGAGTCGGTGCCGATCAACAATCTCGTGCAGGTTGCGGGCACGCCGTTGACCGGCACGGAGGCGCTGGATCCGTTCGAGTTCGTGCGGACGATTGCTGTTGCACGTATTACGATGCCTTCGGCTATGGTGCGGTTGTCTGCTGGGCGTGAGCAGATGGACGAGGCGCTGCAGGCGCTTTGTTTTGCTGCGGGCGCTAATTCGATCTTTTATGGGGATCAGTTGTTGACTACCAGTAATCCGCAGGCTGAAGCGGACAGGGCGTTGCTGGCGCGGTTGGGGATGCGTGCTTTTGATGCTGGCGCTACGGGTGAGGAAGCTGAGCACGCTTGTGGGCATGTGTAACCAAACAACATTCAGCATACCGATTGAAGCTCGTCACAATGGAGTATCCATGGCATCCATTGCACGGCCAGCAACTTCAAGTGGTTCGCCGTAAGTGGCGAGGAGCCACGGAAGTCATTCAT
>NZ_LFJJ01000096.1 GCF_001189365.1 Candidatus Burkholderia verschuerenii | reverse complement strand
CACATCACCAGGCTTACCCGGAACAATGGACTCCAGTCGTCCCCATATCTCATCGGTCAACAACATTCGACTCATCTTGATCGCTTACGCAAAAGATGAGATGTAAACACATTTCTTCAAATGTGAATAGAGCCTAATGCCTGACCTTCAAAAAAAACCCGGCCAAGCGGCCTAATGCCGTTCAGTTAACGCTGGACGGCATTTTTGTTTTTTCAGCGAGAACTGGTTGTAAACGAAGCGCCGCGCTGTTAACTTCTCGGTGCGATGCTTGCCAACCACCTCACTCACCTGATCGAAACGCAAGGGCCGGTCGATCTGCGACGGTTAGCCGAGCATCTGCCCTACGAGTGGGTCGAGCGTACAGTCCAGGCAACCGGTACGGCGAGCATCCGGCGCCGTCGCTTACCGTCCGAACAGGTGGTCTGGCTGGTCATTGTGCTGGCGATGTACCGCCACTGGTCGATTAGCGAGGTACTCGACAGTCTTGATCTGGCCTTGCCCAACGATGCAGCACCGTTTGTCAGTAAGAGCGCCGCGGCGCAGGCGCGCCAACGCATTGGCGAAGCGCCGATGGCGTGGCTGTTTGAACAAACGGCACGAGCGTGGACCGCTCAGGACGCGGCTCACTATGCGTTCAAGGGGTTAAGTCTTTGGGCAATGGATGGCACCACACTGCGCACCCCAGACAGTCCGGCAAACCGCGAGCACTTTGGCGCGCAGGGGTATGCCAGCGGCAAAGTGGCGAGTTATCCGCAGGTGCGCGCCGTGACGCTTACCGCCATCCCGACGCACCTGATCGCCGATGTCAATTTCGGTTGCTATGACACCAACGAAATGGTGTACGCCAAGAGTCTGCTGCCGCAGATCCCGGAAGATTCGCTGACAGTATTCGACAAGGGATTCCTGGCCGCAGAGATCCTGTGCGGGCTCACGATGAACGCGCGCAATCGCCACTTCCTGGTTCCAGCCAAAGCCAATACCCGCTGGGACGTGGTCTGCGGAACCGCTGACGATGCGCGTGTCTCGCCACAGGCGCGCAAGAAGTGCCCGGCTTTGCCAGAGTCATGGAGTGCGCGGGCGATCCGGGTCGTCGATGCGCGCGGACGCGAACGCGTACTGCTGACTTCACTAATGGATCGCCGACGCTTCAAACCCGCTGATATCGTTGCCTGCTACGAGCGGCGCTGGCAGATCGAAACCAGTTACGCAGAGCTCAAGCAATCGATGTTGGGTTCGGAGTTGGTCTTGCGCAGCCGCAGCGTCGAAGGGATATACCAGGAAATATGGGGTGCACTGATCGCCTACAACCTGATTCGACGTGAGATCGCAAGCGCCGCACGAGAAGCAAGACTCGCCCCGACTGATATCAGCTTCGTGCGAGCCCTTCACACGATCCAGCATTGAAATGATGTGGGCTGCCCTCACGCCAGCTTATGCAAAATTACCTGCATGCCTACAGCGTCTGCGCGAACGGCTGAAGTCGCTTCCCAATGAAAAACGACCCGGACGCACATGCGACCGAGTCGTCAAATCACGCCACAAACGTTACTCCGTTCGGCACCTCAAAAAAATCTTAACTGAACGGCATTACAGCCTTGTAGGCATTTTCAGAGGGGATTCTCATCGCGCTGAGATTGGCGGATGCGTGGACATTAAACGACCTTCGCTCATTGAGGCATCACGCCCCAACCGTTGACGCCGAACGATGGCGCTTTGCAGCCGAACGATAGTCGATGAACAAGAGATCACCCGTCCTGCGCATCAAGCCGGTCCAATCCACGCAAGAGTGTGCGCACGTGCACGCCAAAGTCTCCTGCAATCTCTTTCGCATTGGCTCTGCCGTCCGTCAATCGACTGCGAGCCTCCTCTAACTGGCTCGTTGTGAGCAGGGGACGGCGCCCGACTCGGCGTCCGCTCGCACGTGCTGCTTCAATGCCTGCTCGTGTGCGTTCGCTGATCAATGTGCGTTCGAATTCGGCTAATGCCGCCATCATGTGAAATATCAGCCGTCCCCCTGATGAGCGCGTGTTGATAGCCTCTGTGAGAGATTGGAAAGCAACTCGTTTCCGTCCGAGCGTCTCCATCAATCGAACTAGATGTACGAGCGACCGGCCTAGACGATCTAGTCGCCAGACCACCAAGGTATCGCCCGGATTCAACCGCGCCAGTGCTCGGTCCAGCCCAGGACGCGAGATTAAGCTGCCCGACACACCGCGATCCGTATAGATCTTGTCACAACCCACGCGCAAAAGTGCCTGCGTCTGCAAATCGACGTTCTGGCCCTCAGTGGATACCCGTGCGTACCCAATAATCATTTTTAGCCCAACAGAAGGCGAGACGTTCCTGAGTTAGATCGGCCTTCGTGCTCCTTGAAAAGGACATCGACAGCACGATCGGCGCTAGGGTACATCCGCGTTTGACAGAACCGGTCGTTTATGCAATCATCTGAACTAAATGCCCAAAACCCATTATTTCTTCGATCTCCCGACCTGACTTTGCCTCCCTGACGAAAAGGACCCATTTTGCCCTCAAAAGCCATTATTGGCCAACGAAATTGGCTATCCCCGCCGCCGTCGGTGGGCTTCCCCTGTGCAGTTGGGTGTCTGCGGCGCTGTGGGGGGGGGCCGTGAGCCAATCCGAACGAGTTGAGCCTAAGTTTTTGCTGGTCGAGCTGCACAACCATGCACACCTTAGGACTGTTTTCGGTGCCTCCCTCGCTCATGAGACGATGCGAATCCTGCAGTTGCGGGTTCAGTTCTGCGGTGGCTCAGTTACAGAGATTGGAGAGGCACGGTTTTTGGTTTCCTTTTTGAAAAGCGCTAGTCCTGCTGCTTCAACGCCCGGGATGGGCTCGTTGCCTCGTCTGGAGCGTCTGCAGATAGAGCTTGCCGCCTCCCTCGTAACGGAAAGCGGCAGCTGGGTCCTCCCGATGGTAACGGTGGACCCCGTTCGCCCTGGATTACTAGGTGGAGAGAGCGGTGGGTTTCTTCATTACCCAGAGAAGGTTGAGCGAGTGAGCGCTGCAGGCTCACCGATACGAGTGCCGCAGTTCGGATCGGAATGGCGCGAAAGCTACGAACGGGATATGGCGTTGGCAGTTGCGTTTGAGCGAGCAATTGCACACGGTCGGGTGAGCCTCGTAACTCAGCCCATCGTCCGTTTGGACCAACATTCGACGTTACTCTATTCCGAAGCTCTTCTTCGAGTATCTGGGCTGCCCGACGGTGCGGGCGCTGCCCGCCTAATTCCTGTGTTGGAGCGATTAGGCTTCGTCCGCGCATTGGACAGGATTGTGGTGTCGAATGTAATAGGTCGGCTTGAAGCAGATAGTTCGGCAATTCTCGGTTGCAATATATCTGCTTGTAGCTTGGTGATGGATAGTTGGTGGCTATCGACTTTTGACCGACTGATGGCCGATTCTGACGTTGCTGCTCGTTTGACCATCGAAATCACCGAAACAGCTCCAATTGCCGATTTCGATGCGGCAATCAATTTTGCACGTCGACTCAAAGACCTCGGATGCCGCATCTCTTTGGATGATTTCGGAGAAGGGCACAGTAGCGTGAGTTTTGCTCGGGCTATACGTCCGGATGTAATCAAGCTATATGATGGCTGGGTGCGAGGCAATTGGCGAGGCGACGACGAGATGTCAGTTCTACACCGGCTTGCGGCGCTCTGTGGTGCGCTTGCTCCCTGCGTAGTTGCCGAGGGAATCGAATGCGAAGAAGACCTACAAAAGGTGTTCGGATCTGGAATTGATTGGATTCAAGGCGAGATTATTCAACCTTCCTGGAAGGGAAGTCACATTCTACTTAATAGAGAGACAATCGAACTGCTCACCGAACGTTAGACGGTCGCGTCGACATTGCCCGAAATATTATCGCGGCGACATCCCCTTTTAGCTCGCCGATTTTAGTCTGATTACAACGAAAACAAGCAGGAGGAATAAAATGAAAAAATGGTCACGAATATTCGCATCACTAAATAAAACACCCGACGAAACTCAGCCACAAAGTGAACACGAACGGCTGATTGAGATTTGCCGTCCTGTTCAATTACCCAGTGGTAAGAAACGGCGCAAACATCGGAGTGTCAAGTCAAATCGCCATGGATTCCATCACAGCTTTGTTGCCCGTGCAGTAATTGCGACGACAGTGAGTGCTGCTGTGCTCGTCGGACGTCCTGCGGCGGCACAAGGTGTCGCAAAGAGCAAAGACCACAAGATTACGAAGGTCGCGCCAGGTGCGCTTTCTGCCCGTTCGACGGACGCAGTCAATGGTTCGCAGCTATACGCGACAGACCAATATGTAGCTATTCTTTCAGCAGCGACGGGTCAAGGATTTAAATATATACAGAGTCGGCTTGATGACGTTAACAGCAGCCTTGACGGGTTCAACACTTTCGAGCATGCAGCTATCGAGTACTTAAACAATCTTGACAACGGAGTCGGAGTTAAATACTTCCACTCTAATTCGTCGCTGAATGATAGTCAGGCTGTAGGAGTTAATAGTGTGGCGATGGGGCCTGCGGCTATCGCACAGTCCGACGGCTCGGTTGCAATCGGTAATAGCGTGAAGGCTGACGGTGGCAAGTCAGTCGCAATTGGCTCAGGAAACATTTCGTTTGGTGATGGCGCGATTTCTGTGGGGGACCCGAACTTCGCTAGCGGTAATGGAGCGATGGCTCTAGGCAGGAATAATATCGCCAATAGCAATGGCTTGCAGAATGCGTCTGCGGCCAATGCAGCGAACGGTGCAGTCGCTTTAGGCAACGAGAATAAGGCGATTGGACAAGGCTCGGTTGCAATTGGGAATAAGTCTACCGCGGGCGTCGCGGGAGCTGTTGCTGTCGGCGATACGGCGACCGTCAGTGCCGCTAAAGGAGTCGCATTGGGCTCTAATTCGCTGGCTGCTAATGCCGGAGACGTCGCGCTCGGTGCGAGTTCAAGAACTCAAGCTGTGGTCGGAACAGCGGCCGTGACAATCAATGGGCAGTCGTACGCAGTAGCAGGAAGCAATCCGACCAGCACTGTCTCTGTTGGAGACGTCGATAAGGAGCGTACGATCACCAATGTCGCAGGGGGGCGTGTTACGGCAGGTTCCACCGACGCGGTAAATGGATCCGAACTTTATGCGACAAACCAAGCTGTCGAATCGCTTCGAACAAGCTCCGGTAGCGCAATGAATCAGTTGAATCAACAAACACAGCAGAACAACGTCGCGATCCAGAACCTGCAGCAGGGCAAAGACGGATTCTTTCAAGTTAATGCCGTTGGTACGACAGCCAAGCCGTCCGCAGTAGGTACTAATTCCGCAGCGGGTGGTACAGGTGCAGTGGCGAGGGGTGCCAACAGCCTGGCGTTGGGTACCAGTACTAACGCCGTCGCGAACAACGCCGTAGCGCTAGGCGCTAATTCGGTTGCGGATCGGAACAACTCCGTTTCGGTCGGCTCTCGAGGTCATGAGCGCCAAGTGACAAACGTTGCAGCAGGGCTATCGGGTACCGATGCGGTGAATGTCAACCAACTCAGTGCGGTAAAAAGCGGTAGCGTTCAATACGATGTCAATCCCGATGGTGCAGTCAATACAGGCAGTGTCACGATCGGTGCAAACGGAAGTGCCGCTTTGATCCATAACGTGGCAGCAGGAACTAATTCGACAGATGCCGTCAACGTCGGACAACTCAACCAAGCTCTAACAGGTGCTACGAATTCTGCTAACAGCTACACAGATAAGCGAGTCGATCGCGTTAGACGTGACGCCAACGCGGGAACAGCTGCCGCCTTAGCAGCAGCTAACCTTCCGCAGGCTGCAACCCCAGGGCGCGGAATGATTTCTGCCGGAGTCGGTTCATATCGCGGTGAAGCAGCATTGGCAATCGGCGTGTCGCACTTTTCGGATAGCGGCCGCTGGATGCTGAAGGGCAGTCTGACGAGCGACACCCGGAGCACGGTGGGGGTCGGAGCGGGTGTCGGTTACCAGTGGTAATGAATTAGAACTGGGCGGAAGCAATCAATTGTGTCTCCGCCCAGTTCAGTCATTGGCACTGCGCAGAAAGAGCGTGTGGAGAGGAATTGAGTTAGTGCAAGTGTGAGCTTCAGCGTCCCCGTCCCCACTCCAATTGTGTAATGTTGACGCAACTCTAAAGGATAGATTGAACTGGAGCAAATTTGGCTGGTGCCAGTGTAGCCGGAAAGGGGGCCAGCTGGGGTTAGGTCTCTCGGGAACCTTTGTCCTAGTTAGGACGGGGACTTCGCCCGCGCTCTCGGAGCTATTCGAACGATGATTACAGTGGGATTTTTGGGTGGATTCTTTATTGGGGCGATCTTCGGTGTTGTGGTGGCGGCGCTTTGTTTCGCCGGACGCAGTAACGAGAGCTCGGATGAAGCTTCGGAGCGTGACTTATGATCAATCTCGAGCCACTATTTCTGCCGGGGTTTGTGTCGCCGCCGATCAACCGCAAGATAACAAATTCGTCACAGCCGATTCTAGTTGCGATTGGAGAACTTGGTATTGATGCGGCGATCCGCGAGCTGTCTTTGTAAGCTTTTGATCGGCTATGGCATGTCTAACGATATCGTCACTCAATTCATCCAAATCACGGCAATGCACGGCTACCTATGTCTTTAGTGACACTGCTGCTCGATAGGCTTTCGGAACCCGATTCGGACGGGGAGGCTGTTGACAGGATCGAAGTGAGCGAGCCTTGCCATATCGAGCCTGATGACGCGTCGACCTGCAATCTGTTGAATTTACGAAACGGCTTGATGCGCTGTGAGAATGGACAACGCGAAGAGACACGGCGGAAAGATGTGGGTAAAGCCGCTTTCGGTTGGTAAGTGTTGTGTGGCGTCGTGAGTTTTTGCAGTTGGTCTGGCTAGTGTTTTATTAACGTTTTATTTCTGGATTTACGAGGTAACTATGAAGAAGTTTCTCAATGCATTTGCTCGCGACGAGCGTGGCGTCAGCGCAATGGAATACGCAGTGCTGGCTGGCATTGTGATTTTGGCACTCGGTGCGATGGCCTCCACGTACAAGAGTAACATCTCTTCGATGTTCTCGAACCTGTTCTCGCAAGTCTCGACGGCTCAAAGCAAGGCTGGCAAATAAGCCGCCTAAAAGCGTCGTGCTGATTCTGTCTTTGCTGTTGAGGGCAGTGGTCATCTGTCTACTTGCCAGGCTCGCGATCTGCGATCTGCGTGAACGGAGGCTACCGACGCGCGAAGTGGTAGCAATTGCCGTATTGTTTCCCATCGATGCTTTGCTGGGCGGCATGCCCCTCACCGAAATGGCTGTTCATTTTGCGATCGGGGTTCTCATTCTGCTGGTCAGCGTCGCCTTGTTCGCCGCTCGCATGCTTGGCGGTGGCGATGCGAAGCTCTCTGCGGCCATCTTTCTATGGGTCGGCATGACCGGGTTCATACAGACGCTCACGCTGGTGTCCGTGATTGGCACGATCGTCGGACTTGTCAGCTTCAGCACACGGCATCTGCCGCCGGAATCTGAGCAGCGTGGCCTGCATCGCTCGCTTGCGTTGTTCTCTGGTGCGCGCGGAGTGCCCTACGGCGTCGCGCTCGCGCTCGGCGGCAGCGTCACAATTATGCTGCCCGGCGCGCTGGCTGCGCGATGGAACATCTGAAGCATGTCGAATCTCATCAAAATTATCGGCCTGCTGGTCGGCGCGATGATTATTGCCATCATCGTGCGCATCGTGATCGTGTCGTCGCAGCACACCGACTCGACGGTGCCGACCACGTCGAAGATCCGCGTCGCCGCCGCCGATCTACCGGTCGGCCTGCTGCTGCGTGACGACGATCTCGGCTGGAAGACCGTGCCGGTTCCCGAGGTGCCGCTCAACGCGGTGGTGCAGGGCGTGGGCGCGTCGGACCTGAAGGGCGCCTTGCTGCGTAATCCGGTGAAGAGTGGCACAGTACTCGTGGCCACTGACGTGATTCTACCGAACGCGCCGGGCTTCCTCGCAGCCACGCTCAAGCCCGGCATGCTCGCCATATCGGTGGCTGTCGACGACGTATCGGGCAATGCCGGCCTGATTCAGCCGGGCGACTACGTCGACCTGCTGCTGACCCAGCAGATGACGGCCCGCACCATCGCGCCGGGCCAGTCAGTGTCGAGCGAGACCGTGGTGCAACGGGTGCGCGTGCTTGCGGTCGGCTCGCAGTTCACGCGTCCCAAGGACGATTCCAGCGCCAATACCGACGGCGGCATCCGCGTCGCGCGCACCGTCACGCTAGAGGTGACGCCGCGCATGAGCGAGGTCGTGTCGGTTGCCTCACATCTCGGCAGCCTGTCGCTCGCGCTGCGCAGCTTTGCCACCGACAGCCGCGATCCGAACTCGGCAGCCATCGCGGATACGCCACCCGCTTCGGCGGCCACTCTGGTCTGGAGCGGCGACGTCTCGCGCGCGCTGCACGATCTGCAGCGTCCGGCCTCACCGTCCTCGGCCGGCTATCAGGCACCGCGCGTGATGATCTACCGCGGTTCGACGCGCAGTGAATCTGGCGGCGAAGCCGATGGTAGCGCTGGCCTCTCACCACCGCTGCCGACTTTGCCGAACTGATGTCGGCCTCGACGAAACCCGGTCATTAAGGACATAGCGCCATGGCATTACGCAGAAAACTCTACGCATCATGAAATCGCGGTTCGGAACCTTCCAGCTCAAGCGCCTCGCGCCGCTCGCGATCGTCTCCCTGCCGTTGCTTGCCGTGGCGGTGACCACGCCCGCCAGCGCGCTCGACCTGCGCGACGGCCGGGCCGTCAACGTCGATGGCAAGCGTGTCATGCCCAAAGCCATGCTCCTGCAGGGCAGCGCAACCTCCGGTGCGCAGCTCAACCTGACCGCTGGCAAGGGCGTGATGCTCACGCTGACGCAGAACGCTGCGTCGGTGTTCGTGGCCGATCCGACCGTCGCCGATGTGAGCGTGCCGGTGCCGCGCGTGCTGTACGTGCTCGGCAAGAAGCCCGGCACGACCACGCTGTACGTACTCAACGGCAAGAATCACCCGATCGTGCGGCGCACGGTCATGGTAACGCCCAATCTCGACGCGCTGCGTGCGACGTTGAACGCGCACTTCCCGAACGCGGACCTGAAGCTGAGCGCCGGACCCGGTTCGATACAAGTCACGGGGCACGCGAAGGATTCCGCCGAAGCCGACACGATGGTGCAGATGGTGCAGCCTTATCTAGCCGAGAAGCAGAACTTCGTGAATCGGATCGTGATCGACAAGCCGCTGCAGGTGCAGTTGCACGTGCGGATCACAGAAGTGGACCGCAGCGTCACGCAGCAACTCGGCATCAACTGGTATTCGCTTTCGTTCCTCGGCGGTGGCAACTTCTACGGCGGCCTGTTCAACGGCTCGATCTCGCTGGCGTCGCTCACGTCGACGGCCACTTCG
Source organism: Candidatus Burkholderia verschuerenii (assembly GCF_001189365.1). Taxonomy (GTDB): domain Bacteria; phylum Pseudomonadota; class Gammaproteobacteria; order Burkholderiales; family Burkholderiaceae; genus Caballeronia; species Caballeronia verschuerenii. The sequence continues at coordinate 10,023 of NZ_LFJJ01000096.1, read as the reverse complement.
ACGACCGGTTCAGCCTATTCGATTGCGGCAGGCGCCCAGAAGGCAGGCATCAACGCGATCATCGATGCGTTGACCGAGGAAGACCTGCTCACCACGCTGGCGGAACCGAACCTCGTCGCGCTGTCGGGTGAGACGGCCAGCTTCCTGGCCGGCGGCGAATTCCCGATTCCAATCTCGCAAACGAACGGCGCCGTGGTAATCGACTACAAGACCTTCGGCGTAAAGCTGGACTTCACGCCCACGGTGTTGAACGACCGCCGAATCAGTCTGAAGGTGCGTCCGGAGGTCAGCCAGCTTGATTCGACCGCCAGCATCACGACAGGCGGCATCAGCATCCCTGGCATGAGTGTGCGTCGCGCTGACACTACGGTCGAACTGGCCAGCGGGCAGAGCTTCGCGATCGCGGGCCTGCTGCAGGCGAATTCAAGCAACACGCTCACCCAGATTCCGGGCCTCGGTTCGCTGCCTATCATCGGCAAGCTGTTCTCGTCGAAGAACTTCCAGAACAAGAAGACCGAAATTGTCATCATTGTGACGCCGTATCTGGTCAACCCAGTCGATCCGACGCGCCTGCGCGATCCGATCAGCTCCTTGGTGCGCCGTGCCAGCGACGTCGAATACGGCTTCGCGCGCAGCCGGTCCGGCACCCCCACTGACACTGGCGCGCCGCAGCCGACGCTCACCGGCCCGGCCGGCTACGTTTATTGAGGGGACGCTACCCGATGCTTTCCGTGTTTCTTGATGTCCGTCTCTGGCCCGCTGCAATCGTCGTCGCCCTGTCAGCCGCGTTCGCGCTGGGCGGCTGCGACACCGCTGCCACGCTCGACGTGACCGACCCCTCAGTGATTCAGATAGGCCCGAACGGTGCCACTGCGGCGGACTGCACTTCGACGGCGGAGCCGCCCGTGCTGACCAATGGCGGCGTGCGTCGTCCATCGATGCAGTGGAGCTGCGCGACCTATTCGAATCTCGTTGCCCAAGTGGCGAATCCGCAGGATCTCGTGGCACCCGCCACGCTTAATCCGGCCGACGGCGCTGTGGCCGCGGCCGCCGTGCGCCGCTACGAGACTGGTCATGTAAAGACGCTCGATAACAGCACCTCGACCTCGTCCTCGTCGGTCGCGCCTGGCGCTGGCGGTAGTGGCAGTAGCTCGACCGGAGGCTCGAATTGAGCGCCTCCGACATGGCTGCGTCGCGCACGCAGACCACCGCACGCGCCGCGCGCTTCATGGCCTTCGTCGGCGATCGCCAGACTGAGCAGACGCTGCGCAACTTCATCCTCGACGAGGCCCTGCGGCACACGCACGTGGGCCTCGGCGGCGTTAACGAGGCAATTGCCCACATCACCAAGGTGGGCTGGTCTCCGCGTCTGCTGCTGATCGACCTGCAGGGATCGACTATGCCGCTGTCGGACTTGGCGCGGCTGGCCGAGGTGTGCGAGCCGTCGGTGCAGGTGGTTGCGCTCGGCGACAAGAATGACGTGGCCCTCTATCGCAACCTCCTCGGCATCGGCATACGTGACTATCTGTTCAAGCCGCTGACAGAGGAACTGCTCAAGCGCACGGTCGACCTCAATGACGGTGCCGTGCGCGCGGTGCCGCAGACCCGGCGCGGCAAGGCGATCTCCTTCGTCGGTGCGCGCGGCGGTGCGGGCACTACCACGATTGCGGTCAATCTGGCGCGTTTCCTAGCCGATTCCACACATCGCCGGATTGCCTACGTCGACCTGAACATCAACGGCGGTGCGGCGTGCTCGATGCTCGGCGTACGTTCGAACCACGGTTTGTCGGAAGTGCTGCAGAATGTCGAGCGGATTGACGTGGCTTTCATCGAGCGGACCATGATTCCGATCGGCACGCGCCTGTTCCTGCTGTCGTGTGAGCTGCCATTCGGCACGGCTTGGCCGTTCAAGGAAGGCGGGATCAAACACTTGATCGACCTGCTGACCAACGAATTCCACTACGTGATCATCGATACTGGTGCAGGGGTCGGCCGCTTGTCGACCGAGGCCTTTGACAACTCGGCACGTGTCTACATGATCAGCGACCGCTCGGTGCACGGCGCGCACGAAACGGTGCGACTCGCGCAGTACGTCGAGAAGCGCGAGAACGCTCCGGTCATCTCGTTCGTGCTGAACAATACAATCCCATGCGCGCAGGGCAACGTCGACAAGGACGACTTCGTCGGTGCAATCGGGCATTCGGTCCTGCTCGAAATCAACCACGAGAACAAGATCCTTGCGATTGCCGAAAACGTCGGCGAAGCACCGGCCGGGCGCGCCGCAAACGCGTTCGTCCATTCGATCAGCCAGATCGTCAACGACTTGGTGGGCCGCAAGGCGACCACCGAGGCGCGCGGTTGCCGCCTCAATTGGTGGAAGCGATGAAATCGTTCGGCACGAAGGCGAACGCGCCCGAACCGGCCGTCGAGGCGACTGCGCCGGCGGCATCGGCCTCCGCGCCGATGCCGGAGCCGTCGTGGACAATGGCCGAGGCACGTCGCGCGGCGCCTCCATCGAGCGAGCCGATGGTGCGCTCGGCCGTGTTCCGCGCGGTGCGTACGGGCGTGTTCGCGTCGATGAACGCTTCGGCGGCGGTCGGTAAAACGCGCGACCAGATGCGCGGCACTGTCGAGCAGATGGTGGCGACCGTGGCCGAGCGCGAGTACCTGAACGTCACAATGGCCGTCCAGAAGCTGATGGTCGAGGAACTGCTCAACGACATGTTCGGCCTTGGCCCGATCGAGCCGCTGCTGGCCGACGAGTCGGTGACGGACGTGCTCGTGAACGGCCCGGACCAAGTGTTCGTGGAACGCCGCGGCCGACTCGAGCTGACGCCCTACAAGTTCCGGGACAACCTGCATGTGATCACCGTGGCGCAGCGCATTGCCAACGTCGCTGGCCGACGCGTAGACGAAAGCAGCCCGATGGTCGATGCGCGGCTGGCAGATGGTAGCCGGGTGAACGTGGTGCTGCCGCCGCTGGCGCTGAAGGGCGCGGCCATATCGATCCGCAAGTTTCCGAAACGCAAGATCACGCTCGACATCATGGTCGAGCAGGCTAACCTGTCAGCAAACATGGCTAAACTGCTCAAGCTCGCCAGCCTCTGCCGCCTGAACATCGTCGTGGCGGGCGGTACCGGTTCGGGAAAGACCACCTTGCTAAACGCGCTGTCGTACCACATCGGCGACGGCGAACGGATCGTCACGATCGAGGACGCGGCTGAACTACACCTGCAGCAGCCGCACGTAGTCAGCCTCGAAATGCGCCCCGAGAACACCGAAGGTCTGGGCGGAGTGAACCAGCGCGACCTGGTGCGCAACTCGCTGCGGATGCGTCCGGACCGGATCATCCTTGGCGAAACGCGCGGCCCGGAGGCCTTCGACGTGTTGCAGGCGATGAACACGGGCCACGACGGCTCGATGACAACGATCCACGCGAACACGCCGCGCGACGCAATTACACGTCTGGAAAGCATGGTGACGATGGCCAACGGCAACCTGCCGCTGATGTCGATTCGCCGCCAGATCGCCAGTGCCGTGCACATGTTCGTGCAGATTGAGCGAATGCGCGACGGCCTGCGCCGCATCACGCGGATCACCGAACTGGTGGGCATGGAAGGCGACGTGATCATCACTCAAGATCTGTTCACGTTCTGTTACGACGCCACTGCCTTCGGCGAAAAGGTGAAGGGAAATTTCGAACGTCAGTCGATCCGTCCGGCCTTTTACGAGCGCGCAACCTACTACGGCGTGCAGGACGCCATGATGGAGGCGATGAGCTGAAATGGTGAACCCGAATTTGATCGCGCTGGCTACGTTTCTCTGCATCGTTGTCCTCGGTCTGATGGCGATGCTGGGCGCTAGCCTGTTCCGACAGCGCCTGTCGGCACGCATCTCGCAGCGCATGCAGAAGTCGTTCGAACCCACGGTGGCGCTGACCGGCACTGAGTCGATGACGATCGTCGACGCGTCGCTTTTCGTCAACAAGTCCAGCGCCGAGACGGTGACGGGTATGTGGATCGCAGCGCGGCTAGCGCGCCTTGATACCGTGGCGGGTAAGGGCGGCAAGAAGTTCGTGATCACCATCACGATCGTGGTGGCCGTGGTGGCCGTGATCGCCAGCGTGATCGCGCCGTTTCCACAGTGGACGTTGCCGTTCATCATTATCGGCGCGCCGATCGGCGGTGCGATGTGGGCCTACAAGTTCTTGGTCAACCGTTTTCGCGACCAGTTCCTCGGTGGCTTCTCGGAAGCGATCGACCTGATCGTGCGCGCGGTGCGGGCTGGTATTCCAGTCACCCAGGTGATCATCAACAGTGCCGATGTGTGCCCGGAGCCACTGGCCCGCGAATTCCGCCTTATGGGCGACTCGCTGCAGGTCGGGATCGACCTCGAGGAAGTGCTGATCGCGGCGGGGCGGCGCATCGAGATTTCCGATTTCTCGTTTTTCTGCGTCTGCCTGCTGGTGCAGCGCGAGACGGGCGGCCAGCTCAGTGAGACGCTCGAGAATCTCTCGAACATCATCCGCTCGCGGCTCGAAATCCGCCAAAAGGCGCGCGCGTTGACGGGCGAGGCACGCATCACCACCAAGATCCTCACCGCGATCCCGATCGTGATCGTGGCCGGCCTGTACGCGATCAACCGGCCCTATGTGGAAGTGCTGATCAATACCCACTCGGGCCACAAGCTGTTGACCTTTGCGGTGTTGTCCATCACGCTCGGCCTGATCGTGGTGCACAAGATGTCGAAGCTGGAGACCACGCGATGACCCTAGAAATGGTGGAAATGATCACCGACCTGACGATGCTGGTCGGGCTGCTGCTGGTGATCGCCGGCTGGTGGGCGATCAAGTATGGCAACCATCGCGGCAAGATCGCCGAACGCGTGCGGGATGCGGTGCAGATTCGCGCGATGCGCACTTTGATCGAGGCGGAGGAAATGCTGGCAGTGCGCTTGATCGAGCGCGTGACGCAATTCCTAGCCGCGCTCGGTGATCGGATCCCATTCTTCGACGCGAAGCTGCGCGCGCAGATCGAGGCCGACCTGCTCAATGCCGGATATCGCGGCCCCAACGGCACCGCGGTAATGCTCGGCGTTAAATTCTCGTTCGGCATTCTGGTGGCCGCGATCGTGGTCGTGTCAGGCGCCAGCGTGCCCGGCGTCGGGCAGTTCCCCGCGTTTCGCGGCCTGGCGATGCTCGGCGCGTTCATCGTCGGCATGATTGTGCCGGAATACCTGCAGCGTTTTCGCGCGGCATCGCGGCGGCGCTGGATCTCGGCCTGCCTGCCCGATGCGCTGGACCTGATGGTGATCTGTACCAACGCCGGTAACAGCCTGCTGGTCAGCATGCAGCACGTGACCGACGAACTCGTCACCATCTGCCCGCCGCTGTCGGCTGAGTTTGCGCTGACCGCCGACGAGCTGCGCATTTCCGGCGACGCCGAGCGCGCGTTGCAGAACCTCGGTCGCCGCATCAACCTCCCGTCGGTGCGCGCGCTGACCACGACGCTCACGCAATCGATGCGCTATGGCACGCCAATCACGCAGTCACTGAAGACGCTGTCGCGGTCGGAGCGGCTCGCCTTCATCATGTCGCTCGAGGAGAAGGCCGCCAAACTCGCTCCGAAGATGGTGGTTCCGATGATGCTTTTCATTCTTCCGGCGATTTGCGCGATTGCGGCGGGGCCGGCCGTCATTCAGATCCTGGATTTCTTCGCACACCAATGAACGCCTTTCTGTCCCGTTCCGTCACCGTGCTGACGTTCGCCGCGATCTCCGGCTGCTCCTCGCACGGCTTCGCCTACAAGCAGCCCGTCTCGCCGACCTTCGACACACACAACCTGAACGACCCGGCCAGCGAGGAGCGCGTCGCACGTTCGGCGGTGCAGTCGGGCGACCTGCAACTGGCCACCAATGTCTATGCTCGGATTCTCTCGCAGGATCCGCATTCGTTGTCGGGCATGACGGGCCTCGGTGACACGCTCTACGCGGCCGGCGACCTCACGCGCGCGGCCGTCTACTACGACAAGGCGCTCGCGCTCGATGCGCGTTCGGTGGCGGCGCTGAGCGGGCGCGCGCGCGTAAACCTGCGGTTGCGCCATTTCGACGTGGCCATCGCGAGCTTCCGCCAGGTGCTGGCGATCCAGCCGAACCTGCCAACTGCTCAGGCGGGCCTCGGCGCCGCGCTCGACCTAAGCGGCAACCATGCGGACGCGCGGGCCGAACTGCGTGAGGCGCTGACCTGCAACCCAGGCGACCCGTCTATCAGCATCAACCTCGGTATGTCGCTGATCATGGCCGGGCGCCCGCGCGAGGCAGTCGACGTGCTGACCGACGTGACGCGTTTTCCGGCCGCGCCGCCGCAGGCCTTCCATGATTTGGCGCTGGCCTACGGGCTGCTTGGCAACACCAAGGCCGCCTACAAACTGCTGTCGCGCGACCTGCCTGCGAAGGACGTCAGTTCCGACCTGCGCTTCTATGCCTTCCAACGCGAGCGTCGGCAACTGACCGCTGCGGCCGTGCCGACGCTGCCGGCCGACCGAGCCGTCAACGTCATACCACTCGGCAACTGGGGCGCGCGGGGCCGGTTGACCGAATACGTCGGCCAGCGCGGGGGCACAGGAGCGCTGCAATGACCCGCCTCGCGAAAGCGATTGGACGCGGCTGCACGTGGCCGCGCTTCGGTCGCGCCGAAGGCGGCGTGTCAACGCTCGAGTTTGCGCTGTTCGCACCCGCCGTGTTCATTCTAGTGCTCGGCATCATCGAGGTGGGGCTGGACCTGACGGTTGACGCCTCGGTGCAGTACGCGGCGCAGCAGGCCTCCCGCGCGGGCATCACCACGGTCGCGCCGGCTACGGGGGAGACGCGCGAACGGGCGGCCAGCCAGACCGTGACGAACATCCTGCGGCCGTGGACCAATATAGGCGGTAGGCTGACCATCGCGGTCGTCGACTACGGCACCTTCGGCAGCAGTACCACGTCGTCCAGCTCTGGCGGCTTAGGCGACGTGGTGTCATACAACATCACACTTACTATGCCACATGGTTTCACGGGTTTTCTGGGCTTCTTCGGCGCGACACCGCTCGTGTATCGGCGCTATTACCTCGTGCAAAACGAGAAATGAGCGCAATCCGTTCTTCGGCATGGCGCTCGCGCCGCAAGTCCGGCGGCTTTGTCAGCCTCGAGGTAGTGATCATCACGCCGCTGCTTGCGCTGATCCTACTCGGTTTTGCCGAGCTTTACATGTATATGCGCGCCGTCAGCACGGTGGAGCATATGGCCTTCGTGCTGGCTGACTCACTAGGTCAGCGCAACCAGGTGTACGACACCAACGCGACCACCGATCCCGACGATCTCGGTTCGATTTGGAACGCCGCCTGGCTGCTGTCGAGCCCACTGGCGCTGCAGACGAACGGCGGTGTGATCATCTCCTCTATCTGCGATACCAATTCGTCGTGCACGCCGCCTTCGTTCACCACGGCGACGGCGTCCGGCACGCCTTATTTGGTCTGGACACGCAAGTCGTCGACCAACATCTCAACGACGCTTACGGCGAAGGCGTTGCTGCCCTCCACTTGGCCGTTCCGCGCCGGTGATTCGGCGATCGTGGTCGAGGTGTTCTACAGTTACAAGCCGCTGATCTGGGCGATGGCGCCGATGACTACTATGATCTACAAACGCGTGGTCGTCTATCCACGGACCGGCAAGTCGCTTCCTCTCAAAACGGCCTCATGACTCAGAACGATCCCAGAGAGACTGGCATAGGCCAAGGCACCGGCGCTATACCGCGCACGGCATCGCGGCGCGGCGCGCGCTCGCCGCGCGACCTCGTGCGCGCCGACGACGGCGCGTTCTCGATGGTTTTCGCGATGATAGGCAGCGTGCTAATCGGCACGCTGTGTCTGGCGATCGACTCGATCGGCTACACCATGAGCCAGACGCAGATGCAGATGGCGCTCGACGTGGCCGCGCTGTCCTCGGGTGCTGATCTCGCGCACTACGCGGACACCACCACCGGTAATAACGATTCGCAATGGCAGGCCGACGCGCAGGCCTACTACGAGGGCAACATGCCGAGCACCTACCTCGGAATGAAGCGCCAGCCGATCATGGCGGCGGTGACAGGCGACCGCACTTCGGGCAAGACGATCAATCTCTCAACGAGCAGCCTGAAGCCGCTACTGGCGCCATTCTTCCTCGATCCGACAATCAGCGCGATGGCGGCGCGCGGCGGCGATGCCGGTGACCCGCGCACCTATGCCACCGTCAGAGCGTCGAACGCGGTGATACGTCTGCCGCAGACGCTGCTCGAATTGGCAATGGTGCTCGACAACACCGGATCGATGTCAGATTCGGCCGACGGCACCGTCAACGGATCGAGCAAACTGCAGGGCTTGAAGGATGCGACGAACACGCTGCTCACGGCGCTGTATGGACAGTCAAACAGCACCACCATGACTTACGTGGGCCTCGTGCCGTTCGCCAGCACCGTGAACCTGACCGGGGCGCTATCAGGCAGCGGCTCATGGATGAACCCAGTGTTCACGTATAATAGCAAGAACGTCGCCATGAAAGCGACCGGTGACGTGGCCGGCTGGGGCGGGTGTGCCGTCGAGCCGCGCGACGCAAGCGGCAATCTTTCGCCGGCGGCCTACTTGCCGAGTTCTTCGCTGAAGTTTACTCCGTACTACTACAACGTACCGCCGAACGGGCTCAATGTCGTTACCTTTGCACACGGCTTTTGCCACAACACGAAGGACGACACCCACACTATGGTCAATAACGTGCCTCTGATGCTGAGCACCAACGGCACGCAGAACTATTGCAATATGAATCCGCGAGGTATCAACATTGGCACTGAATTCGATCAGATGAACAATTCGGGTACGCAGACGATCACTCAGAATTCTCAGTGTATGGGGCAGCCGGTCACTTTCCTGACCAACCAGCGAAACATCTTGACCACGGCCATCGAGAACATGGTGGCCGGTGGGTCTACGATTATTCCGGAAGGCCTGCTCTGGGGCTGGCGCATGCTGGTGCCGGACTGGTCTCAGAACTTGGCCGGCGCTGCCAACGGCTGGATCTCGACTGACCCCTTACTGCCCAAGCCGATCACCACGCAGGGCCTGCAGCGCGTGATGATCGTGCTGACCGACGGCGAGAACCAGATCGGGGCGGCCGGTTCGTTCCCGAACGCGCTGTGGTTCAACGGCCTGTCGGGCGTGGGCACCAACTCCATGAAGGCATCGAGCGTGACGCGCACCGACGGCTCGACGCTGGCCAACGGTCAGACCGATTCTGCGGAACTATACGGCGGTAACCCAATCGATACCTCCTCAGGCTACGCCGGCTATCCTGATGACGTCAATACGTTCCAGAACGCCATCTGTACCGCGATTAAAAACTCGAACGTGACCATCTATGCCATCACCTTCGGCTTCAACGCGTCGAACTCGGTGGCGCAGACGGCGATGCGTGACTGCGCTTCGCCGGGCGACTATTACCACGCGCCCGACAACGCCACGCTTACCACGATTTTCAAGCAGATCGCGGGTAACCTTGGCAAGCTGCGCCTGACGAAGTAGGCCTTTCGACTGCACCCATTCGACAATGCCGGCCTGCGGTAAGCACCCGGCACTCGCGCGTATGGCGCTGGATCAGTACCTGATGCAACGCCGGTTGCCGATCACACGGGAACGATTGGACCCGACAACGGTCATCGTGGCCAGAGCCTTGCGGAAGATGCTGCAGGCAGCGAAACCACGCGGCTCTGGCGCGTGCTGCGGCGCTTTTTCGCGCTGGTCGCCGACTCGGTCAACGATGAGCGGCCCGCGATGGCCGAGAAGCTGCGCCGGGCGAGCCAGCACTGGATGCGACACTATGCACTTCACATGCCCCAGATCAACCAGTACGGTCTTCGGCTGCGGCTGCTGCGGTACATCCTGCAACAGAATGCTCGTCTGTTCGAGCTGTTCGGCCAGCGTGTGGCCGTCGTAAGGGTTGCCCGGAAAGGCTCGCGCG
>NZ_LFJJ01000095.1 GCF_001189365.1 Candidatus Burkholderia verschuerenii | reverse complement strand
GGGGTCTAGCATGGCTGAAGCCGTAAAAAAACCAAGGCCCGAGTACCGGAACATCGGGATCGGCCAACTCGCGCAATACCGCTTGCCGCTCGCAGGGAAGGTGTCGATCCTGCATCGTGTCAGTGGCTTGCTGTTGTTCGTGTGTCTGCCGTTCATCCTGTATCTGCTCGATCAGAGCCTCACGTCCGAACTGAGCTTCGAGGCGTTCAAGGGCTTCCTCGCCAATCCCATCGTCAAGATCGTCGTGCTCGTGTTGTCGTGGGCGTATCTGCATCACTTCTGCGCGGGCATTCGTTTTCTCTTGCTCGATACGCACGTCGCAGTCAATAAGGAAGGCGGCAAACAGACCGCGCTCATCGTGCTGATCGTGTCGCTGCTGCTCACGCTCGCGATGGCCCTTAAACTCTTCGGAGCGTTTTAAACATGGCAACCCACAATCGAGTCGGACCGAAGCGTCTGGTCGTCGGCGCGCACTACGGTCTGCGCGACTGGCTCGCGCAACGCATCACCGCGGTCGCGATGGCCGTCTATACCATCGTGCTGCTGGTGCTGTTCTTCGGCGCGCATAACTTCTCCTACGAAGGCTGGGCCGGCATCTTCGCGATGCAGTGGATGAAGCTCGCCACCTTCGTCGTCCTGCTGTGCCTGTTCTTCCACGCGTGGGTCGGCATCCGCGATATCTGGATGGACTATGTCAAGCCCATGGGCGTGCGCCTCTTGCTGCAAGTGCTCACGATCCTCTGGCTGCTCGGATGCGCCGGCTACGCCGCACAGATTCTCTGGAGAGTTTAAAAGAACATGGCTGCAATCAAGACATCCCTGCCGCGTCGCCGTTTCGACGTGGTCATCGTCGGCGCGGGCGGCTCGGGCATGCGCGCCTCGCTGCAACTCGCGCGCGCGGGCCTCTCCGTCGCGGTGCTCTCCAAGGTGTTTCCGACGCGCTCGCATACGGTGGCCGCGCAAGGCGGCATCGGCGCTTCGCTTGGCAACATGAGCGAAGACAACTGGCACTACCACTTCTACGACACGATCAAGGGCTCCGACTGGCTCGGCGACCAGGACGCGATCGAGTTCATGTGCCGCGAAGCACCGAACGCCGTCTACGAACTCGAACACATGGGCATGCCGTTCGACCGTAACGCGGACGGCACCATCTATCAACGTCCGTTCGGCGGCCACACGGCCAATTACGGCGAGAAGCCGGTGCAACGTGCTTGCGCCGCTGCCGACCGTACCGGCCACGCGCTGCTGCATACGCTGTATCAGCAGAATGTCGCGGCTAAAACGCACTTCTTCGTCGAATGGATGGCGATGGATCTGATCCGCGACGCTGACGGCGACGTGCTCGGCGTCACCGCGTTGGAGATGGAAACCGGCGAGGTCTATATCCTCGAAGGCAAGACCATGCTGTTCGCCACGGGCGGCGCGGGCCGTATCTTCGCGGCATCGACGAATGCGTTCATCAATACCGGCGACGGCCTCGGTATGGCCGCGCGCTCGGGTATCGCGCTGCAGGACATGGAGTTCTGGCAGTTCCACCCGACGGGCGTCGCGGGCGCGGGCGTGCTGATCACCGAAGGCGTGCGCGGCGAAGGCGGCATTCTGCGTAACTCGGATGGCGAGCGATTCATGGAGCGTTACGCGCCGACGCTGAAGGATCTGGCACCGCGCGACTTCGTCTCGCGTTCGATGGATCAGGAAATCAAGGAAGGCCGTGGCGTGGGTCCGAACAAGGATCACGTGCTGCTCGATCTGTCGCACATCGGCGCCGAGACGATCATGAAGCGTCTGCCGTCGATTCGCGAGATCGCGCTGAAGTTCGCCAACGTCGACTGCATCAAGGAGCCGATTCCGGTCGTGCCGACCATCCATTATCAGATGGGTGGCATTCCGACGAACATGCACGGTCAGGTCGTCGGCACGGCGAAGGGCTACAACGATCCGGTCAACGGTTTCTACGCAGTGGGCGAATGCTCGTGCGTTTCCGTGCACGGCGCGAATCGTCTGGGCACGAACTCGCTGCTCGACCTCGTTGTGTTCGGGCGCGCGGCGGGCAATCACATCATCAAGCACGCGATGGAAATGAAGGAGCACAAGCCACTTCCCGCCGATGCAGCGGACTTCGCGATGGAACGCCTTGCAGTATTGGAGAAATCCACCTCGGGCGAATACACGCAAAACATCGCCAACGATATCCGCGCGACGATGCAGGCGCACGCGGGCGTGTTCCGCACGGCCAAGCTGCTCGAAGAAGGCGTCGGCAAGATCGGCGAACTGGCGGAGCGCGTGAAGCACGTGCATCTGAAAGACAAATCGAAGGTGTTCAACACCGCGAAGGTCGAAGCGCTGGAATTGGCGAACCTGATCGAAGTGGCGCGCGCGACGATAGTGTCGGCCGAAGCGCGTAAGGAAAGCCGTGGCGCGCACGCGCACAGCGACTACGAGCATCGCGACGACGAGAACTGGATGCGCCACTCGCTGTGGTTCAGCGAAGGCGATCGCCTCGACTATAAGCCGGTGCAGATGAAGCCGCTGACGGTCGAATCGGTGCCGCCGAAGGCACGGACCTTCTAAGGCACAGGGGAAATTCAAATGGCAAAGAGAATTTTTGAAGTCTATCGCTACGATCCGGACAAGGACGCAGCGCCGCGCATGCAGACGTACGAGCTCGATCTGACGCACGAGCGCATGCTGCTGGATGCATTGGTGAAGTTGAAGGAAGTCGACGAAACCTTGTCGTTCCGTCGCTCGTGCCGCGAAGGCGTGTGCGGATCGGACGCGATGAACATCAACGGCAAGAATGGTCTCGCGTGTCTGACGAACCTGAACGAACTGCCGCAGAAGATCGTGCTGCGTCCGCTGCCGGGTCTGCCGGTGGTGCGCGACCTGATCTGCGACTTCACGCAATTTTTTAATCAGTATCATTCGATCAAGCCGTATTTGATCAACGATACGCCGCCGCCGGAGAAGGAGCGTCTGCAGTCGCCGGTTGAGCGCGACGAGCTCGACGGCCTGTACGAATGCATTCTGTGCGCGAGCTGCTCGACGTCGTGCCCGAGCTTCTGGTGGAATCCGGACAAGTTCGTGGGTCCGGCGGGCTTGCTGCAGGCTTACCGTTTTATCGCGGACAGTCGCGATGAAGCGACCGGCGAGCGTCTGGATAATCTGGAAGACCCGTATCGTCTGTTCCGTTGCCACACGATCATGAATTGCGTCGACGTGTGCCCGAAGGGGCTGAACCCGACCAAGGCGATTGGCAAGATCAAGGAATTGATGGTGCGTAGGGCGGTCTGACATGGACGAATCGCATCAGTCCGACCCGCTGCGCCGCGCTCGCCTTCGCTGGCGCGCCCGGCGCGGGCTGCTGGAAAACGATCTGATTTTCGAACGTTTCTTCAGCAAATACGAACAACAGCTCAGCGACGCCGACGTGGCCGCTTTGACCCGTTTGCTTGAGCTGAGCGACAACGAATTGATGGACCTGCTGCTCGCGCGCACCGAGCCGGAAGGCGATCTCGCCACGCCGGACGTCGTGCGCCTGCTGCAGATGCTGCGGAACGTGTGATTTCGGCAGAAATCCACGGAGTTTTGCAAAATAGGCAGGTCCGCACTGGGTGCTTAACTCAGGCTTCACGACGGACCGGCTAAATAACAGGCCGGCAAAGAGACCACCGGCCACCAGTACAGGCCTTTGCCCGCGCAGCTTCCGTCGTGCAAATTATCGAAACCTGTATCTATACCTTCGATTGAGGATGTGCTATGACCCCATCAGATGTTAAAGCCACGCTATCGTTCAGCGACAACTCGCCGAGCGTCGAAATGCCGATCTACAAGGGCACGATGGGCCCGGACGTGATCGACATCCGCAAGTTGTACGGTCAGACCGGCAAGTTCACGTATGACCCGAGCTTCATGTCGACGGCGTCGTGCAATTCCGCCATCACCTATATCGATGGCGACAAGGGCGAGCTGCTGTATCGCGGCTACCCGATCGAGCAACTCGCGGTGAACGCCGACTTCCTCGAAACGTGCTACCTGCTGCTGAAAGGCGAACTGCCGACCGAAGCGCAGAAGGCCGAATTCGTGGACACGGTCACGCGTCACACGATGGTGCACGAACAGATGCACTTCTTCTTCCGCGGCTTCCGTCGCGACGCGCATCCGATGGCCGTGCTGACGGCTGCGGTCGGCGCGCTGTCGGCGTTCTATCACGACTCGCTGAACATCAACGATGCGCGTCATCGTGAAGTGTCGGCCATTCGCATGATCGCGAAGCTGCCGACGCTGGTCGCCATGGCGTACAAGTTCAGCATCGGCCAGCCGTTCGTGTATCCGAAGAACGAACTGTCGTACAGCGCGAACTTCATGTACATGATGTTCTCGAACCCGTGCGAAGAGTACAAGGTCAACGACGTGCTGGTGCGCGCCCTCGACCGTATCCTGATTCTGCACGCGGACCACGAGCAGAATGCGTCGACCTCGACGGTGCGTCTGGCGGGTTCGTCGGGCGCGAATCCGTTCGCGTGTATCGCGGCCGGTATCGCGTGTCTGTGGGGCCCGGCGCACGGCGGCGCGAACGAAGCCGCGCTGAACATGCTCGAAGAGATCGGCTCGGTCGACAACATCCCCGAGTTCATCAAGCAGGTGAAGGACAAGAACTCCGGCGTGAAGCTGATGGGATTCGGTCACCGCGTCTACAAGAACTACGATCCGCGCGCCAAGCTGATGCGCGAAACCTGCCACGAAGTGCTGAACGAACTGGGCCTGCACGACGACCCGCTGTTCAAGCTCGCGATGGAACTGGAAAAGATCGCGCTGGAAGACGAATATTTCGTGTCGCGCAAGCTGTATCCGAACGTCGACTTCTATTCGGGCATCGTGCAGCGCGCGCTGGGCATCCCGACGTCGATGTTCACGTGTATCTTCGCGATGGCACGTACGGTCGGCTGGATCGCGCAGTGGAACGAGATGATCGCCGATCCCGAGCAAAAGATCGGCCGTCCGCGTCAGTTGTTTATCGGCCAGACGCCGCGCGAGGCGAAGGCGATTACGAAGCGGTAAGTTGAACGGTTGATTCGGAAGTACAAAGCCCCCGGCGAGTGATCGCCGGGGGCTTTTGTTTTGCGACGACGAACTCGATAGCCGACCGCGCAGCCTCGTCAGAGCAGCGCCTTATCGACCTTCGATATAGCGGGCGCAAGCCTCGTCAGATGTTCCGACTGCACCGCGATGAATCGCGCGATATCGTGCACGAGAGCGCGTTCGTCGCCGATGTACGACTCTGACGCGGCCAACTCGTCGGCGGTGCGCGTCGCGAGCTTTGCCAGCCGCGTCAGTTCCCTCGCGAGAAAGGCTGGCTGCGTGGCGGTGCGATGAGCGAAGTCCGCCATCGCGAAGGGTGTGATGTCGCCGAGGTGGAAAACATCGCCGTAAGCCATCGCCATGTCCTGCTCGACGCCGTCGCCATAGACATTGACGGAGACGAGATCGTAGAACGGCGCGGGCGATAGCCCCGAATGACGGACGAAGAACGAGATGTTCTTGCCGTGCGCGTCGCTATTGCCGATGAGCAACTGAAATAGCGCCCATCGCAGCATGACGCCGCGCGCCTGCGCCGGATTTTCCATCAGACGGCCGATCGAGAAGAGCCGCTCGAAACTCACGTCCTCGCGAATATTGCGCACCTCCGGCGCGTTGCCGAAGTTGCGCTCGTACTTATACGACACGGATGCATCCAGCGCCTGACAGCCATCGATGGCATGAATGCGGCGGACGGTCGTCGCCTCGCCGCGCGCATCGTCGACCTGGATTTCGCGATCGAAGCGCTCGATGAGCAGCACGGGCTCGAGAATCCTGCGCAGCGAGACCGGCGCCACCGGCAAGCCCATTCGCGCGGCCAGCGTCATGCAGAAATGCTCGTTGGCGACCATGTGAGGCGTTGCGGCATTGCGCGAATCAGGCTTGAGGATGTGCGTGGAGCTGAGCGAACCGTCCGCGAGCGAAAGTCGATCGCCTTCCACGAGAACCTGCAACTTGTCCTGATAGCCGGCGACCGACAGACGCACCTTCTGGTCCCAGACCGGAAACGGGAGCGTATCGCGGTCGCGGATGCGTTCGCTGAGTTCGGCGTCCGAGATCACGCGACGTTGCGGAGCGAGTGCCGGCGCAAGCGCGGCGCTCGCTCCGTCTGGAAAGGGCTGGAAACTCAGCGCGCCGACGGGTTCCTTTCCCAACACACGCACCAGCCCGAAGATGTTGTCCTTGGAAATCTGGCTGGCTATGGACGCTACATCGAGTGCGCGGCCTTCCGGCAGCAGATTGGCCAGAAAGCGCTGCACCGAAGCCGACTTCGGCGCGTCGCCGTTCAGCGGAATGTGCGGAGACAGGGGATAGCTGTCATCGCGTGCGCGCCAGGCGTCGTCGTAGTGGAATGTGAAGCGTTCGTCGTTCGAATCGAACCCGACGCGTCCGACCAGCGCACCCTGCGTGGCGACCTGAAGAATGTGCTCCATCAGGTCGCCGCCTCATCGGACGGCCCGAGCGCGCGGAGCAGCTTGCCGGAGTCCGCGCGGGCCACGACGAGAAGGCTCAGGCCCAAGCCATCGAGCACGCGCAACAGGCGGTCGCTGCCGACCGGATTGCCGTTCTCCAGGCGCGATAGAACGCTCGTGGACACGCCGAGCAGGGCGGCGGCATTGTCGATACGCATGGATTGTTCGTGACGCCTGTTACGGACCAGCAGGCCCAGCGCGGTCAGGTCGCTGGCAAGCGGGCTGGTGTTCTTCACAGGGAGCGGAAGCGAGCGCGGCATGATTTTCCGGATGTGGAAACTATGTGAATACGATATCTGGCTCGACCATTGTTTATCGAATATGGAAATTATAGGTCGAAAAGGAAGTTTGTAGATTATAGTTTCCGCATACCGACAATTTTCTCTTTCCGTAACCCTGTGAACTCAAAGTTGTCGAATATAGAAACGAAGGCGCGTGTTCGTGCCAAGAGAAAATCATGAGGTGGGATTTTCCAGCTCTGCCGTCACGCGCATCGTGCTGAGCGCCAGCTGGGCACAACTTATCCAGGTACTGACACCACCATAACCACTTGTTTTTACTAGGTTTTTCTCATCATCCTAGTACCCGCGCGCGTCGTGAAAGTGGCATAATCATCGTACAAGCCGGTAACAGATCAACCCCGCAGTCACCTACGAAAGCGCTCATCATGGCTCAGACTCTGTACGACAAACTGTGGAACACGCACGTCGTCCACACCGAAGAAGACGGCACCTCGATCCTCTACATCGACCGTCATCTGCTGCATGAAGTGACCAGCCCGCAGGCCTTCGAAGGCCTCAAGCTGGAGAAGCGTCCGGTGTGGCGCATCAGCGCGAATCTGGCCGTGTCCGACCACAACGTGCCGACCACCGACCGCTCACACGGCATCGCCGATCCGGTGTCGAAGCTGCAAGTCGATACGCTCGACGCCAACTGCGATAGCTTCGGCATCACGCAATTCAAGATGAACGATCTGCGTCAGGGCATCGTGCATATCATCGGGCCGGAGCAGGGCGCGACGCTGCCGGGCATGACCATCGTCTGCGGCGATTCGCACACGTCCACGCACGGCGCGTTCGGCGCGCTGGCGCACGGCATCGGCACGTCGGAAGTGGAGCACGTGCTCGTCACGCAAACGCTCTTGCAGAAGAAGAGCAAGAACATGCTCGTGAAGGTGGAAGGCCAGTTGCCGCGCGGCTGCACGGCGAAGGACATCGTGCTGGCGATCATCGGCAAGATCGGCACGGCGGGCGGCACCGGTTACGCGATCGAATTCGGCGGATCGACCATCCGTTCGTTGACGATGGAAGGCCGCATGACCGTTTGCAACATGGCGATCGAAGCGGGCGCGCGCGCCGGCATGGTCGCGGTGGACGACACGACGATCAACTATCTGAAGGACCGTCCGTACTCGCCGCAGGGCGTCGAGTGGAATCAGGCGGTGGAATACTGGCGTCAGTTCAAGTCGGATGACGGCGCGCAGTTCGATCGCGTCGTCGAGTTGAATGCCGCCGAGATCGTGCCGCAAGTGACGTGGGGCACGTCGCCGGAAATGGTGACGTCGATCGACGGCCGAGTGCCCGATCCCGAGAAGGAAAAGGATCCGGTCAAGCGCGACGCGATGGAACGCGCGCTCACGTACATGGCGCTGCAGCCGAACACACCGATCGACGCGATCAAGCCGGACAAGATCTTCATCGGCTCGTGCACGAATGCGCGTATTGAAGATTTGCGCGCCGCCGCGTATGTCGTAAAGTCGCTGGGCAAGCGCGTCGCATCGAACATTCGCCTGGCGATGGTCGTGCCGGGCTCGGGTCTCGTGAAGGCGCAAGCCGAGCGCGAAGGCCTTGACAAGATTTTCACGGACGCCGGTTTCGA
Organism: Candidatus Burkholderia verschuerenii; assembly: GCF_001189365.1. Classification (GTDB taxonomy): domain Bacteria; phylum Pseudomonadota; class Gammaproteobacteria; order Burkholderiales; family Burkholderiaceae; genus Caballeronia; species Caballeronia verschuerenii. The sequence goes on along the minus strand of NZ_LFJJ01000095.1, from coordinate 32,467 downwards.
ATGGCGCGAGCCGGGCTGCTCGATGTGTCTCGCGATGAACGCCGACCGCCTCGATTCGGGCGAACGATGTGCATCGACGTCGAACCGCAACTTCGAAGGCCGTCAGGGCGCGGGCGGACGCACGCACCTCGTGAGCCCCGCGATGGCCGCCGCCGCCGCGATCGAAGGCCATTTCGTCGACGTGCGCAAGCTCGCGTGATCAACCCGGATATCGAGAAAGACCATGGAAAAATTCACCGTACATAGCGGCCTCGTCGCGCCGCTCGATCGCGAAAACGTCGACACGGACGCGATCATTCCGAAGCAGTTTCTGAAGTCGATCAAGCGCACCGGCTTCGGTCCGAATGCGTTCGACGAATGGCGTTATCTCGATGTCGGCCAGCCCGGACAGGACAACAGCAAGCGTCCGCTGAATCCGGATTTCGTGCTGAACCACCAGCGTTATCAGGGCGCATCGATTCTTTTGACGCGCAAGAATTTCGGCTGCGGCAGCTCGCGCGAGCACGCGCCCTGGGCGCTGGATCAGTACGGCTTCCGCGCGATCATCGCGCCGAGCTTCGCGGATATCTTCTTTAACAACTGCTTCAAGAACGGCCTGCTGCCGGTCGTGCTGACGGAGCAGCAAGTCGACAAGCTGATCAACGAGACGAACGCGTTCGTCGGCTTCAAGCTGACCATCGATCTGGAAAAGCAGGTCGTGCGCACGGGCGACGGCACGGAGTATCCGTTCAACGTACCGGGCTTCCGTAAATACTGCTTGCTGAACGGTTTCGACGATATCGGTCTCACGCTGCGTCACGCGGACAAGATCAAGCAATACGAAGCGGAACGTTTGACGAAGCAGCCGTGGTTGAATAACCGCCTCGTCGGATAAACACGCAGAAAGGAAAACAAAGATGAAGATTGCAATCCTCCCCGGCGACGGCATCGGTCCGGAAATCATGGCCGAAGCGGTCAAGGTGCTGAACGCGCTCGGCGAAAAGTTCGAGCTCGAAGAAGCGCCGGTCGGCGGCGCAGGTTACGAAGCGCACGGCCATCCGCTGCCGGACTCGACGCTGAAGCTCGCGAAAGAAGCCGACTCGATTCTCTTCGGCGCGGTCGGCGACTGGAAGTACGACAAGCTCGAGCGCGCGCTGCGTCCCGAGCAGGCCATTCTGGGCTTGCGCAAGCATCTGCAACTGTTCGCGAATTTCCGTCCGGCGATCTGCTATCCGCAACTGACGGGCGCGTCGTCGCTTAAAGCCGAAATCGTCTCGGGCCTCGATATCCTGATCGTGCGCGAACTGAACGGCGACATCTACTTCGGTCAGCCGCGCGGCGTGCGTCCTTCGCCGGACGGTCTGTTCGAAGGCGCGCAGGAAGGCTTCGACACGATGCGTTATTCGGAGCCCGAAGTGCGCCGTATCGCGCATGTCGCGTTTCAGGCGGCGCAGAAGCGTCAGAAGAAGCTGACGAGCGTCGACAAGGCGAACGTGCTGGAAACGTCGCAGTTCTGGCGCGACATCATGATCGACGTGTCGAAGGAATATGCGGACGTCGAGCTGTCGCACATGTACGTCGACAACGCGGCGATGCAGCTCGTCAAGGCGCCGAAAGCGTTCGACGTGGTCGTGACCGGCAACATGTTCGGCGACATCCTCTCCGACGAAGCGGCGATGCTGACCGGTTCCATCGGCATGTTGCCGTCGGCGTCGCTCAACAAGGCCAACAAGGGCCTCTACGAGCCGTCGCACGGGTCCGCGCCGGATATCGCGGGCAAGGGCGTCGCCAATCCGCTGGCGACCATTCTCTCCGCCGCGATGATGCTGCGTTACTCGCTCGGCAAGACGGAGCAGGCCGATCGTATCGAAAGCGCGGTGAAAAAGGTGCTGGAGCAAGGCTACCGCACCGGCGATATCGCAACGCCCGATGGCAAGATCGTCGGCACGAAGGAAATGGGCGACGCAGTGCTGAAGGCGCTGTAATCGCACGCGGGACGATCGGCCGCTTACTGCAATAAAGCGGCCGATCGTCTCGTTTTACCGATGTTCCCGCAGGATCCGCACGAATTTCATCGGCGAGCCCAATCCGGCCGACGAAAACGCCAAAGTTTCGTGTAGACTGCAAAAATCATGGCGAAGAACCCTCAATTCTCACTGGATTCCCTCGGCGGCGGCGCACAAGCTCGCTCGGCGGAACTCGCCATCGGCACGCAAATCGTGGCAATCGCCACGGTTACGACACGCATTACGAAAATCTCCATCAAAGCGATCACGATTCGCTGATCGTCCCTCGTGTCCGAGCGTCTTCCCTGCGCGGCCACGCCGGGTAAAGATGCGGGGAAGCGTCCACTTCAAAGGTAGTGAGTCATGAACGTAGGTCTCGTTGGTTGGCGCGGCATGGTCGGCAGCGTCCTGATGCAGCGCATGCAGCAGGAAGGCGATTTCGATCTGATCGAACCGGTGTTCTTCAGCACCAGCAATGCGGGCGGCAACGCGCCGTCGTTCGCCAAAAACGAGACGAAGCTCAAAGATGCGACAAGCATCGACGACCTGAAAAAGTGCGACGCCATCATCACGTGCCAGGGCGGCGATTACACCAATGACGTGTATCCGAAGTTGCGCGCGGCGGGCTGGAAGGGCTACTGGATCGACGCGGCCTCGGCGCTGCGCATGAAGGACGATGCGGTCATCATCCTCGATCCGGTGAACCTCGACGTCATCAAGGATTCGCTGGTCAAGGGCGGACGTGATTTCATCGGCGGCAACTGCACGGTCAGCCTGATGCTGATGGCGCTCGGCGGCCTGTTCCGCGAAGGCCTCGTCGACTGGCTCACAGCCATGACGTATCAGGCGGCATCGGGCGCGGGCGCGCAGAACATGCGCGAACTGCTGTCGCAGATGGGCGCGCTGCACGCGTCGGTGGCGAGCGATCTGGCCAATCCGTCGTCGGCCATTCTCGATATCGACCGCAAGGTGCTCGCCACGATGAACAGCGACGCCATGCCGACCGACAACTTCGGCGTGCCGCTCGCGGGCTCGCTGATTCCGTGGATCGACAAGGATCTCGGCAACGGCATGTCGAAGGAAGAGTGGAAGGGCGGCGCGGAAACCAACAAGATTCTCGGCAAGCCCGCGATGGGCCAGCCGGGCTCGATTCCCGTCGACGGTCTGTGCGTGCGTATCGGCGCGATGCGCTGCCACTCGCAGGCGCTGACCATCAAGCTCAAGAAGGACGTGCCGCTGGACGAAGTGAACGGCATCCTTGCCTCGGCGAACGACTGGGTGAAGGTCGTGCCGAACGAGCGCGAAGCGTCGATGCGCGATCTGTCGCCGGCAGTCGTCACGGGCACGCTGACGGTGCCGGTCGGCCGTCTGCGCAAGCTCGCGATGGGCGGCGAATATCTGTCGGCTTTCACGGTCGGCGATCAGCTTCTGTGGGGCGCGGCCGAGCCGCTGCGTCGCATGCTTCGCATTCTGCTGGACAAGTAAAGTAAACTACGCGCTTCGGAAGCCCGGAAGCGTGTGCCGTCAGCAAAAGCGCCGCGTTTCTCGCGGCGCTTTTTGTTTTTTCGGCGGTGTTCCGGCGACCGCTCCAAAGTTCGTATTCATCTTCGTCGCGCCCTGGAGTCTCAATGATTCGTCGACCTTTCCGGTCTTTCATCTCGTCATCGCGTGCGGCGTGCGCCGCAGCTGGTCTGGTCGTGTGCGCGGCTTATTGGGCGGCACCGGGCGAAGCGCTCGCTCAGGCGAGCAGCGCTTCGCCCGTTGTCGCCGCCGCGGCAGCCACCGGGCAGACTTACGCGGTCAAGCCGGGCCAGTCGCTCAATGACGTCGCGGGCGAACTCACCGGCTCGAAAGATCGCGACGTGCGTCAGAAAATGGCGCGCGCGCTGTTCGATGCCAATCCGAACGCGTTCGCCGGTCACGACATCAACAAGCTGAAGCTCGGCGCAACGCTCAACGTGCCGCCCGCCGATGGAACCGCCGCGCCTGCCGCGCCCGCGACGCCCGCGACGCCCGCTGCGTCCGCTGCGTCCGCGCCCGCCGCGCAAGAGGCCGCTCCGGCGATGGCGTCCGCGCCTGCGCCCGCACCGGCCGAAACGCCCGCTCCGGCCCAAAGCGCCGATACGGCGAGCAACGCGCAGACGTCTGCGGCCCAGCCCGCTTCGAGTGCCGAGGACGCGGCCTCGGCTGCGACCGCGGAAAGCACATCGTCCGCGCAGGCGGCGCCTGCTCCCGCGCCGACCGCGGGCGCGGAGAACTCGGGCAAGCCCGCGTCGCGACTCGGTCCGGATCCCGTCGTGTTCGGCGCGGCGGCTGCCGTGCTCGTCGTGCTGTTTCTGCTGCTGAAGCGCCTGATCGACCGGCGCAGCAAGGCAAAGGCCAAGCCGTCGGATTCCGGCGACGAACGTACTTTCGCGACGCTGGAGGAAGCGCAAGCCGACGCCGACGCGCGCAACGCGGCGCTGAAACAACGGCATGCGCCCGAGGCGCTGGCGACCGGCGCGGCCGTCGCCGCGACTGAAGCGCTTCATCGCGGCACGTCGGATGTCGGCGCGGCAGCGGAAAGCATCGAGCACGAAGAAGCCACGCAGCCCGCCGCGACGCCCGACGACGACACGCCGCCGCCGTCCACCGAGACGGCGCAATCGGTCGAAGCCGCGACCGAGCATGACGCCGTCGAATCGGACGAGAAGTTTGCGCCGGTGTCGCCGGCTGCGCATCATCCGGATTTCGTGTCGCCGGCCGTCGCCGCCGCCGCGATCGAAGCAGAAGCCGCCGAAAACACCGAAGAAGCCCAGCATGCCCGCGAGGCCGCCGCGCGCGAAATCATCGCGCACGACGCCGAATTGCGCGAAGCGAAGGCGCTCGCCGCGCAGGAACAGGCCACCGAGCGACGCGAAACCGAAGCGCGCCACGCGCTCGAAACGGCCGATGACGCCGAGGAAGAAGGCCTGTCGCCCGCGCTGCGCTTCCCCATGCCGAAATTCCCGGACGATGCCATCGAGGCAATGGATTCGCTCGATCTGAATCTGCCGCCGCGCATGGAACTGACGCTGAATCTGCCGACCGGCACGATCACGTCCGACAACACGCCGACGCCGTCGCCGGCTCCGCAGGCTGCGTCGCCGGTGGGATCGCCGACGTTCGTGCCACAGGCCGCCGCGCAAGGCGCGTCGCTGCAATCGCCGACCGTCGCTATGCAGATGGAAGCGGGCACGGCGGGCGCGGGTTCAGTCGCGGGCCTGGGTGCGACGCAGTTCCTGCCGCTCAGTCTCGACTTCGACGTGAATCAGCCGAAGAGCCAGTCCGCGCCGCTGCCCGCGCTGACGTCCACGCAACTCGCGGCGATCGCGCGCAACAAGCTGGAACTGGCGGGCGAATATATCGAATTGGGCGATCTGCCGGGCGCGCGGACCTTGCTGCAGGAAGTGATCGCATCGAACGATCCGGCTACGCGCCAGCAGGCCACCACGCTGCTGTCGACGCTCGCCTCGCACTCCTGATATGCGGATTGCGCTAGGCATTCAGTACGACGGCGCGGCGTTTTGCGGCTGGCAATCCCAGCCGCACGGCAAGACGGTTCAGAATGCGCTGGAGCGCGCGCTGGCGGAATTCGCGCAGACGCCGCTTCAGACCGTGGTCGCGGGCCGCACGGATACGGGCGTCCACGGGCTCGGCCAGGTCGTGCATTTCGATACCGACCTCGAGCGCACCGATTTCTCCTGGGTGCGCGGCACGAATGCGTTTTTGCCGGACAGCGTCGCGGTGCAATGGGCCAAGCCGATGCCCGACGACTTCCACGCCCGCTTCGCCGCGTTCGAGCGCACCTACTATTACGTGCTTTACGTGAATCCGGTGCGCTCGCCGATGCTGTCGAAGCGCACGGGCTGGGTCCATACGCCGCTCGATGTCGCCGCGATGCGCGAATCGGCCGCGTGCCTGCTCGGCGAGCACGATTTCTCGTCGTTCCGCGCCGCCGATTGCCAGTCCAAGACGCCAGTCAAGCATCTGTATCAGATCGATGTGCGCGAGCAGGGCGACTTCGTGCATTTTCGCTTCCGCGCGAACGCGTTTCTGCATCACATGGTGCGCAATCTGATGGGGTGTTTCGTCGCCATCGGGCGAGGCCGGCATCCGGCATCGTGGATGGCGGACGTACTCACCGCGCGCGACCGCCGCATCGCTGCGCCGACCTTCATGCCGGACGGGCTGTATCTGGCCGAGGTCGGCTATCCTGAACGTTTCGCGGTGCCGCCGCCGCATATCGAAAGCATGCCCTGGAGCGCAGTGTGGATGGACACGAAATGACCGATCGCGACCTTCATCGCACCAGGATCAAACTATGCGGATTGTCCAGGCAGGCCGACGTCGAGCACGCGGTCGAACTGGGCGCGGATGCGGTCGGTTTCGTGTTTTATCCGCCGAGCCCGCGTTCGGTCAGCGTCTCGCAGGCGGTCGAATTGACGCGATACGTTCCGCCGCTGGTATCGTCGGTCGGCTTGTTCGTTAACGCGACGCCCGAATGGATCCGCGAAGTGACATCGGTTGTGCCGTTGACGCTTTTGCAGTTTCACGGCGACGAAACGCCCGAACAATGCGCCGAGCTCGCGGCGATTGCGGGTTTGCCCTATTGGCGCGCAGTGCGTGTAGGGCCTGATGCAGCCGCAAGTGATTTGCTAGAATCGTCACTTAACTATGCAGCCGCAGACGGCATTTTGCTGGATGCCCTCGTCGAGGGCTTCGGCGGCGGCGGAAGGGTTTTCGATTGGTCATTTATCCCAACAGATCTCGGGCATCGGGCCGTTTTGAGTGGTGGGTTGAACGCGCAAAACGTCAGTGAAGCCATCCGGCGCGTGCGCCCGTACGCGGTCGATGTCTCGAGCGGCATCGAAGTGCCGGGCGCCAAGGGCGTGAAGGATCCCGCCCGAATGGCGGCGTTCGTGCGCGCAGTGCGCGCCGCGGACGCTGAATGAATCTGGCAGGTTCGCCGTGCGCGAGCCTGTGGACAAGAGAGTGATGCAATGTACAACTTACCCGACGATAGAGGCCATTTCGGCCAATATGGTGGCGTTTTCGTTTCCGAAACGCTGATCCATGCACTCGATGAACTGCGTGTGGCCTATGACACGGCCCGCCAGGATCCCGAATTCCAGAAAGAATACGACTACGAGCTGAAGCATTACGTCGGCCGTCCGTCGCCCATTTATCACGCCAAACGCTGGAGCGAGATGCTCGGCGGCGCGCAGCTCTACCTCAAGCGCGAAGACCTGAACCACACGGGCGCGCACAAGGTGAACAACGTGATCGGCCAGGCGCTGCTCGCCCGAAAGATAGGCAAGCCGCGCGTGATCGCCGAAACCGGCGCGGGTCAGCACGGCGTGGCGACCGCGACTATCGCGGCGCGCTTCGGGATGGAATGCGTCGTCTACATGGGCTCGGAAGACGTCAAGCGGCAGGCGGCGAACGTCTATCGCATGAAGCTGCTCGGCGCGACGGTCGTGCCGGTGGAATCGGGCTCGAAGACGCTCAAGGATGCGCTCAACGAAGCCATGCGCGACTGGGTCACGAACGTCGAGAACACGTTCTACATCATCGGCACGGTGGCGGGACCGCATCCATATCCGATGATGGTGCGCGACTTCCAGCGCGTGATCGGCGACGAATGCCGCGTGCAGATGCCGGAAGTGGCCGGCCGTCAGCCGGATACGGTGATCGCGTGCGTTGGCGGCGGATCGAATGCGATTGGCATCTTTTATCCGTATATCGAGGATAAAGATGTCCGGCTGATCGGCGTCGAAGCAGCGGGCGACGGCATTGAAACCGGCCGTCACGCGGCTTCGCTGATGGGCGGAAGTCCCGGCGTGTTGCACGGCAACCGCACGTATCTGCTGCAGGACGAGAACGGGCAGATCATCGAGACGCATTCGGTGTCGGCGGGGCTGGATTATCCGGGCGTTGGACCTGAGCACGCGTGGTTGAAGGATGCCGGGCGCGCGGAATATGTCGGCATCACGGACGAAGAAGCGCTCAAGGCGTTCCACGACTGCTGCCGCATCGAGGGCATCATTCCGGCGCTGGAATCGAGCCATGCGCTCGCCTACGGCGCCAAGCTCGCGAAGACGCTGCCGCGCGACAAGGTGCTACTGGTGAACCTGTCGGGCCGGGGCGACAAGGACATGCATACGGTCGCCGAGCGATCGGGCATTCAGTTCTGAGCTCCTGAACGATGCGTACCGTGCTCGACGAGCCGTTATCGGTCGGCGCCCTGCAAAGCGCCGATCCCGACATCCGCAACCGCGATTTTCTGGCCGATGCCGCGAATATTCCCGACGCCTCGATCGATCTGATCGTGGCGGATCCGCCTTATGGTCTGGGCAAGGATTACGGGAACGATTCCGACATGCTGTCCGGCGACGCATTTCTGGAGTGGACGTATCGCTGGCTCGATCTGGCGATTCCCAAGCTCAAGCGCAGCGGCTCGCTGTACATCTTTTGCACCTGGCAATATTCGCCCGAACTGTTCGTGTTTCTGAAGCGCCGGATGATGATGATCAACGAGATCGTCTGGGACCGGCGCGTCCCGAGCATGGGCGGAACGACGCGGAAATTCTCCTCGGTGCACGATAACATTGGCTATTTCGCGGTATCGAAGGATTACTACTTCGATCTCGATCCGGTACGCATTCCCTACGACGCAGTCACGAAAAAGGCGCGGTCGCGCAAGATCTTCGAAGGCAGCAAGTGGCTGGAGATGGGCTATAACCCGAAAGATGTGTGGTTGGTGTCGCGTTTGCATCGGCAGCACGCGGAACGGGTGGATCATCCGACGCAAAAGCCGCTGGAAATCGTCGAGCGCATGGTGCTGGCGAGCTGTCCGCCGGGCGGCCGCGTGCTCGATCCGTTCATGGGCAGCGGCACGACCGCCGTCGCCTGTGCGTGGCACGGACGGCACTTCACGGGTTACGAGATCAATGCAGATTACTGCAAGATCGCGCACGATCGCGTCGCCGAAGCGCGAGCGATTGCGCCGGTGCGCGTGCCCGTTTCAGCGCCAATCATTGTCGAAGCTGCCGAATAACGCCTTTTTCGCCGTCTGATCGTGACAGAAGCGCGTCGATCGCGCATCTGTCGCCAATGAAGAGAATTCAACATGTCTCGAATCAAGAACACGTTCGCGGCGCTGTCCGCGCAAGGCAGGAAAGGGCTGATTCCGTTCATTACCGCTGGCGATCCGAATCCCGAGCAGACGGTGGAATTCATGCACGCGCTGGCCAAGGGCGGCGCGGACGTCATCGAACTCGGCGTGCCGTTTTCCGACCCAATGGCCGATGGTCCCGTCATTCAGCGTTCGTCGGAGCGCGCACTGGCGCGTGGTGTCACGCTGAAGCAAGTGCTCGCCGATGTCGCCCGCTTCCGCGAAACCGACGACAAGACGCCCGTCGTGCTGATGGGCTACGCGAATCCGATCGAACGCATGGGCGCCGAAGCGTTCGCCCAAGCCGCCCGGAAAGCGGGCGTCGACGGCGTGCTGGTGGTCGACTATCCGCCCGAAGAAGCCGAAAACTTCGGCCGGGCGATGCGCGCGGCGGACATCGATCCGATCTTCCTGCTTGCGCCCACGTCGAGCGACGAACGCATCGCGGAGGTCGGGAAAATCGCCAGCGGATACGTCTATTACGTTTCCTTGAAAGGTGTGACCGGCGCGGCGAATCTGGACGTTTCCAGCATCGCGAGTAAAATCCCGGCCATCAAGTCGCATGTGCCCCTGCCGGTGGGCGTCGGTTTCGGCATCCGGGACGCGCAAACCGCGCGCGCCGTGGCCGATGTCGCGGACGCCGTCGTGATCGGCAGCCGTCTCGTGCAACTGCTGAAGGAAGCGCCGCCGGCCACGGCCGCCGCGTCGCTGACGAGCTTCATCGCCGAGATTCGTCAGGCGTTGGACTCGGCCAAGTAAATACACTCGTCACTCGTCGCCGCGCCGCGCGATCCCTGACCATCCGCGCGCCGCGGCAACCCGATTACTGAAGGAATTACGATGAGCTGGCTCGACAAATTGTTGCCGCCGAAGATCAAACAAACCGATCCCAAAAGCCGCAAGGGCATCCCGGAAGGGCTATGGGTGAAGTGTCCGTCGTGCGAGGCCGTGCTGTATCGCAACGACGTCGAGGCGAATCTGCACGTTTGCCCGAAGTGCAGCCATCACATGCGGATCGGCGCGCGCGAGCGTCTGGATCATCTGCTCGATCCGGAAGGCCGCTATGAAATCGGCCAGGAAGTCGTGCCGGTCGACGTGCTCAAGTTCAAGGACAGCCGCAAGTACCCGGATCGCATCAAGGAAGCGATGGACGATACCGGCGAAACCGACGCGATGGTCGTCATGGGCGGCGCGATTCACACGCTGCCGTGCGTGGTCGCGTGCTTTGAGTTCTCGTTCATGGGCGGCTCGATGGGTTCGGTCGTCGGCGAACGCTTTGCGCGCGGCGCGCGTAACGCGCTCGAACAGAACGTGCCGTTTATCTGTTTCACGGCATCGGGCGGCGCGCGCATGCAGGAAAGCCTGCTGTCGCTGATGCAGATGGCCAAGACCACGGCGCTGCTGACCAAGCTGTCCGACGCCAAGCTGCCGTTCATCTCCGTGCTGACTGATCCGACGATGGGCGGTGTGTCCGCGAGCTTCGCGTTCCTCGGCGACGTGGTGATCGCCGAACCGAAGGCGCTGATCGGCTTTGCCGGCCCGCGCGTGATCGAACAGACGGTGCGCGAAAAGTTGCCGGAAGGTTTCCAGCGCGCGGAATTCCTGCTGCAGAAGGGCGCGGTCGACATGATCACGGACCGTCGCAACCTGCGCGCGGAGCTGGCGCAACTGATGGCGCTGATGACGCGGCAACCCGCCGACGCCGTCGCCTGATATCGACAAACGGTGCGCCGCCGCGCGTGAACCACGGGTTCCGCGCGGCGTTTTTGTTTTTGCTATCTCGAAAATGAATACATTCCCCACACTCGACGCGTGGCTTGCCCATCTGGAAGCGGCGCATCCGGTCGGCATCGACATGGGCCTGACGCGCATCGGCCGCGTCAAGGACGCTTTAGGCCTCAGCTTCGAATGCCCGGTCATCACGGTCGGCGGCACGAATGGCAAAGGCTCGACCTGCGCGATCATCGAAGCGATCCTGCTGAAGGCGGGGTTTCGCGTGGGTTGCCATACGTCGCCGCATTTGCTGGCGTTCAACGAGCGCGCGCGCATCGATGGCGTGGATGCCAGCGAGGCGGACCTGCTGCCGCATTTCGAGGCGGTCGAGAAGGCGCGCACGAGTCTGCCCGAACCGGTGTCGCTGACGTACTTCGAATTCACGACGCTCGCGATCCTGCATCTGTTCGCGTCGCGCAAACTGGATGCGGTCGTGCTGGAAGTCGGGCTCGGCGGGCGGTTGGACGCGGTGAATATCGTCGATACGGATTGCGCGGTGGTGACGAGCATCGACATCGATCACACGGACTATCTGGGCGATACGCGCGAGAAAATCGGCTTCGAGAAAGCCGGCATTTTCCGCGCGGGCAAACCGGCCGTTTGCGGCGATCCGCAGCCGCCGCAGAGCCTGGTCGATCATGCGGAGGCGATCGGTGCGGATCTGTGGCTGGTCGGCCGTGATTTTCGCTACGAAGCGCAGCCGGGCAACGAGCGTCAGCAATGGAGCTACCTCGGACGCGAACAGCGGCGCTCCGCGCTGGCTTATCCCGCGTTGCGCGGCGCGAATCAGCTGATCAATACGTCGGCGGCACTCGCCACGCTCGAGGCTTTGCGCAGCCTGCTGCCGGTTTCGGCGCAGGATATCCGCCTCGGACTCGCCAATGTGGAACTCGCCGGGCGCTTTCAAGTGCTGCCGGGCAAGCCGCAAATCATTCTGGATGTTGCGCACAACCCTCACGCTGCCGCCGTTTTGGCACAAAATCTCGGCAACATGGGCTATTTTCCGTACACTTACGCGGTGTTCGGTGCGATGGGTGATAAAGACATCGAAGGCATCGTGTCGCGGTTGACGAGCGAAGTCGATTACTGGAATGTCGCCGCGCTGCCCACGCCGCGCGCTGCCACGCCGGATCAGCTGGAAGCCGCGCTGCGTGAAGCCGGTGTCAACGAAGGCCCCGACAGCAGCGTTTCACGGTTCGAGACCCCCGTCGATGCATTTCGAGATGCGTTAAATCGGGCGTCTGAAAATGATAGAATTTTGGTCTTCGGCAGTTTCTACACGGTAGCCGGCGTCATGGCTTACCGGAAATCGCAGCATCACTGAGGCGACTGGCCCCAGCGCCTCACGCACCAAGCCATACATGGGACTTTTCTCGTTCGGCAAGAAAGACGATTCCGGTCGCGACGCATACTCCGACTCACCGCGCGGCGCGCGTCACACCGTCCGCACGGAGCGCCGCACGCGCAGGACCGAGCGCACCGATGCCGACGCGATGATGCTCGACCCCACTCTGCCGGAAAAGCAGCGCGCGCGGCGACGTCTGGTCGGCGCGATCGCGCTGGTGCTGGCCGCCGTCATCGTCCTGCCGATGGTGCTGGATTCGCGCCCGAAGCCCGTCACCGACGACATTTCCATCGATATCCCGAATCGCCCGGCGCCGGCCGCCAAGCCGTCGCGCGCCGCCGCCGCCGCACCGAAGGCCGACGCCAAGCCGGCCGCGACGCCGAAGCCCGCCGCCAAGCCGCAAGCCGACGAATCGACAGAATCCACGCAAGCGCAAGCCAAGCCTGCCACGCCGAGCGCGCCGTCATCGGGCGCGGCCGGCAGCCGCTTCGTGTTGCAAATCGGCCAGTTCGACGACGAAACGGCAGCGCAGAACTGGGTCAACAAGTTGAAAGCCGCGGGCGTGCCCGCATATCTCGAGCATCGCAAGCTGTCCGATGGCGGCACCAAGTCGCTGCTGCGCGCGGGTCCGTTCCCGGATCGCGCGTCGGCGGAAGCGGCACTCGCGAAGGTGCGCCGGGCAGGTCTCGGCGGCGGCGCGCGGCAATCGAACTAAGCGCAGTCGATGTTTACGTTTTTCGACTATGCCGTGATGGCGGTGATCGTCCTGTCGGCGCTGCGCGGAATGTGGCGCGGCCTCGTGTCCGAAGCGTTCGGACTGGTGGGCTGGATCGTCGCCATCCTGATCGGCGGACGCTTCGTCGGGCTGGTGGTGCCCTATATTCCGTCGACCTGGCCGGGCGGCCAGTTGACGCAATGGCTGGTGTCGTTTCTGCTGGTCGTCGGCGCGGTGTTGCTGCTGTCGCAGGTGCTGTCGGCACTGCTGACGCGCATCACCGAAGTGACCGGCCTGCGCGGCGTCGACCGCTCGCTCGGCCTGCTGTTCGGCCTCGCGAGAGGCGCTATATTGGTGGTGATTCTGGTCGCCCTGGCTGGCTTGACCGAACTGCCGCAAATGGAATTTTGGCGCGATGCGCTGCTGCGACCGACGGTCGAGCAGAGCGTGCGCCTGTTGAGACCGCTGCTCCCCGATACGCTCGCCGCGTATGTGCATGTGCCCGAAGTCCCGAGCGACTAGGCGCAAAACCCAGCACAATAGACGAACGGCCAGCTACACGAGAACGCGCGACGGCTAGGCCGTTCGCTCAATCGATTGTGCCCCGCTTGCGGCCCAATTTTGAGAGAGCGGCCGAGTCCGGCAACGCCTCATCTACCGTTTCGACTCTTTGAAGGACCATGCCATGTGCGGCATCGTAGGTGTAGTTTCGCAGAGCCCCGTCAACCAGCTGATCTATGACAGCCTCCTCCTGCTGCAGCATCGCGGCCAGGACGCGGCGGGGATCGCCACGGTGAACGGCAACATCTTCCACATGCACAAGGCCAACGGCATGGTGCGCGACGTGTTCCGCACGCGCAACATGCGCAGTCTGCCGGGCAATGTGGGCATCGGTCAGGTGCGTTATCCGACGGCGGGTTCCGCGTCGAGCGAGGAAGAAGCGCAGCCGTTCTACGTGAACGCGCCGTTCGGCATCATCCTCGCGCACAACGGCAATCTGACCAACTGGCAGCAATTGAAGGACGAGATGTTCCGCATCGACCGGCGGCACATCAACACCGCGTCCGATACGGAAGTCCTGCTCAACGTCTTCGCGCACGAATTGCAACTCGCGAGCTCGGGTCTGCAACTCGATGCCGCCGCGCTGTGGAAAGCCGTCGCGGGCGTGCATCGCCGAGTGAAGGGTTCGTATGCGATCGTCTCGCTGATCGCGGGTTACGGGCTGGTCGCGTTCCGCGATCCGTTCGGCATTCGTCCGCTCGTGCTCGGCAAGCTTGAGACGTCGACGGGCGTGGAGTGGATCGTGGCGTCGGAGTCGGTGGCGATCGAAGGCATCGGCTTCGAATTCGTGCGCGACGTGGAACCGGGCGAAGCGATTTTCATCGACAGCGACGGCAATCTGCACAGCCATCAGTGCGCGGAAAAGCCGCTGCTCAATCCGTGCATTTTCGAACTCGTGTATCTCGCGCGGCCGGATTCGTGCCTTGACGGCGTGCCGGTCTACAACGCGCGTCTGCGTATGGGCGACTATCTCGCCGAGAAGATCAAACGCGTGCTGCCGGATGTCGAGATTGACGTGGTGATGCCGATTCCCGATTCGTCGCGTCCCGCGGCGATGCAGGTCGCCGCGAAACTCGGCGTCGAGTATCGCGAAGGCTTCTTCAAGAATCGCTATGTGGGCCGCACGTTTATCATGCCGGGCCAGGCGGTGCGCAAGAAGTCGGTGCGTCAGAAGCTCAATGCAATGGCGATCGAGTTCAAGGGCAAGAATGTGCTGATCGTCGACGATTCCATCGTGCGCGGCACGACTTCGCATGAGATCGTGCAGATGGCGCGCGATGCAGGCGCGAACAAGGTGATCTTCGCCTCCGCCGCGCCGCCGGTGAAGTTCCCGAACGTGTACGGCATCGACATGCCGACGCGCGGCGAACTGGTGGCGCACGGCCGCAGCGACGAGGAAGTGGCGCGCATGATCGGCGCGGATTATCTCGTCTATCAGGATGTCGAAGACCTGAAGAGCGCGATTCGCGACATCAATCCGAATCTCAAGGAGTTCGAAGCATCGTGCTTCGACGGCAACTACATCACGGGCGATATCACGACCGATTATCTTGATCGCATCGAGAGCGCGCGTCTTGCACCGCAATCGCAATCGCAATCGCAATCGCAATCGGATCGCGATGCGGCGAGCGACGCGCAGGAAGGCGGCATTTCGCGTTCGCAATTGCACTTGCAGTTGTCGATGGAATAAGGCGTTTCGGCGCTGTTCGAAAGCCCGCTCGTTCGATAGGACGTGCGGGCTTTTTTACTACGTCTAGGCGCGGCAACGCCATTGCCCCGGCGACACGCCGAAGCGCTTCGAGAACGCATGCGTGAACGCGCTTTGATCGGCGAATCCGACATCGAGTGCGACATCCGACAGCGTCGCGCGCGGATCGGCCAGCAACGCCAGCGACGTATCCAGCCGCAAGCGATGCAGATACCGATGCGGCGTCTCGCCGAACGCTTCGTTGAAGAGCTGATGAAAGCGCCGCATGCCGAAGCCGCAATGCGCGGCGAGATCGGCGATACGCAGCGGCTCGGAAAGATGCGCGCGCAGCCAGCGGTCGATGCGCGCGAAGTCGAGTCCGCGCATGAGATCGAGCGCGTGCTCGCGATCGGCGTCGGCCATCAGGATGCTGCATAGATGCGTGGCGGCTTGCCACGAAAAACGGCCGGGCAGCGTGAGGTCGTCGGCATGCGCGCGCAGCGCGATATCCGCGACGAGTTGCGTCATGCCGGCA
The DNA here is from genome assembly GCF_001189365.1 of Candidatus Burkholderia verschuerenii. GTDB lineage: Bacteria > Pseudomonadota > Gammaproteobacteria > Burkholderiales > Burkholderiaceae > Caballeronia > Caballeronia verschuerenii. Next base: position 16,671 of record NZ_LFJJ01000095.1, on the reverse strand, counting down.
TCGAGTTCGACGGTGCGCGCGCGTTCGAAAAAACGGCGCGGTATCGCGACCGACGACGCGGGCAAGTCCAGCACCAGTTGCCGGTTCTCGCCCTCGGCCCAGTAATCGTGCGATGCGCCCGCCGGGATGATCCACGCGCGGCGCGCATCGATGCTCGCTTCGAGCCCGTCCACCGCCATGCCCATCGCGCCGTCGAAGCCGAGCACAATCTGATGGAAGTCTTGCAGATCCGTCGCCGACACCGCCTGATAGCGGCGCAGCGTCACGGAAGGACGATGGATGGTGTGGACGTGGCTCATCGCGAGCGATGAGCGACTCAAACGTCGAGCAGTTCCACTTCGAACACGAGCGTGGCGTTCGGCGGAATCACGCCGCCCGCGCCGCGCGCGCCGTAGCCGAGTTGCGGCGGAATCGTCGGCGACGCATGCCGCCGACCTTCATGCCCTGCACGCCTTCGTCCCAGCCCTTGATGACCATGCCGCCGCCCAGCACGAATGCGAACGGGTCGTTGCGGTCCTTGCTCGAATCGAACTTCTGGCCGTCGGTCAGCCAGCCCGTGTAATGTACGCTGACGGTCTTGCCCGCGACGGCTTCGGCGCCGCTGCCTTCCGTGATGTCTTCGTATTTGAGGCCGGAATCGGTCGTGACAATCGCCATGTTGGGTTGCTCCCTGGTTGCCCGGCCATGAAGCCATGTGCCGGTAGTCGAAACCGATATTGTAGTTCGTCGACGGGAAGCGGTCAGGCGGCGCGCTGACTTCACCGACTACTTTCACCAGCGCGTCGGAGTGCTCGCGCTTGGCGTGGCTCGGCTTGCCGCGCGACGTCCGTGCGGGCGCGACGCTTTGCTGCGCCTGCGCATCGAAGGTTTCGCGCGAGAAGCGTCGCCGGAAGGCGCGGGTGAGGCCGTCGAGCGGAACATCGGGCGCGGCGACGATGCGTTCGACCATCGCGTTCGCATCTTCGGCGGGGAACAGCAGGCTCGGCGGCAAGTAAGCGTCGAGACCCGATACGCGCGATGCCACGATCGGCCGTCCCGCGAGCACCGATTCGATCATCACGAGCGGCACGCCTTCATACGCGGACGGCAGCACGAGCACATCGCTCGCGATGATGTACGGCAGCACGTCGACTTGCGGCCCCGTCATCTTCACGCACGCGCTCAACACCGGACTCGCGTCGATGCGCGCCTTCAGCGACCGCGCGTCCGCGCCTTCGCCGACGATCAGCACGAGCGTATTGCTGAACGCGCCTGCATGACGTTCGATCGCGTCCATCAGAAAGTCCTGACGCTTCTGCGCAAAATTCACGCGGCCGATATGCGCGACGATGCGTCTGCCGTCATCCGGCAAGCCGAGCATGACGCGCGCGTTGTGCTTGTCGAGCGCCGAATGATTGAAGCGATCGTCGACGTAGTTTTCGAGCGTGGTCGTCAGCGTGTTGGGCGCGAGACGATTGAGCTTGCCGCGCAGATGTTCGTTGAGCGTGACGTATTCGTCGGGCAGGCGATACAACGCGCGCTTGATCAGCCACTTGATCGTCTTGATGCCGCCTTCGTTGACGGGCGCTTCATCGACCAGCGGCAGATACGTCACCGCCTTCACGCCGGCGAGCCGCGCGGCGAACAAGCCCGCGAGTCCGGACGCGATCGTGCCTTGCGCGATCAACAGCTTGGGCAGTTGCAGCGCGCGCAGCAACGCCGCCGTCGATCGCGTCATGCGCGCTATCGCGATCATGTCGCCCTGAATCGATTCGGCGGTATAGGAAAGCGCGTGCAGCCTGACCTTCGGATGCGCGTGCGCCAATGCTTCGACATGCCGATACAGTTCGACGTTGAGCCGTGACACGAGAACATGAAGCGTATCGATGTCCGCGCTCGCGATGAGCGCTTGCATGTAGCGCTTGAGCATCTCTTCGTGACCGCCGTTGATCCCCGAGTCGCAGTAGATTCCCAACTTCACCAGCCGTCTCCTGTGCTTGGGTGGCACCTTGGCAGCGCGCCTCGTCGATGAACAGCATGAACCGGCTCATGTGTGCCGTCCATCGGAGATTGATAGGGACCATGCCGCGTCGTCCGAGGCTTGCACGCGTGTAAGCAAATGCGTTGCGGAGCTCGGGAGCGGGCATTTCATGTGTGCGCCATAAGCGGCGAGAGACTCAATGCCTGCGATGAACCGCCGGGCATGGAACTTACGATTGCGTTATCTGCATTCTGTCGACGTGAGCCTTTACAAGCCGCGTGGCAACACGTTCACGCATTTCGATCGATCGTTCGTCAGACGATATCGCTCGTCGAATCGTTAGACAGGGTATCCTACCGATACGTTAGCCGCTCAAAGCACTTGCTTCAGTGCGCGACGCCACATACAGGCGATTCGATTGCGAGTAGGACGTTAAGCTAATCGACAGAAATCCCTAAGTTTTCCCGAGCAGATCGACTTGCGTGCGCCGAGTGTGATGCACGAATCGCGCCGGGATCACGAACCCGCGCTTTCGGTGGTGATGGAACGCTTGAGCAGCGGCACGCCTTCGAGGTGAAGCGTGAATGCCATCGCCGCCGCGATCGATGCTTCGACGACCAGCACCGTCGCCGCCGCGCCCTGTTCGCCGAAGAGCTTGGCGAGCACCGCGAGCAAGCCGAAGTTCAGCACCGCCGACGCGATCAGCACGCGGCTGAACGCGGTCTTCAGGCCGAGCGGCAGCATGGTCTGAACGCCGAACAGATCGGAGAGGCCGGACATCAGCGGCACGAAGGCCATCCAGTGCAATACGTCGATGGTCGGTTCGAACTGCGGTCCATACAGCAGCTTCACCGCGAGCGGCGCGCCGAAAAAGATGCACACCGAGATGAACGCGACGATGCTTCCCTGCAGCACGAACATCTTGCGCAGGAAAGCAAACGCGTCTTCGCGCGCGTGATGCATAAGGAAACTCACGCGCGGATACGCGGCCGTCTTAAGCGGCTGCAACATGCCGAGCGCGGCGCGGATCAGCTTGTCGCCCGCGGCGAAGTAACCGGCCGCGACGTTGCCCGAGATGAACGTCAGCAGCACGATATTGCTCGACGCATAAATCTCGACGAGCGACGTCGCCATGAACACGCTCCAGCCTTCCTTCAGGCGATGCAACGCGGTCTTGAGCGAGACCGGCACGAAGTCCAGTTCGCGTTTGAAGTAGAGATACGCACAGATCGCGATACCGGACAGCAATGGCACCAGCGCATTGACGAGCATCGCGTGATAGACGTCGTCGCGATGACGCACGAACAGATACATCGCCGGGACGCTCAGCGCGCGGCCCGCGAACACCAGAATGCTGATGGGACCGAGATCCTCGATGCCCTGGAAATACCACGTGGGGATCAGCATCGCGCCGACCGCCATGCCGAAGCCCGTCAACAACAGTGCGCGATTTTCCGCGAGATGCGGCACGGCGAACGTGAGCGCGAGCAGAAACAGAAAACCGGCGACGGCCAGCACGCTTTGCGCGGCCATCGTTTCCCAGAAGACGCGCGAGCGCATCGCGCGATCGTCCCGATTGATGGACACCCTGGGCGTCGCCGTCAGCGAGAAGCTGAAGTTCGTCAGCGTGATGAAGTACGCGGTGAAGGCAAGCGCGAAGGAAAGCCGTCCATATTCGTTCGGACCGAGCACGCGCGCGAGCCACGGCAGCGTCAGCAGCGGTGCCACGTAAGTGGACACCTGCAGGGTCATCAATATCGTGAAGTTCTTTCTGAACGATGCCATCGAGCGCTGGTTCCCCGGCTTGAGCGATTGAATACGAATGACGCACCAGAGGTCGTCGTTTGATGTGTTGGTCGCGGGAGCGGCCCGTCGTCAGGCGCGGGCCAGGAAGGTTCGCATATTCGGGCTACCGTGTCGCGGCCCGTAGCGCGTGTGTCGGATCGAGCGTCGTCTCAGTGACGCGAGGCGTTCTGTATGAATCATTTAAAAGCAATTGAAACGAACGCTCAGTGGGATGGCCCACGCAAGACCTTTGCCAGACGAGCGCCCGGCTCTTGAATCTGCCGGGAAACGCTGGTATGCGCGCGACTCGCCCGAAACCCCGAACGATCGGGCGGCCAAGTATGACGCTTGCTTGCCCAAGCCCCGGCGATCCTGCCGGCACGCGCGGCGCATCAGGATCGAACCGTCACATATAATGGCCTGCACAAAGACTTGCAGGGTTTGCCCGCACGACATTTTCGCGTGATCCGCAGCATGTGTCGTGAATTCCGAAGCCATTAACCGCAACCTCAATAAAAGCAAGGATACAAAATCGTGACCACGTCTTTTTCCGGTTCGGTCGATACCGGCACGCAGTCCAGCGATGGGTCCGTGGCAGGAAATGACGGCGTGCTCGTGCTGGATGCGGCGCAACGCTGCCTCTCCGCCGATGCCGTCTTCGCCCACGTATTCGACGTCGATCCGTCATCCCTCACGGGCCGCATGCTGGGCGAGACCGCGCCGCTCGCCGCCGCGCTCGCCATGGCCGCCGATGCCGCGCTCGCCGGCAACGGCACGCGTCGCGCGCAAGTGGTCATCGGCGAGGACGAGACGATGCGCACCTTCAGCGTGCTCGCGCTGCCGGGGCCGCAATCCGTCACGCTGATCGTGTCGCCATGCGCGAACGCGGGCGGCAGCGACGAAGTGGCGTCGCGTATCGCGCATCTGCGGGCCGAGGTCGCGCTGTTCATGCGCGATCACGTGCTGTCGATCGTGTCGCACGATCTGCGCGGTCCGCTCAACGCGATCCACAGCTGGGGCTACGTGCTCGAACGCAAGGTCGACGCCAACGATCCCGCCTCGCAACGCGCGCTGACGGGCATTCGTTCGGGCGTCGAGCAGCAGGTGAAACTGATCGAACAAACCGTGGACGCAACGCGCGCCGAAACCAAGGCGGTCGCGCTCAAGCTCGCGCCGGTGGCCGTGCGTCCGGTTTTGGAGCGCAGCGCATCGCTGGCGCGCGCGGGCGTGGCCAATGCGCGTGGCGTGACCATCGCGCTCGATTCGCCGCTCGCCGAGGAACAGGTCGAAGGCGACGCCGAACGTCTGATGCAGACCTTGTGGCTGATGCAGGCGTTCGCCGCCGAAGCCAGCCCGCGCGACGCGCAAGTGAGCGTGCCGAGCAATATCGAAGGCAACATGTGGCGCACGGACGTGCGTTTCACGGCATCGGCGCAGGCGCTGAAGGATGCCGCGTCGCCGCACGTGCTGGAGGCGTTCTCGCGGCGTCAGGCGCTGGAGCCGCGCGAAACGGGCCGCATCGCGTGGGGCCTGGCGCTGTGCAAACGCGTGTCGGAGGCGCACGGCGGCGCGTTCGAGCACACGGATATCGTCGATGGCGGCGAAGTCACGCTGTCGGTGCGTATTCCGGTCGCAGGGATGTAGCGCGATGTAAATTGACTTTCGATTGCCTGTCGCCCATATACTGACGCTTTCCATTCTCAGAGAGAGTTGCTTTGGCTCAGGTTGTCGCGCTCATCGGCGCATTGTTGCTCGTCGCCCTGAACGGTTTTTTCGTCGCGGCGGAGTTCGGACTCGTCAAACTGCGGGCGACGCGCGTACAGGCCATCGCGCGCAAGAACGGCTTGCCGGGCCGCTTGCTCGCGAAGGTGCACGGGCAACTCGATGCCTATCTGTCCGCGTGTCAGTTGGGCATTACGCTGGCATCGCTCGGGCTCGGCTGGATCGGCGAGCCCGCTTTTGCCACGTTGTTGCATCCGCTGTTCGATCTGCTGGGCATTCAGTCGGAGAAGCTGGTCGAGTCCATCTCGCTGTTCTTCGCGTTCTCCGTCATCTCCTTTTTGCATATCGTCCGTCGTCGGCGAACTCGCGCCGAAGTCGTGGGCCATCCGCCGCTCGGAACAGGTCGGGCTGTGGCTCGCCATGCCGCTCTACGGCTTCTACTGGCTGATGTATCCGTTCATCTGGGTGCTGAACTCGAGCGCGAATTTCGTGCTGCGTCTGTTCGGCATGTCGGGCGAGCACGGCCACGACACGCATTATTCGACCGACGAGCTCAAGCTGATTCTGCGCGGCCGGCATATGGGCGGCGCGTCGTCGTATAACGAGGACGAGTGGAAGACCATTGCGCATTCGCTAGATTTCAGCCGCATGACGGTGTCGGACCTGATGCGGCCCGCGCACGAACTCGTCGGCCTGCGCGACGACCTGCCGATGCGCGACAACCTCGCGACGATCTCGCGTCACCGTTTTTCGCGTTATCCGCTGTATGCCGATGCATCGGGCGAGCGCGTGGTCGGCATGATCCATCTGAAGGACTTGCTGCTGGCGGGCGATCGAACGGGGCGCGGCTTCAATTTCAGCCTGTCGAAAGAGGCCGACAAGATCGACAAGCTGTCGCGTCACGTGCGACCGGTGCAATACGTCGCGCCGAATCTGTCGGCGCTCGAACTGTTCCGGCGCTTTCGCAAGGGCGCGCCGCATTTCGCGATTGTCGGCAGAAAGGGTTTCAAGCCGATCGGTTTCATCACGCTGGATAACCTGCTGGGCGCGCTGGTCGGCCAGATTCACGACGAATTACGTCAGGGCGATGCCGACTGGTCGCGCATGGACGACGGCACGCTGATGGGCAAGGGCAGCTTGCCGGTGGTGTCGCTGGAGCGCGCGCTGGGCATCGATATCGACGAAGGGCGCGCGGAATCGGTCGGCGGACTCGTCATCAACGCGCTCGGCGATCTGCCGACCGAAGGACAACGCGTCGAATTCGACCGTTTCGATATCGTCGTGAAGAAGATGAAGGGCCCGCGCATCGTGCTGGTGCGCGTTTATCCTCGCGAGGAAGCCCTCGAAGAAGCGGATTGAGGCCGCGCATTAAGGCCGATCAAGCTTTCGGCACGCCTTCTTCCACCAGCAGCGCGACGGGCATCACGGCGAGCGCGTCGCGAATCAGCAGGCGCGCGCCTTCCGCCTTCGGCGCGTTCTGACTCAACCAGTCGAACAACGCGCGCGAATGCAGCGCTTCGGGCAGCACGATCGACGTATCGCCCCACTTGTGCGGATCGACCAGCGGCACGTCGCTGGTCGCATCGAGCAACGGCGCGGCGAGGCGCGTCGCGATCGTGACGGCATAGGCGCTGCCCGCATGACGCGCGTACGCAATCACATGCTTCGCCTGCTCGCCCTCGACCTTCAACGGAATGTAATCGCCCTGTGCGAATAGCGACTCGCAATGCTTGCGCAACGCCAGCGCGCGCCGCACGATCGCGAGCTTCACGCGTCCGTCGCGCCAGTTCGCGAGTTGTTCGGACGGCGGCCCTTTCGCTTCGATATCCGCGAGCCATTCGCGGCGCTGGTCGTAATCGACCGGACGGCGATTGTCCGGATCGACCAGGCTGAAATCCCACAACTCCGTGCCCTGATACAGATCGGGCACGCCGGGCGACGTGAGCCGTAGCAAGGTCTGCTGCAGGCTGTTCATCGCGCCGAGCGGCCCGATGCGGCCGACGAACGCCGACAACTCGCGCAGAAAGCCCTCGCGACGCTGCGGCGCGACGATATCGAACAGAAAGTCCTTGCACGCGTTCTCGTAGGCTTCGTCGGGCGCGAACCAGCTCGTGCGCAGCTTCGCTTCGCGTAGCGCTTTCAACTGCCATTGCGCGACGCGTTCCGCGAGTTCGTGCACGCCGGCGGCATCGTCCGGATCGAGCGTGAGCGGCCAGCAGCCGACCAGCGTCTGATAGAGCATCGCCTCCGCAGCGGGACCGGGCGACCAGTCACCGTTGGTGATCGTTTCGCCGTGACCGCCTTCGGGACCGCGCCGCAAGGGCGTGTTGAGCGTCGACCATTGTTTGAGCGTCGCGGCCCATTCGTCGGGAATCTGGCTTAACGCGGCGATGCGCGCGCGCACGTCTTCGCCGCGCTTGTGATCGTGCGTGGCGGTGCAGAGCATCGCGTGCGGAAACGCCGTGAAGCGCTCCTGATTGCCGTCGTGGAATTGCTCGACGGACAGCGAGAATTCGCCCGGGTCCGCGCCGACTTCGTTGCGCGAGATCAGCCGGCCATAGCGATAACACGCGGTGTCTTCGACAGCCTTCGCTGCAACGGGCGATGTCAGTTGCGAGAACAGCGTCTGCGCGGCGCGACGCTGCGATCCGCTTGTCGGCGGCGGATTCTGTCCCGCTGGCGCCTGCGCATGATTGCGATCGCGATTGCGGTCCGCCGTGCGATCGCGCGGGCACTCGGTGCGTTCGCTACGTTCGCTACGTTCCGGCTGCGATGCCGGCGCTTCGTCGGGCAGCTTGCCGCCGAGCCATTGCGCGACCTGTTCGAGCACCACATGATCGGCACGCGCAAGCGATGCCCGCGCGGCGTCCAGCGCCTGCGAGAAATAGCGCTCGTCTTCCGCGCTGCGCACGCCGCCGACCGGATAGATGCGATACACCGGAAAATGCACCACCAGTTCCGTGACCACGCGACGAATCGACGTGAAGGTGAAATCGCGCGTGGTCTGCGCATCGCGTGCGAAACGATGCAGCGCGCGCGTCACGCGATCCAGTTCCGCCGCGAGATTTTCCGCGAGGATCTTGCGACGCGCGATCAGCGCTTCCTCCGCGAAACTCGAGCTGCGGCCGGTCAGTTCCGCCCACAGCGCCGCGAGCGGTTGCGCGCCGTCCGGATCGTGCAGCAGCGCGCCGACGTCGTTCATGAAGTCGTAGCCGGTGGTGCCGTCCACTTGCCAGTCGCGCCGCAAGGGTTCGCCGCGCGCGAGAATCTTCTCGACGACGAAGTACGTGCGGCCATTGCCGTGCCGCAAGGCTTCGGGACGTTGCGCCGGCAATTCCTCCAGCCGCGCGCGCAGACGTTGCGAGTATTCGCGCGGTTCCGCGAGGCCATCGACGTGATCGACGCGCACGCCGTCGATCAGTCCTTCGGTGAAGAGCCGGAAAATCAGCGCATGCGATGCCTCGAACACTTCGGGCCGCTCCACGCGCACGCCGCCGAGCGTGCTGACGTCGAAGAAGCGCCGCCAGTTCACTTCGTCGGCGGCGGTGCGCCACCACGCGAGCCGGTAGTGCTGACGTTCGAGCAGCCGATGCAGACGCTCGCGCCCGGTTGGCGTATCAGGCGCGTGCGCGGCGAGGATCGCCTCGATCGCGGCCTGGCCGTCCTCGGTCTGCGCGATGGTCGCGAGCGCGGTGCGGGCATCGGCGGCGCGGGGTTGATCGGCGGGTTGCGTCGTGAGGCCGCTGAAGCGTTGCGCGAGTTCGGGCGCTTCCTGCATCACCGCGGGGTAATCGACCGGGCAGACCGGAAACACGTTCGAGTAGTACTCGATGACGAAGCGGCCTTCGTCCGCGCGATACGCGAGCTTGATCTTGCCCGCCTGCAATTCCTCGCCGTAAGCCGCGCCGAGAAACGGCGCGAGCACCTTGCCGCGCAACGCCGGATCGGGCGAATGCCAGTCGACGTCGAAGAAATGCGCGTGCGCCGCGTGGCGTCCCCACTCGAGTATGTCTTGCCACCATGCGTTTTCCGCGCCGCCCACGCCCATGTGGTTCGGCACGATATCGACGATCAGGCCCATCTCATGTTCGCGCAGCTTCTCGACGAAGCGGCGCAAGGCTTCTTCGCCGCCGAGCTCGGGATTGACCCGCGCGTAATCGACTACATCGTAGCCGTGCGTGGAGCCCGAAGTGGCGGTCGTGATCGGCGATGCATAGGCATGGCTCACCCCGAGCGATGCGAGGTAGTCCACTTGCGCGGCGGCATCGTCCAAGGTGAAGCCTTTGTGAAGCTGGAACCTGAGCGTGGAACGCGGTACGGTCATGGTGAGTCCGCTTGTCGTGACGAGTCAGTATTGTTGGGTTATCCTGAACGCTTGCGCGCGTCGTCTACCGCTTGCAAGCGATCACAAAAGGCGTCGTCGAGAAACAGCTCGTCGACGGGTTTCGTCAAACGCCGGCGCCAGTTCGGATGCTCGTCGATGGAGCCGGGCAAATTCGGCTGCTCGACCAGCGCCAGCAAATCTTCCAGCGGATACGTGACGAGCGGCGCGGGCGTCGCGGCCACGAAGGCCAGCGCTTCGTCCACGGGCGCATGGTCGATATCCGGAGCATCGACATCGGCGGGCGCGATCTGCGCATCCTGAAACGCGCGCCACAAATGCCTGCGATCCTCGCCGCGTTCTTCCAGCGCGACTTCCACCGCATCGCGACCGTCGGCGCGCGCCATCGTCTGACCGATTTTCGAACGCCACACGATGTCCTCGCCGCGCCACCATCCGGTGACGGTCGGCAGGTCGTGCGTCGTCGTGGTCGCCGTGACGCCGCCATCCCAGTCGCGCGGCGGCTTGAAGCCATCGCCTTGTTCCGTACGCTCGAACCACAATACGCGGATGCCTAGCAATCCGTGCTCCTGCAATCGCTCGGTGAAACCGGGCGGCACGGTGCCCAGATCTTCGCCGACGACGATCGCACGATACCGCCACGATTCCAGCGAAATCAGACGGAGCAGGTCGTCGAGCGGATAGCGCAGATACGAGCCGTCCTTCGCGCTTTCGCCTTCAGGCACCAGCCACAGGCGGCGCAAGCCCAGAATATGGTCGATGCGGATGCCGCCGCCCGCGCACTTGAACGCGCAACGCAGCATGTCGATGAACGCGGAAAAGCCTTGCGTGCGCATTGCGCGGGGAGAAAAGGTCGTGAGTCCCCACGATTGACCCGCCTGATTGAAAAGATCGGGCGGCGCGCCAACCGACACGCCCGTCAGCATTTCCTCGCGATACGACCACGCATGACTGCCCGCGCTGTCGCAGCCGACCGCGAGATCGGCGACGAGGCCGACGGCCATGCCGGCATCGCGCGCGGCGTGCTGCGCGTGCGTGAGTCCCTTGGCGGCGAGCCATTGCGTGAAGAGATAAAAGCGCACTTCGTCGCGATGCGCTTCCGCGAAGGCCGTCACCGCCTCGCTGCGCGGGTCCTGCAATTCGTCGGGCCAGTTGCGCCAGTGTCCATCGCCATGCCGGGCGATCTGTTCAGCCTGCAAGGCCTCGAAGCGCGCGTGATCTTCGAGCGGCCGTCCGCCGTCCTCGACAAACGAAGCAAAGTCCTTGTGCAAAGGCGATGCTTCATCTTTCGAGAAGGTTTCGAACAACGCGCGCAGGATCGCGAGACGCACTGTCATGGCGCGCGGCCAGTCGATCAGCGTCAGCGCTTCGAGCGCGTCGAATTCGCTTTTCACGCCGGCTTTTTCGATGGCCGCGCGCGCGGCGGGCGCACCGAGCACCGCCGCTAAATCGATATGCGCGATGTTCAGGAACAGTCGCGACGACGGCGAATACGGGCTGAACTTGTTCGGCTCGGCGCTGAACATCGCGTGCATCGGGCTGATGGCGACCGCGTGACCGCCGCGCCGCGCGGTTTGTGTCGCGAGCGTCGCCAGCGCCGTGAAATCGCCGATGCCGCCATCGCCCACGCGTCGCAGTCCGTAGACTTGTGCCGCGACGCCCCACAACGGCGGCGCGTTTTCGTCGGTATCGTTCAGCGCGCGCCAGGCATCGTCGATCGTGTAGCAGCGCGTGGGCGCGACGGCCAGCGTCGTGCGATGGTCGTTGATGACGAGCGTGTGATAGCCCGGCTCCGAGATCGGCGAGAGCAGGGCGGTTTCGCCCTTCGGCGTCGTGAATCGTCCGTCGATGACTTCGCCGCTTTCCATCTCGATGCGATAGCGCGCGCCCGATTTCGCCGCCGACACCGGCAGCGCGATCGCGCGATCCACTTCCGCCGTGATCAGCGGCGGCAGCTTGCGGCCGGTCGTTTCGGCATCGATCGCGGCCATGCTCTGCTTGATCTGCGTGGCGTTGCCGCACGGCAGCCCGAGCTTTTCCAGCAGGATGCGCAGCGTGGTTTCGGGCACGCGCTGCATCTTCTTGTGCGCGTTTTGCCATTCGACTTCGAAGCCGGCGCGCGCGGCGAGTGCTTCGATCGGGCTCAGCGTGGCGGCGTCGCCCGTTTTGGTGGTGGTCGCGCTCACGTTCTGTTTCCCCCCGCGTGCGACGGCTCGAAACGGCGCGCGTCGTTGGCGATGGCGAACTGGTTCACTTCGCCCGTCAGCCACGCGAGGAACGTGTGGCCGCCGAGTTCGCCGTCGCTTGCGCGATCGCAGGCGCGCGCAGGCGTCTCGAACACGAGCTTGCCTTGCGGCGCGTCTTTCAGCGCGACCGGCTGCGCAGCGAGATTGAGCGCGATGCTGAGCGTCTCGCCGTCGCCGAGTTTCCAACGCGCGATCAGCGCCTTCTCGCCGAGCACATCGACGCCGAGCGACTTCGTGCCACGCAGACGCGGCGCGATCAGCTTCGCGCGCACCGTTAGCGCCGAGCGATAAAAATGCAGCCACGCGAGCCGATCGGCTTCGTCCTGCTTGCCGCCGATTTGCGGCGACGACATCGCGAAGGTCTTCACGCTGTTCGGATCGGGAATCGACGCGCGCTTCTTTTCATCGGTGAAAGCGGAAAACTTCGCGAACTCGCGACGACGGCCTTCGCGCACGGCATCGGCAAGTTCGTCGTGATAGTCGGTGAAGAACAGGAACGGCTGCGTTGAACCGTATTGCTCTTCCATGAACAGCAGCGGAATTTGCGGCGACAGCAGCAACAGGCCGGTCGCGGCGTAGAGCGCTTCGTCGTCGGTCAGCGAGCGCAGACGATCGCCCATTGCGCGATTGCCGACCTGATCGTGATTCTGCAAAAACATCACGAAGGACGTGGGCGGCAGATGCGCGCTCGATTCGCCGCGCGGCGCACCATCGTGGATCGGCGACGGATCGCCCTGATACGCGAAGCCTTCCGAGAGAATGCGCGCGAGCTTGTCGATCGGCTTGTCGCTATACGCGCCGTAGTAGCTCTCGTCCTCGCCCGTCAGCAGCACGTGCAGCGTGTTGTGCGAATCGTCGTTCCATTGCGCGTCGAAATGCGTTTCCAGCAGATTCGCCGTGTTGCGCTCGTTTTCCAGCACCAGATGCACATGACGTCCCGCTTCCACCGACGAACGAATGCGGTCCGCCAGTTGACGCAGCCATTCGTCATCGTCGATGGCATGCACCGCATCGAGGCGTAAGCCGTCGAAGCGATATTCGTTGAGCCAGTACAACGCGTTATCGAAGAAGAAGTCGCGCACTTGCGGACGCTCGAAATCGATTGCCGGACCCCACGGCGTATTCACGCCTTCGCGGAAAAATGTCTTTGCATAGGTGCTCAGATAGTTTCCGTCCGGGCCGAAGTGGTTGTAGACCACATCGAGAAAGACCATCAGGCCGAGACCGTGCGCGGTGTCGACGAGCGTCTTCAGTTCGTCGGGATGACCGTACGACGAGTCGGGCGCGTAGGGCAGCACGCCGTCGTAACCCCAATTGCGCGTACCGGAAAAATCGTTGAGCGGCATCAGTTCGATGGCGGTGACGCCGAGTTCGGGAAGACGCGCGGTGACGCCCTTGTATCCGCCCATCGTGCCGACATGCAACTCGTACAGCACAGTTTCTTCCCACGGGCGGCCATGCCAGTTCGTGTTCGTCCATTCGTAAGCGCGCGGATCGATCACCTCGCTCGGGCCGTGCACGTCTTGCGGCTGAAAGCGCGAAGCGGGATCGGGCACGGCCAAATCTTTATCAATTCGATAACGATACAGTATCCCCGCGCCGCCGTCGACTTCCGCTTCGAACCAGCCGTCGCCGGCGCGCTGCATATCGACGAGTTCGGGCGCGTCGCTGCCCTTGCGTTGAACTTCCACTTGCAGCGACTCGCGCGACGGCGCCCAGAAACGAAAGCGCGTGCGAGGGTTCTCGCATTTCGTGCCCGTGAGATGCGCGCCGAACGGCAGGCTATGCACGTGATGATGCTTGTGCGGATCGATCGGACGTTCTGACGATGTGAGTGCTTGTATGCTGCGCGTGCAGCGAAATTCCCGTTCGGTTTCGACGAGCCAGCCGGATGGGGTTGCCTGCGGATAGTGACTGCGTTCACTGCGTCTGATCGATCTCGGGCGGTCGATGCGGAACCATCGTTCCCGGGTCGGGCGGCAGCGCCGTGAGCAGACGCGGCCCCTGATACGGCCCCGCCATCCAGACGGCTTGCCAGTCGGCGTCGCCGGTCGGCTGCGCGAGCAGCACCACGATGCTGTGCGCGGCGACTTCGAGCTCGGCGCCGCCCACCAGCGGATGTTCGACCGCATTCGGTTCCGCGCTATCCAAGAGCACATTCCATTCCAAGTGCGGCGCGGGCGGCGTGAAAGCCAAGCTTTGCGCGAAAGCGTTGAACATGAGGAGAATCACATCGATTTCGCCGTTCAGGCCGGGACCTGCTCTTCGCAATGTCAGCGCGCGGCCTTCGGGGTCCTGCCATGCCTCAATGGTCAGCGCATTGCCGCGTTCGTCGAACCAACTCACGTCGTAGAGGCCCGGCAGCACTTCGCGATCGCCGTAAAGGAAGCGCGTTTCGCGCAGCACCGGGTATTTTTTGCGCAGCGCGATCGTGCGCGCGATGAAATCCGTCATGGTCTGGCTGGCGTGTGCGCGGCGTCCCAGTCGATCCACGAGATTTCGTTGTCTTGACAGTAGGCGTTGTTGTTGCCGCGCTGGGTGCGTCCGAACTCGTCGCCGCCGAGCATCATCGGCGTGCCGAGCGAGAGCAGCGTCGTGGCGATCATCGAGCGCGCGTGACGTTCGCGCAGATCGAGAATCGCGGGGTCGTCGGTCGGGCCTTCCACGCCCCAATTTGCGCTGCAGTTTTCATTATGACCGTCGTTATTGCCTTCCTGATTGGCCTCGTTGTGTTTGTGCGTGTAGGCGGTCACGTCCGCCAATGTGAAGCCGTAATGTGACGCGACGAAATTGACCGATGCCCACGGCTTTCTGAAGTGCCGATTGAACAATTCCGCCGAGCCCGTCAGACGCGCGGCGAGATCGGGCCGCATGCCGGCGTCGCCGCGCCAGAAACGTCGCACGCCGTCGCGATACTTGTCGTTCCATTCCGCGAAACCCGGCGGATGATTGCCCACCTGATAACCATCGGGGCCGATGTCCCACGGTTCGGAGATGAGCTTACGCGTCGAAAGAATGGGGTCTTGTCGAATAGCGTCGAAGAAGCCGGAGCCGGGATCGAAGCCGTGGCCTTCGCGCCCGAGCGTCACGCCGAGATCGAAACGAAAGCCGTCGATATTGAACGCGGTGCACCAGTAGCGCAGCGAGTCCATCAACATTTGCAGCACGCGCGGATGCGACAGGTTCACGGTGTTGCCGCAGCCGGTCTCGTTGATGTAATGCCGCTCGTCGCCGGGAATGAGGCGGTAATAGCTCGCGTTGTCGAGCCCGCGCCATGACACGGTCGGGCCGAGTTCGTTGCCTTCGCAGGTGTGGTGACGACGTCGAGAATCACTTCGATGCCTGCCGCATGCAGTTGCCGCACGGCGATGCGCATTTCGTTGAGGCGATGCGTCGACAGATACGACGGCTCCGGCGCGAAGAACGCGGCCGTATTGTAGCCCCAGTAATTGCGCAGTCCGCGTTCGACGAGAAAGCGGTCGTTGAGAAACGCGTGCACCGGCAAAAATTCGACGGCGGTAATGCCGAGTTTCTGCAGATGCTCGATGAACCAGGGCGACGACAGCGCGGCGAACGAGCCGCGCTCATGCTGACGAATATCGCCGCGACACATCGATGCACCGCGCACGTGCGTTTCGTAGATGATGGTTTCGCCCCACGGCACATCGGGACGCACGTCGCGCGACCAGTCGAAGGCGTCGTCGGTGACGATGCATTTGGGCATCGCGGGCGCGGAGTCGCGGCGATCCAGCGACATGTCGAGCCGATTCGAATGCACGCGATAACCGAACAGGGCATCGGACCATCGCCACGGACCGACGAGCTTTTTCGCGTACGGGTCGAGCAGCAGCTTATGCGGATTGAAGCGATGTCCGTGCTGCGGCTGGATACGGACCGTGCGCGCGAAAGCCGTACACGATGCCCGGATGCGCGCCTGGCAGATAGCCGTGCCAGATTTCGTCGGTGCATTCGGGCAAGTCGAAACGCATCAGTTCCTTGCGGCCGGTGCTGTCGAACAGGCACAGTTCGATGCGATGTGCGTTCGATGAAAAGACCGCGAAGTTGACGCCTAGTCCGTCCCAATTGGCTCCGAGCGGGTAGGGTGCGCCCGGGAGTAATTTGTCGGGGAGTGCATTTGGCATATTTCCCAATCCTCTGGTTTTTTTGCTTGCGCGCGGGGGTTAGTTTAGGCGGGTTTTTTTTGTGGTGCTTTGTCGGGTGTTGTGCGGGAGCTCTTGCGCTTGGTTTGGGGTATGGGTCTCTTGTCGTGCGGTTTTTGCAGTAGCCGCCTCCCCGGCGGAGGGGTCACTTTCTTTGCGGCGGCAAAAAAAGTAACCAAAGAAAGCCGCTTGGCCGATCCTAAGCACCTTCTTGAGCGGCCGCGGCACAGGAATTTAGACTTGGCACAGCAGTAGCGAGTGTTCGCGCCGTGTGTCTGGGCGCTGGTTCCCATGCGATCACCGCTTTCTCGCCCACCCTGGTAACGGTCCACTTCGGCTTACTCCGGCCTCACTACGCGGCTGGTTTAGGGCCGTTTGGGCCACCGGCAGATGATCTGCGAAACGACCTTGCACACGACATCATTTAGATCGTTATTCGGCCCTACCTCGGTTAGC
>NZ_LFJJ01000010.1 GCF_001189365.1 Candidatus Burkholderia verschuerenii | reverse complement strand
GGTCGGTCGCCCTTCCGCAGTTGCGCTTCACTTCGCTCGCTGTGGTCAACTTGCCGCGCGACTTGCACCCGCAAGAGTGCGCCCATGCTGGGCGCACAAAAAGGCCGCTCCGAAGAGCGGCTTTTTTATCGGTCGCGTGATGCGAATCGCTTAGTTGCCGACCGTCGCGGCCGACTTCACCGCGCACTTCAGATCGACCGTGGACTTATCGGCGAAGGTGAGTTGCAGCGGAATCGTCGAGCCGACCTGCAGCGCTTTCGGCGGCTGTTCCATCATCAGGTGGTAGCTCTTCGGCTTGAATTCGAGCGCGCCGTGCGCGGGGACATCGACGGACGAAACCATCTCCATCGTCGCGGTGCCACCCTTGTTTTCGGACTTGTGCATCATCGTCATGCCGAAGGCGGGCGAACTGGCGGCGGTGAGCGTCGCGGGCTTGTCGCCGTTATTCGAGACGACGAAGTAACCCGACGAGAGCAGGCTCGGCGGCATCGCACGGACCCAGCAGTCATGTGCGTCGAGCGTGGCGGCGTGAGTGACCGGCGGCAGCATCGCGCCGATGACGACGCCCAGCAGAACAGCGATTTTTTTCATTGTGGTCTCACTTGATCGTGAAGTTGTAGTGACCTTGCGTGCGATGGCCATCGGCGGCGAAGGCCTTCCATTGCACCGTGTAGACGCCCGGCTGAAGATCGGGCAGCGACACCCGCATCATCTTCTTGTCGTCGAGATCGATGGTGGATTTGTGTGTCGTTACCTGCGTGCCGCTTTCGGTCGTCACGTACATCGCGCTGAACGTGGGCTCGAGCGCTTCGGTGAATTCGATGGTGACTTCGTGCGGCGCGCTGACTTTCGCGCCCGGTCCGGGTTGCTGGACCTTCGGGATGGCGTGAGCGGAGGCGAGTTGCGCCGCGGCCAGAAGCACGGCGGCGAGCAGGCCGCGCGTGGCGAGTGTGCTTGTTTTCATGTCGTGAGTGCTGGTTCGCTCGCGCGAGGTCGATATCGCGATCGATCTCGCGGCGAGCGTGTTCTTCGTATCGCGCGTCGATGCGCGAGTGAGACGCTTCGGATCGACGATGAAGGGCGGCGCCCGCGAGCGCCTGTACGTGCGCGGCGCGATGCGCGGCGAACCGATGAACGCGATATCGACGAAAGCATTGCGCGCGTGAACCGCACGATCCGATGCGTGCGCGATGACAGACGGCGTCGATGCATGCGCGGCGAGATTGCAATAGCCGCAGGCTTCGAGTTGCGCGATGGCGTCGTGTTTATCGTGCGCTTTGTGCGACACCACGCCATGCTCGCGCGCATTCGATGCGCACAACGGCGCATCGATTTGCGCATGCGCGAGCAGTTGCGATGCGAGCGGTGCGAGCGAAAGCAGCAGGATCGCGCACAATGCCGCGAACCCGCCGACTCGTCCCACGATGCCTCGACGCATGGAATACATGCCGCGTTCGATACCTGAAAATAAGTGCCTGGAAGACGGCCGATTATGCCACGCAGCCCAAGTCGCTTTACGCGATGCCCATGGTTATAGAGACCATTCGACGCAGCACGATTCGCACGCGTGCATGGAAAAAACCAAAGCAGGCATTGCGTCCGGGTAAGCGATGACTTATAATTTTTTCTTCGACGGACGCGGGGTGGAGCAGTCTGGCAGCTCGTCGGGCTCATAACCCGAAGGTCGTAGGTTCAAATCCTACCCCCGCAACCATTAACGGTTCAGTCTTCCGTCAAGTATTCAATCAAAAAGCCCGGCACGCACAACAACGAGCCGGGCTTTTTGCTTTCTTGCCGCTGCATTTGCGCGTCGTGCGCATCGCGAGCGCAACTCGTCACCACGTCGCTTTTGATCCGGTTCGTGACCGCGCCAGGCATTTCGCCTTCACACGCGCATGTCAGAATCAAACGGCGACGACGCATGTGCATCGAGACATTCAGGGAGACGCACTCATGGATATCGCTCACGATCTGCAAACCATCGCGCATCAGGAACGGGTGCTGACGTTCCCGCAATTCCACGCCGACGAAGCGTGGCAACTCGGCACGCAACTGCGTGAAATGGCGCTCGCTCGCGATGCGGCCATCGTGATCGACATTCGCGTATTCGGGCGCGTGCTGTTTCACGTCGCGCTCGATGCCACCACGCCCGACAACGCGCGCTGGGCCGAGCGCAAGGCGAACACGGTCGCGCATTTCCATCGCAGCTCGTATGCGATCGGATTGGCGCTGCAACAGGCGGGCGCGACGCTCGCGGAGAAGTACGGGCTCGATGCATCGGCGTTCGCATCGCACGGCGGCGCGTTTCCGCTGCGCGTGGCGAACGCGGGCGTGATCGGCTCGGTGACGGTGTCGGGCCTGCGTCAGCGCGACGATCATCAGTTCGTCGTGGAAGCGTTGTGCGCCGTGCGCGGCGAGGACTTCGGCGCGCTTTCGCTGGCGCGCGGCTAGACACAGCAAAATCGAACCGGACGACAACAAGAGGATTCAAACCGATGCGTTCGCAAGCTTATGTGCTACTCGCCATTGCGATCGTCGCGGAAGTGATCGCGACTTCCGCGCTGCGCGCCTTCGATGGCTTCACGCGCGCGATTCCCGCGGCCGTCGTCGTCGTCGGCTATGGCGTGTCGTTTTATCTGCTGTCGCTCTCGCTGTCGCTGTCGCTGCGCACGCTGCCGGTGGGCATCGTGTATGCGGTGTGGTCGGGCGCGGGCATCGTGCTGATCACGCTCTTCTTCAAGCAGACGCCGGATCTTGCGGCTGTCATCGGCATGGGACTGATCGTATCGGGCGTCGTGGTGCTGAACGCGTTCTCGAAAATGAGCGCGCACTGACGCGCTCTTGGCTTGGCTTATTTGCAGCGCACGATCATCGAGCGATTTTTCACGTTCGCCGAAATCACGTTGGTGATGCCGCCGCCGGTCGGACCGCCTTCCTCGTTGTCCTTGGAGACGATGTCGTAACCCGTCGCGCCGCACTTCTTGCCGGCGAGCACGTAGCAACTCGCCCAACTGGAGCCTGCGTCCGCGCCGCTGCAATTGACGGCGTATCCGGTCTGGCCATCGGGCAGATTGATGAGCGACGCATCGTTCGACGACGCGCACGCGCCCAGACTCGTAATCGCCAGCGCCGCCGCGCCGCAGCTCGCGACGCGCAACCCGGCACGAATGGAAAATCGGCGCGTGGGCCGAACGTCTTGCATCATCTTCAACTTCACCTCTGGATACGGATGGTAGGCGCACGCCTGGTTCGAATCGCACGCCGCGACTTTTTCGAGATGGGCATTGTCCCACAGGCGCCTTACGCCACACGTAAGCGTTCGTGACCGTGCCGATTCAGGCGCGCGCCTTGCGAACGGAATCGTGTCGCCGCCGTAGCGGGGACGCTCGCGCAGGCTGAACCAATTTCCGAAAAGCGCACCTTATAAATATGAACGACCGTTTGCAACGCGGCGGGCGTTCCAACAAGACGGAGGGTGAGAGCATGGCAGAAAGAGTCTCGGGACCGTATCGCGGGTATTACATCAGCACGTCGGCGCGGCTCGTGCAGTCGCAAGAGGGCGATGGCGCGCCGATCTACGTCGGCTCGGTCATTCTCGCGCCGGGCGGTCCGGACGACGTGCATCGCTTCGAGGCGCTCGTCGATCTCGGTCCGGAGCGGCGCTTTCAGACCGAACGCGAAGCGCTCGGCTACGTCGAGGAATCCGCGCGCGAATATAACCGCCTGCTGCGGGCGACGGGCTGACCATGATGCGTCCCGCACAACTCCGTCATGCCGTGCTGTACGACGTCGCGAACTGTCTCATCGACCTGTTTCCCAGCGGCGCGGATGTCGCGGAAATCGGCCACGAAGCGACGCCCGCGCTGTTCGTCAGCTGGCGCACGGGCGGGGTGGCGAATCATCCCGGCAATATCGCGTGGGGCGTGCATTATCGTTTCGATGCGCGCGTGCTGCGCGCCTATCCCGGATTGCCGGAAGCCGCGCGCGACCGAATCTGCGAACGCGTGCGGGAAATGAGCCGGCATCTGGATTTCAACTACGCCGATCCGCTGGCGAGTTCGCTGCTCGTCGTGGACGTCACCGAAGACGTGCTGACCGTTTGATCGCGTTCTGGACCGCGGGACGGCAGCGCGAGTACCATATCCGCCTCATCGATTCACGCGGACGAAGCCGCGCGCCCTCGAACGAATGTCCACGCGCCGCGTCGAACGCGCTTCGGGATTCGGGCCACGCGCCCGTGCAATGAGGCCATCATGAACATCGATTTTCTTCCGGACGCGCCCGCTTATCGGGACGTCAATCTCACCGTGGAATTCGCCGCGCTCGTCGATGGCCAGCGCGTGCCGTGCGCGATTTCCGTCGAAGCGCTGGAGGATCATTTCGGCGCCGAGACCTATGATCGCGCCGGCTGGATCAACGCGTTCGATGCGGGACGCACGCGAATCGAAGCCGTGGCGCGCGAACATTTGCGCGTGACCAAGGGTTCGCCGGTGCTGCTTAAAAGCGGCCATTTTCCGCCGGGCCGCGTGCTGGCGTGAACGCCATTCACCGCTCTTACACGCGCTGATGTAAGAGCTTCCTTGTACGCGATACGCAGCCACCTAGCGGCAAGGTCGCGCATGAGCCGTTATTTTTTCCTTGTGCGTTACATATCCTTACGCATCGGGGCGAGTCGGAGTACCATCGACTCACTTCAGGTTTACTCGGCCGCTTGCGACGCGATTCGCACGGCACGCTCCTTGCTCGATGGCATTCGCTCTATCGGGCATCCATTATAAAAATCGCGCGGGGTCGCCAATGTTTCATTCCTTTCTGCATACACTCGTCGAATCCAATGCGCTATGGCTCATCTGGGCCGCGCTCGGCCTGATGGTGTTGGCGTTGTGCATCGTGTTTGCTTCGGTCGTGCTGCGCGAGTCGGATGACCCGCTCTACGGCGCAACGCAGCAGCAGGACGACGACAGCAAGTTGATCGTCTGAGTTCGGTGTCGGGGCGCGGATATGCGCGCTATCGAATTCGCGAATTCGCGTTTGACTTCAAAATCGCCGGTGCCGACAATGCCTTGCAGGGTTTCGCAGCAGCGTAGGCAAGTGCGCAAGTGCGCGTAGGGCAGGCAGGACGTGTCCATCGGCATGAAGCGAGCATTCGATGAGAAACGGGCGAAACCGCGAACCGACCCTCAACCAGACACGATGACCACCGAAGATATCCGTATCGACACCGCCAACGGCATCGGCTTCATTGCTCTCGATCGTCCGAAGGCGCTCAATGCCTTGACCCCGCCGATGCTGCGCTCGATCAGCGAGGCCCTGCGCGCCTGGCGCCATGATCACGCGATCCGCGCGGTCGTGGTGTACAGCCCGCACGCGCATGCGTTCTGCGCGGGCGGCGACATCCGTTTTCTGTACGAATCGGCGAAGGCCGGCGACCGCGACGCGATCGACTCGTTCTTCACCGACGAATACAAGCTCAATCACACCATTTTCACGTTCCCGAAGCCGTATATCGCGGTGATGAACGGCGTGACGATGGGCGGCGGCATGGGCATTTCGCAGGGCGCGCATCATACGGGCGGCCTGCGGATCGTCACGCAGACGACCAAGATGGCAATGCCGGAGACGCGCATCGGGCTGTTTCCGGACGTTGGCGTGAGCTGGTTCCTGGCGCGCGCGCCGGGCGCGATTGGCCGTTATCTGGCGGCGACCGGTTCGATCATGAGCGCCGCCGACGCGCTCTACGCGCGCATGGCCGACGCCTATCTCGACGATGGCGCGCTGCCGGGCCTGATCGAGGACTTGCGGCATCAGCGCTTCATGGACGGCGTGGATATCGTGCGCTTCATCGAGCGCGAAACGCAGAAGTTCAAGGTCCAGCCGACGCTGGATCGCTGCGAGTTCGCGCTGGCGCGCACGCCCATCGACAAGCACTTCGCGGTCGGCAACGGCGCGGCGATTCTGGCTTCGCTCGATCGCGACACCAGCGAGTGGGCCGAGCGCACGGCGCTGGAATTGCGCGAGCGCTCGCCGTTATCGGTCGATGTGTCGCTGCAGCAAGTCGACCGCGCCAAGTTCTCGACGATGGCCGAAACGCTGCGCCGCGATCTCGATCTGACGCGCACGACGTTCGGTCGCGGCGACGTGGTGGAGGGGATTCGCGCGCGCATCGTCGACAAGGACAATCAGCCGGCGTGGAAGATCGCGCGGGCCGAGGAAGTCGGTTCGGCCGATGTCGAGCGCATGTTCGAAAGCGCGTGGACGCTGGCGACGCATCCGCTGCGGTTGCTGAAGGACTGACAGCGCGGAGACGAAGCGCTTCGCTTCGTCTTTTCGTTTACTCTGCGTCGCTGCCCGCCATGAAGGCGCGCATGAACACGAGCGCGCCCCAGCCCCAGATTGCATTGGCGATGAAGTTCGGCGCGAGACGCGGCAGCATATTGCCGTTCGGCCAGATGCCGCGCGCCGGATCGATCACGAACGCGCCGACCGCCGTCAGCACGATGCCGCCGAACACGAGCGAGCCGATCCACGGCGCGCGATGCTCCGGCGACACGCGCAGCAGCCACGCCATCAGAATGCCGAAGATCGCGCTCCACAGCGCGTTGGCGATGAATTCCGGAATGCCCAGCGGAAGAAACGGAACGGTGGAAAATCCCGCCGGATCGATGACGCCTGCCGCGTGGAGCAAGGCGAGGGCGGATTCCCTGAAAAACAGTGCAGCGAGAAAACCTGAGACGGACGGCAGAATGACTTTTTGCATTGGCTGAACCGCTTGGCGTGACGCGCGGTTTTCTCCGAAGATCGAAACGTGCGCCATTATAGTGGCCGCGCCCGGGCATTCGGGCGCGATTTGCGCGGGTTTCGGGTGGCGTGAGCCGTGCGTGCTGCTACTTCGCGATGGCGTCGCTCGCAGGATTGTTATGCAGCATGCGATCGCTGCCGGGCGGCGCGGTGGGACGCTTCACGGGCATGTCGTCGGGGCTGCTCGGACGGGCGCCATTCGCGGACGGCGCGCCGGACGATGGCGGCGGCTTGACCATCGATGCGCCGTCGTCGGGCTTGCCGGTTTGTGCGTGAGCGGCGAGCGTGGCGCAAAAAAGCGCGCAGGCCGCGATGAGTTTCTTCGACATGATTCGTCTCCGCGTATGAGGCGCGCCAGTCGATGGCACGCGGTCTCAAAGAATGACTTATTACGCGGCGCAAGATTCGTGAATGCCGAAGCGAAAATGATGCTTCAAAGCAAAAACGGCACTGCGTTTTGCACAGTGCCGTTCGAAATTCTGCTGGGGTGGCTGATGGGACTCGAACCCACGACGACAGGAATCACAATCCTGGACTCTACCAACTGAGCTACAGCCACCACTGGAACAACTTGCTTCTGCCTGAACTCGCTTCGGAAAGCTTGTTCAACGAAAAATTGAAATTATACGAACTAAAATTGCGCTTGCCTAGTCCTTTCGAGCATCCTTTTTCGCGGACATAAATCGCGCGCTTACGATTCCACCGTTTCGAGCGCGTCGCGCAGATAAGTGCGCGCTTCGTCGAAAGCGGACAGATCGCCGGTCGACAGCCGCTTGTTGTCCGACAGCACGCGCCGCCAGCCCCGCGCACCCGCCACACCGCGATACAGCCCGAGCGCATGCCGCGTAACCGCGCCGAGGTAGGTGCCGCGCGCCAGTTCGGCACGCGCATAGTCGATGAGGCCGGTTTCGATTTCCTCGTGCATGGGCATCGGCGTGGCTGCGCCGTAGAAACGCGCATCCACGCCCGCGAGCACGTAAGGGTTGTGATACGCCTCGCGTCCGAGCATCACGCCATCGACGTGCTTCAGATGTTCTTCCACTTCGTCCAGCGTCTTGATGCCGCCGTTGATCGAAATCTCGAGATGCGGAAAATCCTGCTTCAGCCGATACGCATATTCGTACTTGAGCGGCGGAATTTCGCGATTTTCCTTCGGGCTCAGACCTTTGAGAATCGCGTTGCGCGCGTGCACGATAAACACGTCGCAGCCCGCGTCCGCCACCGTGCCGACGAAATCGCGCACGAACTCGTACTCTTCCACGGCATCCACGCCGATGCGATGCTTCACCGTCACCGGAATCGACACTGCGTCGCGCATCGCCTTCACGCAATCGGCGACGAGCGCCGGCTCTTTCATCAGGCACGCGCCGAATGCGCCGCGCTGCACGCGCTCGGACGGGCATCCGCAATTCAGGTTGATCTCGTCATAGCCCCATTGCTCGCCGAGCTTCGCGCTCTTGGCGAGATCGGCCGGTTCGCTGCCGCCTAGTTGCAGCGCGACCGGCGCTTCGGCGGGCGTGAACGCCAGATGCCGCGCGACATCGCCGTACAGCAACGCGCCGGTGGTGACCATTTCGGTGTACAGCCACGTATGACGCGACACCAGCCGATGCAACGAACGGCAATGGCGATCGGTCCAGTCCATCATCGGTGCAACGGACACGCGGCGCGGGCTGATGGTCGAAACGGCGGGAGAGACGGCGGACATAGGCGAACGGCGGCGATAAGAAAAGGGACGGGCATCGTAATACAGCCAATTCGCGATTTTACCGTAGCAGGCCAAGCCACATCCTCATCCATGAACGGCCTAGCGGCGTGCCCGAAACTGCCCCGATACGACCCCACGTCGCCTCATCCGCACCGTGCTAGCATTAATTTCTCACCCCGTCCGACGCAAACGGAGGCAGTCATGGCTACTTTGGCGATCGACGGCGTGCGCTGGGTCAACGATCGTGTGACCAGTGTGCGCTGGGGCAGCTTCGATCAATCCACCAACGACTGGACCGCGCCCACGACCATCGTGGACGTGCATCAGGTCGTCGATGTCATCAAGCGCGGCGAAGAAGTCCGCACGCTCTTCACGCTGGGCGGACGAACTTTTCTCGGGCCGAAAGTCACCGCGCTGCCGTATGCGAACGGGCATGTCGGCATCGAGGCGCGCGTGCAGGACGGGCAGATCGAGAAATCGCTGGAAGATTTGCCGCCTGTCTGACGCATCCGGCTCGTCCGGTCACGTGTCACGGAGGACGCATTGAATCGCGAACAGGCGCTGCGCTTCGAGACCGAATTCATGCCGCGCATCGTCGCGGAAGTCGCGCGCGTGCTGGATCGCGGCGTTCGCGTCGAGTTCGTGCCGTTTGAAAATCTGCTGCTGCCGACGCGGCTGCATGCGAGCGCGGCGCGTCATGGCATCGGCGAGCGCGGCAGCCGTTATCCCTTCGATCTGAACGTCTTCCTGACCTGGGACGACGACGAAATCGTCCGTTTGTTGCGTCCCGACGGGGAGGCGCGTTTTCTGCGATATCTCGAATCGATCGGCGCGAAGCTCAGGGCCTGGGAAGGCGTGCGCGAGATCGATCTCATCTCGCGTTCGCAGGCCGAGGCGACGGTACTCGTCGGCGGGCTCGATTTCGAGGCTTAGCATTAGTTCGCGCCGCATGGCGCATATCAACGAGCGAGGAGGTCAGCATGGCATCGTCGAATGAGGGCAATCTGAAGGCTTTCGTCACGACCGCGGAGCAATCCGGCGGGTTCGTCTGGGTGATGGCGCTGGTCGATTTCGAATCGCGCGAGGTCCGACGCGCAATGGTCTCCGAGGAAAACTTCGCCACCGCCGATGCCGCCCGCGATGCCGGCAACGATCGTCTGAAAGGCATGGCCAACGATCGCTGACGCAACACGTTCGACGATTTCGCACGTTTCGATCGAAAACCTCGTACGGCAAGGCGCGAACGCCGATCCATACTGCCTTCACACTGATCAACGTTCACAAGGAGAACGTCATGAATCGCTTCGAAGGCAAGACAGTTCTGGTCACCGGCAGCAATAGCGGCATCGGTCTCGCAACGGCGCAGGCGTTTGCAAACGATGGCGCGCGCGTCGTCATCACGGGCCGCGACGAGGCATCGCTCGAAAAGGCGCGCGCCACGCTGGGCGCGAAGGCGCTGGCGATTCGCAATGTCGCCGGCACCGTGGCGGCGGCGCGCGAACTGGCGCAACGTCTGAGCAACGAGCACATCACGCTCGATGCGGTGTTCGTCAACGCGGGCATCGCCACGTTCGGGCCGTTCGCCGACATCACCGAAAACGCGTGGGACGAGACGTTCGCGATCAACGTGAAGGGGCCGTACTTCCAGATTCAGTCGCTGTTGCCGCTGCTGAACAAGGGCGCGTCGATCGTGCTGAACGGGTCGATCAACGCGCATATCGGCATGCCGATGTCGTCGATCTACGCGGCGAGCAAGGCGGCGTTCGTGTCGTTCGCGAAAACCTTGTCGGCGGAATTGCTGCCGCGCGGCGTGCGCGTGAATGTGGTCAGTCCCGGCCCGGTCACGACGCCACTGCACGACAAGCTCGGTCTCGACGATGAAACCGCCGCGCAACTGCTCGCGCAAATTCCGATCGGCCGCTTCGGCCGGGCCGATGAAGTTGCGGCGACGGTGCTGCATCTGGCATCGCCGGAATCGGGGTTTATCGTCGGCACGGAAATCGTGATCGACGGCGGCATGATGCAGCTTTAAGGCGAGCCGCGTCCCGCGCTTACATCGCGGGACGCGGCTCGCCCCAGCTGACCAGAATCTGCTGGATGCTGCGCGCGTAAGCATCGCGCTGCTTGGGCGATTCCGAGTGATACGCGCCGATCGCGCGCCACGTATTGCCGTACTTCACCATCTTCTGCTTCATCAGCCACGCGGCGACGAACACGTTCACGCACGGATCCATCAGCGCGCGATGCGGTATGCCTTCGCGCTTCAGATCGGAAAAGTGGATCGAGTTGATCTGCAACTGACCGATATCGATCGAGCCGTTGGCGTTGTGATTGATCGCGGCGGCATCGCCTTTCGATTCGCGCCACGCCACGGCGCGCAGCACCAGCGGATTGACGCCCTGATAAGCGCCGGCCTGCTCGAAGCAATCGTCGGCGTGCGCGGCAATCGACGCGAGCGACAGGCTCAGCGCCACGGCGGCCACGAACGATCGGCGTGTCGGGTGAAGCATCAGCGGACTCCTTGTGCGAAAGCGGTCAGCGGGCGAGCGCGGCGTCGAGCCGCGAATCGACATCCTTCAGATAAGTGCGCGATTCGTCCGATACGACGAGGCGCGGCTCGGGCGCGCTGCATCGGCAATCGACAACGCGGCGCACTTTCTTCGACTTCTTCGACGACGTTTTTGCGAGCGGCGCATCGTCGTCTTCGCTGGTGGAGGGCGGCAGCATCGCGAGCGTCGGCAGCGGCGGATAGACCTTGGCGGAAGCGGGCATCGTCGCGGCGAACACTTGCGTGGTCGCAGGCGCGGTGACGTCGAGCGCGCCCGCGAAGGCGTGCGTCGAGAGGAACAGCATCGTGCAGAGGATGAGGGCGCGCATGCGGTCAGCCTCCCTGCGTCGGTTTGATCGACACGCTGTACGGCTGAAGCGCGCCGGCGGTCAGGTTTTCCAGGCTCAGCTTGACGGCATGGCGCGCGGGCACGCCTTTCCAGATCGCCTGATTGATGTACGGCAGGTCTTGCGCGAGCGCGGTCACGAGAATCGTGGTCGGCGTTTTTTGCGCGGCGGCGAGCGCGCCGGCCTTGGCGAGCACGGCGGCGAGTTGCGGATCGCGCGCGCCGAGCACGTCAGCGGGAATTTCGAAGCTGATGATGCTGGCCGCGACCGGCGGCTTGTCGGCCGACGCGGCAGGTTGCGCAGGCATTTGCGCACAGCCCGTCACGGCGACGATCGCGATGGACGCGAGTAAAGACATTGCCCACTTCACTGGCAACTCCCGGATTGATTTTGGCGATATGTCAGATTTCGGCACGACGGCGGGCGACTTGATAGAGGCGCGCAAACGTTCACCGAAAAAGCAAAAGTTGACTCGCGCGGGCGATGTTTCGGGGAAGGAGCGTTCGCTCGTCCGTCCCGAATTTACCGATGCCGGGAGATTCGCCGAAAGTGCGGCGAATGCAAAAAGGGCGCGCTGAAGCACGCCCTTTCCGATGACTTACAGGCGGGGAAGGTTCAGAGCGACCACCAGGCGCGCACCGACGGCTCGCCGTCGAGACCGCGGATGAAGTCTTCGGCGAACGCGTCGCTGGCGGCTTTCCACTCGGGCGATCCTTGCGGCAGATCGTCCGGGTTCTTCAGGCCGCGCGCGTGGCGGATGGCGGCGATCGCCTCGCTGAGGGCGGCGATCGAATCGAGGCTGTGCGTGTTCATACCAGCGTTAACGGCCGAACGCGCGCAAAACTTAAATTGCCGCCGCAAAAAACTACGCCTTTTCCTTGCGATGCTCCGAGACCAGCGCGCCCGCGTCGCGCGCGAGCCCGAACAGGTTGGCCACGCCGAGCAGCCCGACCAGCGCCACGATCAGGAACGCGACGCTGAAATCCTCCGGGCCGATGGAATGCGCGTCGTGCCCGTGCAGCCATTCGCCGAACCGCAACGCGATCGCGCCGACCGCGACGCCCACGCCCATCGTCATTTGAAAGAGCGTGCTGGAGAGCGCGGACGCGCCGCTCATCTGCGTCTTCGGGACATCGGCGAAGCTCAGCGTGTTGAGCGCGGTGAATTGCAGCGAGCGCGACAGGCCGCTCGCGAACAGCACGACGGCGATCGCGAATTTTGGCGTCGATGGCGTGAGGAGACTCATCGCGGCGAGCGATAACGCCGCCAGCACGCCGTTGACGATCAGCACTGGCCGGAAGCCGAAACGCCGCATCACCTGTGTGGTGATCAGTTTCATCGACAGATTGCCGGCGAAGACCGCGAGCGTCAGCAGCCCGGATTCGAACGCGTTCATGCCGAAGCCGACCTGGAACATCAGCGGCAGCAGGAACGGCGCGGCGCTGATCGCGATGCGAAACAGCGAGCCGCCGCCCATCGCGACGGCGAAGGTTTTCACCTTCAGCGCCGACAGATCGACCACCGGCTGCGCCGCGCGCCGCAAATGCCAGTACGACGCGACGCTTGCCACCGCGCCCACTGCCACCAGCGCGCCGATCATTGGCCAATCGGCGTCGGTGCGGCCGACCAGTTCCATCGCGTAGAGCAGCGTCGTGCAGGCGATGCCGCACAGCGCGAAACCGGGCAGATCGAAGCGGCGTTGCGTATCTTCGCGCACGTTGTCGATATAGCGCAGCGTCAGCAGCAGCCCGACGATGCCGAGCGGCACGTTGAGATAGAAAATCCATCGCCACGACGAATAGGTCGTGATGAATCCGCCCAGCGGCGGCCCGATCACCGGCGCGACCAGCCCGGGCCAGGTGATGATCGCAATCGCCCGCATCAGGTCGTCCTTTTTCGTCGCGCGCAGCACGGCGAGGCGGCCGACCGGCACCATCATCGCGCCGCCGATGCCTTGCAGCACGCGCGCGGCGGCGAAGGCGGGCAGCGTCGTGGTGGTCGCGCACAGCACGGAGGCGGCCGTGAACACGGCGATCGCGCTGCCGAACACCGTGCGCAGGCCGAAGCGGTCGGCGGCCCATCCGGAAATCGGGATGAACACGGCGAGCGTCAGCAGATACACGGTGATGCCGAGGCTCATGTCGGCGGGATGCACGCCGAAGGAATGCGCCATCTGCGGCAGCGCGGTCGCGATGATGGTGCCGTCGAGGTTCTCCATGAAGAAGGTCGCCGCGACCAGCGTGATGATCAGCGACGCGCCTTTCTGTTCGCGGGAAGTGTCGTTGGAACCGGCGGCGGACAGCATCGGCGGGAACTCCGGAACGCTGGTGGGCAGGGCGTCATTCTAGCCGCGAGAGCAGGTCTCGCGCCGCTATGGTAGGTTTTGCGACTGCCCGCGCGCTTTGCACGC
Source organism: Candidatus Burkholderia verschuerenii (assembly GCF_001189365.1). GTDB lineage: Bacteria > Pseudomonadota > Gammaproteobacteria > Burkholderiales > Burkholderiaceae > Caballeronia > Caballeronia verschuerenii. Next base: position 40,123 of record NZ_LFJJ01000010.1, on the reverse strand, counting down.
GCTCGCCGTACAAAGCGCCGACAAGCAACACACACAACGCCAACAAGAGGGAACCTACGATGAAGTTTCGCAAACTCGGAGATTCGGGTGTCGACGTCAGCCTAATCGGGCTGGGCACCATGACCTGGGGCGAGCAGAACACCGAAGCCGAGGCGCACGAGCAGATTACCTATGCGCTCGCGCAAGGCGTCAATCTGATCGATGCCGCCGAGATGTATCCGGTGCCGCCGCGTCCGGAAACACAGGGCCTCACGGAGCAGTACATCGGCACCTGGCTCGCGAAGAATCCGGGCAAGCGCGCGGAGATCGTGCTGGCGACGAAGATCGCCGGGCTGGCGCGACAGCCGCACAATCCGCGGCATATTCGCGGCGCGGAGAACCAGTTCGATCGCAAGAACCTCTTTTCGGCGATCGATACCAGCCTGCAGCGCCTGCAGACGGATTACGTCGATCTGTATCAATTGCACTGGCCCGATCGCAGCACGATGACATTCGTGCCGCCCCGGTTATCCGTATATTGACGACGAATACACGGTGCCCATCGAGGAAACGCTGGCCGCGCTCGGCGAACTGGTGAAGGCGGGCAAGATTCGTCACATCGGCGTATCGAACGAAACGCCCTGGGGCGTCGCGCAGTTTCTGCGCGCGGCGGAGAAAGCGGGGTTGCCGAAAATCGTCAGCATTCAGAATCCGTATAGCCTCGTGAATCGCACGTTCGAGACGGGGCTGTCGGAATTCACGCACAAGGAAGGCGTCGGGCTACTCGCGTATTCGCCGCTCGCCTTCGGCTGGCTGTCGGGCAAGTACGAAGGCGGCGCGCGTCCGGCGGGCGCGCGCATCACGCTGTTCGAACGCTTCGCGCGCTACAGCAAGCCGCACTCGGTCGCCGCGATCACGCGTTACGTCGAACTCGCCAAACGGCATGGCCTGACGCCGGCGCAATTCGCGCTCGCCTTCGTCAACAGCCGGCCGTTTACGACCAGCAACCTGATCGGCGCGACGACGATGCCGCAACTGAAGGAAAACATTGACAGCGTAGACATCGAACTGTCCGATGAAATCCTCGCCGAGATCGACGCGCTGCACGAACTCCAGCCGAATCCCGCGCCGTAAGCTGGCCGAAGGAATCTGCGCGCGCTGCGAAAAAATGCCTGCCGCGACAGGGATTTGGGCGCGTGCGGGGCGCAAGCGCCGCGTTTGTGTCAGCATGGATGCTCGCGCGGACGGACGGCCCGAGGTTTGAACTATCCTGGCACGGTCGTGCCCAACCGAAGCTTCTTTACGCCGCCGTGGCCCTCGTTCGAGGCCCGCGACGCGCACACCGTCTCTGCATCACACGCGAATGCGGCGCCAGCCTGCACGAGGCACCGCATTTGCTCGATGGTCCTGGTTGCCCGCTGCGGCGCCTCCCGTACCCAGCGCGCTCTTCGCAAAGGAGTCGTCGCTCATGTCTGAAGCAACACAAGCAAAAGATCTCGATCGCCTGACGATCGACACCATCCGCACGCTTTCGATGGACGCCGTGCAGAAGGCCAACTCCGGCCACCCCGGCACGCCGATGGCGCTCGCGCCGGTCGCGTTCCATCTGTTCCAGAACCATCTCCGCTACGATCCCGACGCGCCCTTGTGGCCGAATCGCGACTGCTTCGTGCTGTCGGTCGGGCATGCGTCGATGCTGCTGTATTCGACGCTGTTCCTCACCGGCGTCAAGGAAGTCGACGAACACGGCAAGCCGACCGGCAAGGCCGCCGTATCGCTCGACGATATCAAGAGCTTTCGCCAGCTCGACAGCAAGACGCCGGGGCATCCGGAATATCGCATGACGACCGGCGTCGAAACGACGACCGGACCGCTCGGGCAAGGTCTCGGCAACAGCGTCGGCATGGCGATGGCGGCGCGCTGGAAGGAAGCGCACTTCAACCAGGGCGGCGACACGCTGTTCGACTACCGCGTCTACGCGCTATGCGGCGACGGCTGCATGATGGAAGGCGTATCGCACGAAGCGGCGTCGCTGGCGGGGCATCTGAAGCTGTCGAATCTGATCTGGATTTACGACAGCAATCGCGTGACGATCGAAGGCCACACGGACTTGGCTTATAGCGACGACGTCGAGGCGCGTTTCCACGGCTACAACTGGAACACGCTGCATGTGAACGACGTCAACAACGCCGACGAACTCGAAGCCGCCATCAACAAGGCCAAGTCGTTCAACGACAAGCCGACGCTGATCGTGGTGAAGAGCATCATCGGCTGGGGCGCGCCGAACAAGCAGGACACCGCGAGCGCGCACGGCAAAGCGCTCGGCGAAGACGAAGTCAAGGCCGCGAAGAAGTTCTACGGCTGGCCGGAAGACAAGCAGTTCTACGTGCCCGACGGCGTGATGCAGCACTTTGCCGATGGCTTCGGCGCGCGCGGCAAAAAGCTGCACGCCGAATGGGTCGAGCGCTTCAAGGCTTACGAAAAGTCGAATCCCGATCTCGCGAAGCAAGCATCGGAAATGTTCGCCACGAAGCTGCCCGAAGGCTGGGAAAGCGCGATTCCCACTTTCGAAGCCGACGAGAAAGGCCTCGCCACGCGCGATTCGTCGGGCAAGGTGCTCAACGCGCTCGCGCAGCGCATTCCCTGGCTGATCGGCGGCGCGGCGGACTTGTCGCCGTCGACGAAAACGAATCTGAAGTTCGACGGCGCGGGCAGTTTCGAAGCCGACAACTACGCCGGCCGCAATCTGCACTTTGGCATTCGCGAGCACGGCATGGGTTCGGTCGCGAATGGCATGGCGCTCTCGAACATGCGCGCGTATGCATCGACGTTCCTGATTTTCAGCGACTATATGAAGCCGCCGATTCGGCTCTCGGCGATCATGGAAGTGCCCGTCGTCTACGTCTTCACGCACGATTCCATCGGCGTGGGCGAAGATGGTCCGACGCATCAGCCTATCGAACAGCTCGCCGCATTGCGCGCGGTGCCGGGCCTCACGCTGCTGCGTCCCGCCGATGCCAACGAAGTCGGCGAATCGTGGCGCGTCGCGCTGTCGTATAACAAGGAGCCGTCGTGCATCGTGCTGACGCGTCAGCCGCTGCCGACCTTCGATCGCAAGAAGTACGCATCGGCGGAAGGCACGCGTCGCGGCGCCTACGTGCTCGCCGATGCCGACGGCGGCAAGAAGCCCGAAGTCATCCTGATGGCGACGGGCAGCGAAGTGTCGCTGTGTATCGAGGTGTACGAAAAGTTGAAGAGCGAAGGCATCGCGGCGCGCGTCGTGTCGATGCCGTCGTGGGATATCTTCGAGAAGCAAGACGAGGCGTACAAGGAATCGGTGCTGCCGTCCGGCGTGCACGCGCGCGTGTCCGTCGAGCAGGCCGCGACGCTCGGCTGGGACCGTTACACGGGGCGTCTCGGTTCGCAGATCGTCATGCATACGTTCGGCGCGTCCGCGCCGCTGAAGGCGCTCAAGACCAAGTTCGGCTTTACGCCGGAAAAGGTCTACGAGGCCGCGAAGAAACAGATCGAACGCGTGAAAAACAACGGCAAGGAGTGATTCCATCATGCAGATCGGCATCGTAGGACTGGGGCGCATGGGCGGCAACATCGGACGCAGGCTCATGCGGGGCGGGCATCAGTGCGTGGTGTACGACCACTCGCCGGATGCAACCGACGCGCTCGTCAAGGAAGGCGCGGCGGGCGCGAAGGATCTCGGCGAACTGGTCGCGAAACTGGAAGCGCCGCGCGTCGTGTGGCTGATGCTGCCCGCGGGCAAGATCACCGAAGACACGCTCGGCGATCTGAGCAAGCTGCTCGGCCGCGACGATGTCGTGATCGACGGCGGCAACAGCTTCTACAAGGACGATATCCGCCGCGCCGCGCAGTTCAAGGAGCAGGGCATCCACTACGTCGATGTCGGCACGTCGGGCGGCGTGTCGGGCCTGACGCGCGGCTATTGCATGATGATCGGCGGCGAGGATGACGTGGTGCGCCGCATCGATCCGATTCTCGCGACGCTAGCACCCGGACGCGGCGATATCCCCGAAACGCCGGGACGCGAAGGACGCGATGCGCGCGTGGAAAACGGCTACATGCATTGCGGCCCGGTCGGCTCGGGACACTTCGTGAAGATGGTGCACAACGGCATCGAGTACGGGCTGATGCAGGCGTATGCCGAGGGCTTTCATATCCTCAAGCACAAGGATTCGAAAGAGCTCACGGAGAACGAGCGTTACGACCTCGATCTCGCCGATATCGCCGAAGTCTGGCGGCGCGGCAGCGTCGTGTCGTCGTGGCTGCTCGATCTGACGGCCGGTGCGCTCGCGGGCGATGGCTCGCTCGACAAGTATTCGGCGGAAGTCGCGGATAGCGGCGAAGGGCGCTGGACCATCGAAGCGGCGATCGAGGAAGCGGTGCCCGCACAGGTGCTATCGGCGGCGCTTTACACGCGATTCCGCTCGCGCGATGCCGAGTCGTTCCCCGAACGCATGTTGTCGGCGATGCGCTTCGGCTTCGGCGGGCACAAGGAGTATCCGGTGAAGTAAGGCGCGTTGAAACGGAGCGATGCGAAGCGGCGATGAATCCATCGCCGCTTTTTTATTTCATCATGCGCCGACGAAACAGCCACGCGCACAGCAGAAACGGCACGACCGAATACGCGATCAACACGCCGACGTGCAGCGCCACCGCGTCCATCGGACGCGCGAGCATCGCGGGACGAATCAGCTCGACCGCGTGATAGAGCGGCAACACCTGCGTCACATGCCGCGCGATATCGGGCAACTGCGTCACGGGGAAGAACACGCCGGAAAGCAGCAGCATCGGCGTGAGGGCGAGCGTCTGATAGAACATGAAGAAGTCGTAGCTCGGCGCGAGCGCGGTGATCACCATCGCCGTGCTGGCGAAGGCGAGGCCGGTCAGCACGATCACCGGCACCGCGATCAGCATCGACGGAAAGCTCGCATAACCCAGCGCGCCCGCGACGATCATGATCGCAATACCCGACAGCACCGACTTGCTCGCGACCCAGATGATCTCGCCGAGCACGACGATATCGCCGAGCGTGAGCGGCGTATGCATGATCGCCTCCCACGTGCGCTGGACATGCATGCGCGAAAAGCCCGAATACATCGCCTCGAACGACGACGACATCATCACGCTCGATGCCGTCGTGCCCGCCGCGAGGAAGGCGATATACGACACGCCGTCCACGTGGCCGACCATCAGCCCGAGACCGAGGCCCAAGCCGAAGAGATAGATCATCGGATCGGCGAGATTGCCGATCATCGACGCGATGGCGAGCTTCTTCCACACGAGGTAGTTGCGCCGCCATACCGACATCCAGTGCGTGGCGTTGGCGGGCAGGGCGCTGGACATCGGCGAGAGACTCGGCGCATTGGCCGGCTGTTTGCGCGCGCGCTTGGCAGCAGTGCGGGAGGAATCGAAGGTATTCATATCGTGGTTCGGTCAGTCCACCATCTCGCGGCCCGTCAGACGCAGAAACACATCTTCCAGATTCGCCGGACGATGCAGATAGCGCACATCGGCGCGGCCCTTCACGCGCGCATGCACGGCCTGCGGATCGTCGACGTAGCAGAACAGCGTCTCGCCGCTGATTTCGATGCGCTCCGCGAACGGCTCGAGTTCGGCGGCGAGCGCCTGCGGATCTGGCCCGAAAATCTCGATCACGTCCGAGCCGATCACCGATGCGATCAGTTCGCGCGGACGGCCCTCGGCGATCTTGCGGCCTTCCTCGATTACGCAAAGCCGGTCGCACAGGCGCTCGGCTTCTTCCATAAAATGCGTGGTCAGCAGGATGGTCTTGCTGCGCGCCAGCAGCGAACGCAGCCGCTCCCAGATCAGATGACGCGCCTGCGGATCGAGTCCGGTGGTCGGTTCGTCCATCACCAGCACATCGGGATCGTTGACGAGCGCGCGCGCCAGCGTGAGCCTGCGCCGCATGCCGCCCGACAACTCGCCGACGCGCGCATCGGCCTTGCTTTCCAGACGCGCGAATTCGAGCAGCGACGGCACCAGCGCTTCCATGCGCGCGCCGGCCAGCCCGAAGTATCGGCCGAATACGAGCAGGTTTTCGCGGACGGTGAAATCGGGATCGAGATTGTCGAATTGCGGCACGACGCCCACGCGTTGCCGCGCGAAACGGGCGCGCGCAGGCACCGGCTCGCCGACGAGGCTGATCACGCCGCTATCGGGCGACGTCATGCCGAGCAGCATTTTGAGCGTCGTCGTCTTGCCCGCGCCGTTCGGTCCGAGCAGGCCGAAGCATTCGCCGGGCCGCACGTCGAAGGACAGGCCGTCGACGACGCGTTTGGCGCCGTAATGCTTCCTCACGTCGCTGAATTCGATGGCCGGCGCCTGGTCATCGTCGGGCGGCATCGGCGCTTGCGTCTGCAATGTTTGATCGGTCATGCACTCGTTCCGCGTCGGGAAATCCAGCCGGCTAGTGTAATCCAATGCACCATCGCGGCGCTCGCGTGCAACCGGGCGCGGCGCGCGGGTGTCAAAGCTGTGCGGGCGGTGGCGTGCGCGCGTCGCTGCGTGGTGCCGCAAGCCTGTGCGGCAAGGCTTTCCGCAAGCTGGCACGGTGTCCGCTTGGCAATTGCCCAATAGTCCTTGTGAGGTCAACTTTAGTTAGCGTTTTCCAGCGTTGCCACGCACGAATCGACACCGGATGATGAAGTCACGTCTCATTCATTCGAACGACGTAAGCACATGTTTAGCCGCGCCACGCGCAAGCCAGCGGCAGGGAGGTTGAAATGACAAGCTATAGAAAGATCCTGCTGTGTTACGACGGCTCATGGGAAGGCCGCAAGGCGCTGCGTCAGGGCGCGAATCTGGCGCTGGATTTGAACGCTGAAGCGCACGTGCTCGCGGTCGTGGATATGCGTTCGAGCATCGCGCAGAGCGCGGGACTGCTAACCGATATGGCGTGCGGCCGTTTCGAGGACGCCGCGCGCGACATCCTTCAGGAAGGCGTCGACTGGCTCACGGAGCGCGGCCTGCACGCGCAGGGACATTTTGCGTTCGGCCATCCGATCGATGAAATCGCGAATCTGGCGGAAAGCCTGAAGGTGGATCTGGTCGTCGTAGGCCACCGATGCCGCAGCGGTTTGTCGCGCTGGTGGATGGGCGCGGGCAACACACCGCTGCTCGATCGCGTCAAATGCAGCATTCTGGTGGCCGTGTGTCAGGCGGGCGAATCGGCCGAAGAGGAAGACGAAGCCGCATACGCCGCCAAGCCGGTCAAGGCCGAGGCAAACGCCTGATCAACCGTTCAGATCCACGCCGACCAACTTCCAGTCGATCAACTCGCTGCGATGGAAGATCGCGGAATAGCGCGCATCGCCCGCGCCGTGCTGATAGGTGACGATAAACGTGTTGACGTCACGATATCCGGCGGTGGTTTGCGGCGGCTTCGGTGCGGATGTCGGTGCGGTTTGCTGCGCCGTCGCGCCGGAAACCGCTGCGGCGGGCGGTGCGCTGGCGACGACCGCAGCGTCCGTTCGAGGTTCGGGCGGACGCTCGCCCGGATTGCCGCGCGGCGGAATGCCGTTCAGGATCGCGGCGACGCCTTCCGGTGTCGCGTAGGAATCCACCAAAGGACCGACGACGGCCGCGCCGATCATTGCACCGATGATGGCGAGCGGATTGCCGGTCCTTTGAATATCGACGCGCCGCGTCAGCAGCGCCGCGACCTGTTCCTTGAGACTCGCCCGCAGCGCGGGAAAATCGACGTATTCGTTGACGGTCTGTGCATCGCGCGCGTCGGCGGCGCGTTTCACGCGATCCAGCGCGATATACGGCGATGCATAAACGAAACCGAACGCCGCGACGACGAGAACGACGACCAGCGCGATAACGACGGATCGGGTAGTGCGGGACATGCGAAAGCGAAGCCTCTTGACGTAAGGACGGTCAGAAATTGACCGTCCTCGCGCCGGATAAATCCCGACGTCGCCTCCGGATTCGTCGCCATACGTGCCGAAGCCCACATTGACCGCCGAAAGTCAGTCCAGAGTCAGGCCAGAATGCCGCCGCGAATACCGGCCCGTTCCTCGTCGATGCAACGATCCAGCATGCGCGACACTTCATCGATCTTGCCGACCAGAATCACGCGCGATTCGCCACGATACACGCGCACGGGCGCGCGCCGCTCGGGTTCGGCATGCACGCCGCTATTAAGCGACACGCGCGCAAAAGCCGGCTGACGCGACGGCAGCGCGGGCATGTCGTCGAAGAGATCGGGCGTGGCTTTCGGACGCGCGACGCCGCAGGAAATCAGCGTGCGCAGATGGCGCAGACGACCGAATTGGCGAAAGGGCAACAGGCGGGCAAAGCGTTCCATGATGACTCTCCAGGCGATAGAACGCACTGCGGCGCGCCGCGAGGCGACCGTCGTCCTTGATATGTGTTGAACTACGAAGCAGTTGCTGACGTTGAGATGCTGAGACTTATAGTGCGCTACGACCGGGACACTTCATGTCTCGCCGTGCGGGCGTTTTTCAGCAAATTCGCGAGGATGAGACGCGAATGTGGACAACGCGCAACTGTTCGTGCCGTCAGAATTCGCCTGAACGAATCAGACCCACTGCAATGCCTTCCAGCGCGAAATCCGCGCTGCCGGAACGCACGAAAATATTCTCGTAGTCTGGGTTCTCCGCGATCAGTTCGACACCGTCGCGATGACGTTTCCAGCGCTTGACGGTGACATCGTCGCCCAGACGCGCGATGACGATTTGCCCGTCCTTCGCTTCATTGCGCTTCTGCACCGCGAGCAGATCGCCGTTGAGAATACCCGCGTCGCGCATGGACAGACCGCGCACCTTCAGCAGATAGTCCGGCCGGCTCGAAAACAGCGCCGGGTCGCAAGCGTAGTGCTGCGAAATATGCTCTTGCGCGAGAATCGGGCTACCTGCCGCGACACGCCCGACCAGCGGCAACGACAACTGCATGATGCTCGGATGCGGCAAGGTGAACTGATGCGGCTCGTCGCGCAGCGAATCGTCCGCCTGCGGATTCAGCAGCCGGATGCCGCGCGACGAACCCGCCGCCAGTTCGATGACGCCTTTACGCGCCAGCGCCCGCAGATGTTCCTCGGCGGAGTTGGCCGAACTGAAGCCGAGTTCCGCCGCGATCTCGGCGCGCGTGGGCGGAAAGCCCGTGCGGTCGATCGCGCGCTGGATGAGTTCGAACACCTGCTGTTGCCGCGCGGTGAGTTTGTTGGTCTTGGTGGTCACTGGCTCGAGCCCCCGCTAACGTGGAGATGCACTGTATGGATGGACAGGTGACTGTATTTTTATACAGTATCGAGCGCATTTCAAGCTTTACTTTAAGTTCGGGACGGCGCGCGTCCCGGACGGGCGTTTTCGTCGGCGCGGGCTTTTTCCAGCGAGGAATAAGCTTCTTAGCAGTTTTTCGTATAAAAGACTGAAAAACGACTATTTCTAATCATATAGACCGCTCGATAGACTGATTCCGTCAATTCGATAAGACGGAGAACGGGGAATGCAAAGCATCAAAAGCGGATTGCGACGCGCGTTCGCAGTGGCGGCACTCGCGGCCGCGAGCATCGGCGCAGTCGCACCGGCGCACGCCGACACGTCGTTTCTGAACGTGTCCTACGATCCCACGCGCGAGCTGTATCAGGACTTCAATCAGGCGTTCGCGAAGAAGTGGAAGGCGGAAACGGGCGAGACCGTCACCTTCAAGCAGTCGCACGGCGGCTCGGGCGGTCAGGCGCGCGCGGTACTCGACGGCTTGCAGGCCGATGTCGTCACGCTCGCGCTGGCCTATGACATCGACGCGCTGGCGTCGAAGGGCATCGTCGGCGCAGACTGGCAGAAGCGTCTGCCGGACAACGCATCGCCGTACACGTCGACGATCGTGTTTCTGGTGCGCAAGGGCAATCCGAAGCATCTCAAGGACTGGAACGATCTGACCAAGCCAGGCGTGTCGATCGTCACGCCGAATCCGAAGACCTCGGGCGGCGCGCGCTGGAACTATCTGGCGGCGTGGGCGTATGCGCTGCATCAGCCGGGCGGCAACGAGCAGACCGCCAAGGACTTCGTGACCAAGCTCTACAAGAATGCCGGTGTGCTCGATTCCGGCGCGCGCGGCGCGACCACCAGCTTCGTGCAGCGCGGTCAGGGCGATGTGCTGATCGCCTGGGAAAACGAGGCGTTTCTGTCGCTGAAGGAATTCGGCCCGGACAAGTTCGAGATCGTCGTGCCGTCGGTGAGCATTCTGGCGGAGCCGCCGGTCGCGGTGGTGGACAAGGTCGTCGACAAGCACGGCACGCGCAAGCTGGCCGAGGCGTATCTCAAGTATCTGTATAGCGAGGAAGGGCAGGAGATCGCGGCGCGCAATTTCTATCGGCCGCGTTCGGACAAGGTGCCGGCGTCGCTGACTAAGCAGTTTCCGAAGCTCAAGCTCTATACCGTCGACGACACTTTCGGCGGCTGGGCCAAGGCGCAAAAGACGCATTTCGCGGATGGCGGTGTGTTCGATTCGATCTATCAACCGCAATAAGAGCCGCAATTTCGGTTCTACGACGACGCGGCGCGACCATGACGCCGCGCGTCGCTCGTGTCGCAGGCGCTTCCCCGGCGCAAAGGAAGATTCAAGGATGAGCACCTTCACTTTCAGGAAGCCGAGCGCGTTACCCGGCTTCGGTCTGACGCTCGGCATCACGCTGGCTTATCTGAGCCTCGTGGTGCTGATTCCGCTGGCCGCTACCTTCGCCAAGACCGCGACGCTGCACTGGCCGCAGTTCGTGCGCGCGGTGACATCGCCGCGCGTGCTGGCGTCGTATCGGCTGACCTTCGGCGCGGCGCTCGGTGGCGCGTGCATGGCTTTCTGGTCGCGTGGGTGCTGGTGCGCTATACGTTTCCGTTCAAGCGCGTGGTCGATGCCATCGTCGATCTGCCGTTCGCGTTGCCGACGTCCGTCGCCGGTATCTCGCTCGCGGCGGTCTATGCGAACAACGGCTGGATCGGACAGTATCTCGAACCGCTCGGGTTGAAAGTCGCATTTACGCCGCTGGGCGTGCTGGTCGCGCTGACGTTTATCGGCTTGCCATTCGTCGTGCGGACCGTGCAGCCGGTGCTCGAAGACTTCGAGCGCGAGCAGGAAGAAGCGGCCGCGTGTCTCGGCGCATCGCGCTGGCTGACGTTTCGGCGCGTCGTGCTGCCTTCGCTGCTCCCGGCCTTGCTGACGGGCTTCGCGCTGGCGTTCGCGCGCGCGCTCGGCGAGTACGGCTCGGTGATTTTCATCGCGGGCAATGTGCCGATGAAGTCGGAGATCACGTCGCTGCTGATCATCACCAAGCTCGAACAGTACGACTATGCCGGCGCGACGGCGCTTGCGGTCGTCATGCTGTGCGTGTCGTTCCTGATGCTGCTGCTGATCAACACGCTGCAATGGTTCCTGCAACGCCGCACCAGCAAGACGGGCGCGGCGCCGGTGACGCAGATCGCGGGAGAACTCGCATGAGCCGCGTGCTGCCTTTGAACGCGCCGGTGCGCCGCGATGCGCACACGCTCAATCCTGTCACCGAGCCGCGTCTGGTGCGCTGGCTGTTGACGGGCATCGCGCTGGCGTTTCTCGCGCTGTTTCTCCTCGTGCCGCTGGTCGCGGTGTTCGTGCAGGCGTTCGCGAAGGGCTTCGACTATTACTTCGAGTCGTTGAAGGATCCCGACGCGTGGGCCGCGATCAAGCTCACGCTGATGACGGCGGCTATCGCCGTGCCGCTGAATGTCGCCTTCGGATTGGCGGCGTCGTGTGCGATCGCTAAGTTCGAGTTTCGCGGCAAGGCGCTGCTGACGACGCTGATCGACTTGCCGTTTTCGGTGTCGCCGGTCATCTCGGGTCTCATCTATGTGCTTATGTTCGGCGCGCAAGGATGGTTCGGCCCGTGGCTCGCCGATCACGACGTGCAGATCATTTTCGCGGTGCCGGGCATCGTGCTGGCGACGATCTTCGTCACGTTCCCGTTCGTCGCGCGCGAGCTGATTCCGCTGATGCAATCGCAGGGCAACGAAGAGGAAGAGGCGGCGCATGTGCTCGGTGCATCGGGCTGGCAGATTTTCCGGCGCGTGACCTTGCCGAACGTGCGATGGGGCCTGCTGTACGGCGTGATCCTCTGCAACGCGCGCACAATGGGCGAATTCGGCGCGGTGTCGGTCGTATCGGGCCACATTCGCGGACAGACCGACACCATGCCGCTGCATGTCGAAATCCTCTACAACGAATACAACTTCTCGGCGGCGTTCGCTGTGGCATCGCTGCTTGCCTTGCTGGCGCTCGTCACGCTGGGACTCAAGCTGATTGCGGAGCGGCGCATGACGCAAGCCGCCGACGAAACGAAAGCCGTAGCCACGGCACAGAACTGAAGGCAGGCACATCATGAGCATCAACGTACGCAATCTGCAAAAGCGCTTCGGCGATTTCACCGCGCTCGATAACGTCACGCTCGATTTTCCGGCGGGCGAACTGGTGGCGCTGCTCGGGCCGTCGGGCTGCGGCAAGACCACGCTGTTGCGCGTGATCGCCGGCCTCGAATTCGCCGATGCGGGTCAGGTCGTGCTGCACGGCGAGGACGTCGCGCAAGTCGGCGCGCGCGAGCGGCAAGTGGGCTTCGTGTTCCAGCATTACGCGCTGTTCCGCCATATGACGGTGTTCGAAAACGTCGCGTTCGGTCTGCGCGTAAAGCCGCGATATGACGGTGTTCGAAAACGTCGCGTTCGATCTGCGCGTAAAGCCGCGTCGCGAGCGTCCGTCGGAGGCGAAGATCCGCGAGAAAGTGCATGAACTGCTGAAGCTCGTTGCAACTCGATTGGCTCGCGCAACGCTTTCCGTCGGAACTGTCGGGCGGGCAGCGGCAGCGGATCGCGCTGGCGCGGGCGCTGGCCGTCGAGCCGAAAGTGCTGCTGCTCGACGAACCCTTCGGCGCGCTCGATGCAAAGGTCCGCAAGGAGCTGCGAAGCTGGCTGCGCCGCCTGCACGACGATCTGCATATCTCGACGCTGTTCGTCACGCACGATCAGGAAGAAGCGCTGGAAGTGGCGGATCGCATCGTCGTGATGAATCATGGTCACGTGGAGCAGGTCGGCAGCCCGCAAGACGTGTACGATCATCCGCAGACGTCCTTCGTGTACGAATTCCTCGGTGCGGCGAACCAGCTGCAAGGTCAGGTCGATGCGAACGGTTTCGTCGCCGATGGCGCGACGCGTGCCATCGCGACTCCGGCGTCGTTCGCGGGACGCGCGCTCGCGTATGTGCGGCCGCACGACCTCGCGCTGTATCCGGCGGATGGCGCGCATCGCGATGGCATCGTCGTGGACGTGCGGCGCGTGGTGACGCTGGGCGGCTCGGTGCGCGTCGAACTCGCGGGCAACGCGGGCGGCGTGCTCGAAGCGGAACTGGACCGGGAAGCATGGCGCGCGTTGAAGCTCGATATCGGCGATGGTGTCACCGCCGTGCCGCGCGCGCTGCGTGTTTTTCCAGCGCAATGACATAAAAAGAGCATCAAGGGAGAGGCAAACATGAATTTCCAGCAATTGCGCTTCGTGCGCGAGGCCGTGCGTCAGAACATGAATCTGACCGAAGTCGCGAACGTGCTGTACACGTCGCAATCGGGCGTGTCGAAGCAGATCAAGGATCTCGAGGACGAACTCGGCGTCGATATTTTCATCCGGCGCGGCAAGCGCCTGACGGGTCTCACCGAGCCCGGCAAGGAAGTGCATCAACTGATCGAGCGGATGCTGCTGGACGCGGAGAATCTGCGCCGCGTCGCGCGCCAGTTCGCGGATCAGGACAACGGGCATCTGGTCGTCGCGACCACGCATACGCAGGCGCGTTACGCGTTGCCGAAGGTGATTCGACAGTTTACCGAAGTATTTCCGAAGGTGCATCTGGCCTTGCGTCAGGGCAGTCCGCAACAGATCGCGCAGATGATCATCAACGGCGAAGCGGATATCGGCATCTCGACCGAGGCGCTCGACCGTTATCCGGATATCGTCACGTTCTCGTGCTATTCGTGGCATCACACGGTCGTGGTGCCGAAGGATCATCCGCTCGTCGGGCGCGAGAACATCACGCTCGAACAGATCGCGGAGTATCCGATCGTCACGTACGACAACGACTTCACCGGCCGTTCGCATATCGACCAGGCCTTCGCCAGCGCCGGCGCGATTCCCGATATCGTGCTGACCGCCATCGACGCCGACGTGATCAAGACGTACGTCGAGCTCGGCATGGGCGTGGGCATCGTCGCGGCGATGGCCTACGACGCGAAGCGCGATTCCGAACTCGTCGCGCTCGATACGCAGCATCTGTTCGAAGCGAGCACGACGCGCGTCGGCCTGCGCAAGGGCGCGATTTTGCGCGCATATGCGTATCGGATGATCGAAATGTTCGCGCCGCAACTGAGCGAAGCGCAGATCGCCTCGCACCTGCGCGAAGCCGCTTGAAAGCATGCCGGCTGATTTACAATCGCCGGCATGAACACACCTCACTCTCTCCCACGCATCGCGGTGCTGGCGACCGGCGGCACCATCGCGGGCCAGGCGGGCGATGCATCGAACACGACGGGTTATAAAGCGGGCGTCGTCGGCGTCGACAAGCTGCTCGACGCCGTGCCCGCGCTCGCATCCGTCGCACGAATCCATGCCGAGCAAATTGCGAGCATCGACAGCAAGGACATGAGTTCGGCGCTGTGGACGAAGCTCGCGACGCGCATCAACGAACTGCTCGCGCAGGACGATATCGACGGCGTAGTCGTCACGCATGGCACCGATACGCTCGAAGAAACCGCGTATCTGCTGCATCTGACGGTGAAGAGCGCGAAGCCCGTCGTGCTGACGGCGGCGATGCGTCCGTCGACTGCGCTATCCGCCGATGGTCCGCTCAATCTGCTCAACGCGGTGACGGTCGCGGCGTCCGCAAGCGCGCAGGCGCAAGGCGTGATGGTCGCGTTCAACAACCAGATTCACAGCGCGCGCGACGTCACCAAAACCAGCACCTATGCTGTCGATGCATTCCGCTCGCCGGAAACGGGCGTGCTCGGCTTCGTGCAGGACGGCCGCGTCGAGTTTCAGCGCGGCGTCACGCGCGCGCATACGACATCGAGCGAATTCGCGATCGGCGATCAATGGCCGATGGTCGAGATCGTCGCGAGCTATGCGGGCGCGTCGCGAGTCGGCATCGATGCGATGGTGCAGGCGGGCGTGAAGGGCATCGTGGTCGCGGGCACGGGCAACGGCTCGATGCACGCGAGCCTCACCGACGCACTCGCCGATGCGGTGAAGCAGGGCGTCGCGGTCGTGCGTTCGTCGCGTGTGGGTTCGGGTCATGTGATGCGCAACGGCGCAGCATCGGACGAAGCGCTCGGCACGGTCAGCGCGGGCACGCTGAATCCCTACAAGGCGCGCGTGCTGCTGATGCTGGCGCTGGCCGCCAACGCGCCGGACATGCAACGCGTTTTCGACAAGTACTAAAAGCAAAAACGCGAACATGACGTTCGCGTTCTCGAAATACGGGAAAATCCGACGCGGACACCCGACGACAAACCGTCTGACCGACCAAGGCTTCCCCGGCGCACCGCCGGGTGCCGCTTCTCGGACCCCACTTGCCGCCTTCAGCCCAGAGCGGCATTTGTCCCGCGTGCCCATACGCGGGACGCCCCACGGTTCAGGTGTTCGTCGTTACGCAGCGGCTTTCGCCTGCTGCGGCTCGTCGGCCACCTGGAAGTTCGACATGATCTCGAGCGCACGCACCATCGCCGAGTGATCCCACGCCTTTCCGCCGTTCGCCGCGCACACGCTGAACAACTGCTGCGCGCTGGCGGTGTGGGGCAGGGCGAGGCCCATCTTGCGCGCGCCGTCGAGCGCGAGATTCAAGTCCTTCTGATGCAGTTCGATCCGGAAGCCCGGGTTGAACGTGCGCTTGGTCATGCGCTCGCCATGCAGTTCCAGAATGCGCGATGCCGCGAAGCCGCCCATCAGTGCCTTACGCACGCGCTCCGGATCGGCACCCGAGCGTGCCGCGAACAACAGCGCTTCGGCGACGGCTTCGATATTCAGCGCGACGATGATCTGGTTCGCGACCTTGCAGGTCTGTCCCGCGCCGTTATCGCCGATGTGCGAGATGTTCTTGCCCATCAGATCGAACAGCGGCTTGGCGAGATTGAACGACTTTTCCGGGCCGCCGACCATGATCGTCAGCGTCGCCTCGCGTGCGCCGACTTCGCCGCCGAAGACCGGCGCATCGAGATAATCGCAGCCGAGCGCGTTGATCTTCTTGGCGAACTCCTGGGTGTCGAGCGGGTTGATCGAGCTCATGTCGATCACGAGCTTGCCCTTCGTGAGGCCGTTGGCGACGCCGTCATCGGCGAACAGCACGGCTGCGACATCGGGCGTGTCGGGGACCATCGTGATGACGATCTCGCTGGCTTGCGCGACGGCCGTCGAATCGTCGACGACTTGCGTCTGCGAGCGGATATCGTCGGGCACCGGGAACTTGCCGTTCACGACGAGCTTGTGGCCGCCCTTCAGGAGATTGCGCGCCATGTGCGCGCCCATGATGCCGAGTCCGATAAAACCGATCGTTGCCATACCTGATGCTCCTCCTTGTGTCTTTCGTTACGCGGTGGCGGCAGCTTTCACACCGCCGATGCTCTGCAGCCAGCCCAGACCCGCATCGGTGCCCTTGAGCGGCTTGTATTCGCAGCCGATCCAGCCTTGATAGCCGATCTCGTCGAGCAGCCCGAACAGGAACGGATAGTTGATTTCGCCCGTGCCCGGTTCGTTGCGGCCGGGGTTGTCGGCGAGTTGGATATGCGCGATCTTCGGCAGATTCTTCCTGATCGTCGCGGCCAGTTCGCCTTCCATGCGCTGCATGTGATAGATGTCGTACTGCAGGAACAGATTGTCGGAACCGACCGCCTGAATCACGTCGAGACCTTCCTTCGAACGGTTCAGCGCGAAGCCCGGAATGTCGTATGAATTGCACGGCTCGACGAGCAGGCGAATGCCTTCCTTCTTCAGCGCGTCGGCCGCAAAACGCAGGTTCTCGACGATCGTCGTGCGCGCCTGTTCCGCCGATACGCCCGCCGTCGGAATCCCGACGAGGCAGTTCAGTTGCGGCACGTTCAGCGCCTTCGCATACTCGATCGCGCGCGGCACGCCTTCGCGAAACTCCGCGACGCGATCCGGCAGACACGCGATGCCGCGCTCGCCCGCATCCCAGTTACCGGCGGGCAGGTTGTGCAGCACGATCTGCAGATCGTTGTCCTTCAGGCGCTGCTGAATGTCGCCGATCGAAAACGCGTACGGGAACAGGAACTCGACCGCCTTGAACCCCGCGTTCGACGCCGCCGCGAAGCGGTCGAGGAACGGGACTTCGTTGAACAGCATGGTCAGGTTCGCAGCAAATTTCGGCATTGTTCTTTCCTGTTGGTCGGTCAGTGGAGCGCTCGCGATTCAGTCGAGCGGCGTCACGGCGGTCGGTGCATCCGCCTTCGTTTCCGCGAGTTCCTCGAACTCGTTGATCGCGTCGATTTCCGTGCCCATCGCGATGTTGGTCACGCGCTCGAGAATCATCTCGACGACGACCGGCACCTGATGTTCGGCGGCGAGCGCCTGCGCCTTCTTCAATGCGGGCGCGATCTCTTCCGGCTTGAACACGCGCAGCGCCTTGCAGCCGAGACCTTCGGCCACCGCGACGTGATCGACGCCGTAGCCTTCGAGTTCAGGCGCGTTGATGTTGTCGAACGCGAGTTGCACTCAGTAATCCATGTCGAAGCCGCGCTGCGCCTGACGGATCAGACCGAGATACGAGTTGTTCACGACCACATGCACATACGGCAGCTTGAATTGCGCGCCGACGGCGAGCTCTTCGATCATGAACTGGAAGTCGTAATCACCCGACAGCGCGACGATTTTGCGTTGCTGGTCCGCCGCGCGCACGCCGAGCGCCGCCGGAATTGTCCAGCCGATCGGGCCGGCCTGGCCGCAGTTGATCCAGTTGCGCGCCTTGAACACATGCAGGAACTACGCGCCCGCGATCTGCGAGAGACCGATCGTCGTCACGAAACACGTATCGCGATCGAACGCCTGGTTCATCTCTTCGTAGACGCGTTGCGGCTTCATCGGCACGTTGTCGAAGTGCGTCTTGCGCTGCATCGTGCGCTTGCGTTGCTGGCAATCCGTGACCCAAGCGCTGCGGTCCTTCAGCTTGCCCGCCGCCTTCCATTCCTTGGCCACTTCGACGAACAGTTCGAGCGCGGCCTTCGCGTCCGACACGATGCCCAAGTCCGGCCCGAACACGCGGCCGATCTGCGTCGGCTCGATGTCCACGTGCACGAACTTACGGCCCTTGGTATAAACCTCGACGCTGCCGGTATGGCGATTCGCCCAACGGTTGCCGATGCCCAGCACGAAGTCCGAGGCGAGCATCGTCGCGTTGCCGTAGCGGTGCGACGTCTGCAGACCGCACATGCCGGCCATCAGCGGGTGATCGTCGGGAATCGCGCCCCACGACATCAGCGTCGGAATCACCGGCACGCCGAGCGTTTCCGCGAACTGCACGAGCAGGTCTTCGGCCGCCGCGTTGAGCACGCCGCCGCCCGAGACGATCAGCGGCTTCTCCGCGTCGTTGAGCATGGTCAGCGCTTTTTCGATCTGCACGCGCGTCGCTTTCGGCTTGTAGACCGGCAGCGGCTCGTAGGTGTCGATATCGAATTCGATTTCGGCGAGCTGCACGTCGATCGGCAGGTCGACCAGCACCGGACCCGGACGGCCCGAGCGCATCAGATGGAACGCCTGCTGGAACACGCGCGGCACCAGCGCCGGTTCGCGCACGGTGACAGCCCACTTGGTCACGGGCTTGGCGATCGATTCGATATCGACGGCCTGGAAATCTTCCTTGTACAGACGCGCGCGCGGCGCCTGACCGGTGATGGCGAGAATGGGGATCGAATCGGCTTGAGCGGAATACAGGCCGGTGATCATGTCGGTGCCCGCCGGACCCGACGTGCCGATACAAACGCCGATATTGCCCGGCTCGGCGCGCGTATAACCTTCGGCCATATGCGATGCGCCTTCGACGTGGCGCGCCAGCACATGGCTGATGCCGCCGGACTTTTTCATCGCCGAGTAGAACGGGTTGATGGCCGCGCCCGGCACGCCGAACGCGGTGTCGATTCCTTCTTTCTCCAGCACGAGGACGGCTGCGTCGACGGCTCTCATCTTGGGCATCGTTGTCTCCTTCGGGGGTCTCTATTCGAAATCGCTGTCGCAACAACGTATCAATAACGAGAGAGTGAGAAGCATCATGCAGCAGGCAGTCGAACACCACTTCGCCCGGACGATGTACCTACTCGGCCAGATCGGCGCGATCCTGTGCCACGAGCGCGGCCCGCGCTCCGACACGTCGATTCTCACCACGATGGCGTCGCGTCCCGCCGAGGGCTTCTGGCAGGCCGTATCGGCGATGAACGAATCGTGTCCGCCCACGCGCAGCGTCGGCCGGAACTTGCTGCGCTGGAAACGTCATGAAATCGCCCGGCTGTCGCAGATGCTGCCGCGGCCGTTGCCCGACGAAGCATCGTCGCTGGAGCAGATGCCGTTCTGGGCGGGCTACTGCGAGTATTGGAACCGCATGCTGAAGACGCCTGTCGATGCGGATACGAACGGCGCGTCGAGTATCGCTGACCAACATCCGTTACGACATGTCAACGCCTGACATGCGGCATCTGTTCATCGGCTTGCGACGCTCGGTCAAGTGAGGCAAACTTTCGCGTCGGCGGGTTTTGTTTTCACTTGTTTAGGATAACGAATCTTGAAAAAGATGCGGCCCGTCATCGAGCATCGGTGCGTCGCGCCGGGCATCACCGAGGAACACCAGATGAGCGATATGAAGATCACGATCGGCGCGGACGGGCAGACGGTCGTCTCGCGCGACGTGGCTATCGAAAAACAATGCGCGGACCTCGCCCGCTCCATTCGTGCGTTGACGGAAGTGCTAACGCTGCCGGGCGGTCTGCAGCATCTGTCGAATTGTCCGGAGTCGAGTCAGGCCGACGTCTTCACGCTGCTGCGCGCGCTGACCCACGAACAGGCGGCGCTGACGCAGGCGATGGAGCAGCATGCGAGTCCGAGCGAGCGCGAGGACGCGTTTCGTCGCGCGTTCCGATCGGGATACAGCGCGGGACTTCAGCGCACGTCGTCGGTGCGCGGCGAAGTCGATATCAACGAGCCCGTGATCCGCACCTCGGCCGGTCTGTCGAGCGCGTTTCAGCATGGCGCGTGGACGGAGCACAAAACCGAGCATTGACAGCTTGGTGTTTTCCGATCAGCGCGTTTCCCGCGCGGACGCGCATTCAAAAAAGTATCAGCGCATCAGCGCGATCATATTGTCGAGCTCGGTCGGCTTGACGAAATAGCCGTTGAAGCCGGTGCGTTGCGCGCGCGTCCGGTCTTCGTGATTCGTGCAGCTCGTATGCGCGATCAGCAGCATGTCGAGATCGATCGCGCGGATCGCTTCGGCGGCTTCCCAGCCGTCGCCGAGCGGCATCATCAGATCGAGCAGCACGACGCCCGGCCGCCACTTGCGCGCGAGCGCCACCGCATCGAGGCCGGTATGCACCGCGCGCACCGTGAAATCGGCGTCCTCGAGCGCGAGGCAGATGGCGCGCGTCGCGTCGATATCGTCATCGGCGATCAGCACGCGCGGTTCCTCCGGACGCATCGCGCGTACCGGAATCTGCCACATGGTGGGATCGGCTGAGCGGTCGGATAATTGCATCATGGCGGCCTCGGAATGAGCGCTAATTCCAGCAACGTTCGTTCCCTTGCGCGCGTCCGGTCGGGACCGCGCGGGAGGTTCAGTCTGCGCGCGGCTCGCGAAGTTACACTTCGGGAATACCCGGTGCCATCGGTGTCGTCGTGCATGCGCCGCTTTCGCGCATCGTGCGCAGCTTTTGCACACGCGATGAAACACGCCGGTGCGGGAACCTCATCAACCTATCGTCGATAAAAGGCAAAACGATGTTCGTGGTCTATTGGCTCGCGCCATGCAACGGCGACGCAAGCGAAGCGCACTTCCAGCGCTTCGACGCCGACGCGCTCGCCGACGCCTTGCAGTTCGCCGAAAGCCTGCGCAAACGTCAGGCGCTGGGCGAGGACATCGGTTTCGTGACCTTGTGCAGCGAGAATCCGCAATCGGTGGGCAAGCCGGGCGCGGCCGATCCGGCCGCCGATTATGACTGGAAGAAACGCCGCCGTTAATTCTGTGCGGTAGCTTGCCCGTCGCCCTGCCATCCGCCGCCGAGCGACTTGTACACGGCGATGAGATTCGTCGTCACGTTGACGGTCGATTGCGCGAGTTGCTCGCGCGTTTGCGCCAGTTGTCGCTCGGCATCGAGCACGGTGACGAACGGCGTAATGCCCTTGCGATAACTGTCCGTCGCCAGTTGCAGGCTGATGCGGTTCGCCTCCACGGTCCGCACCAGCGCCGCGCGGCGATCCTGCTCCGTGCGATAGTTGACCAGCGCGTTATCGACGTCCTGCAACGCGCCAAGCACCGTCTGCCGATACTGCAACGCCGCCGCGCCCGCTTCCGCCTTCGCCACCCGAACGTTCGCTCTGAGCTGCCCGCCTTCGAAAATCGGCAGCGAAATGCTCGGGCCGACCGACCAGAACAGGCTCGACCAGCGCGCCGGATATTCGGGCGTCGGCGCGCAAGCGTCGATGGCAAACCGACCGGCACCGTCGGCGGCACGGGCGGCACGACGGCGCTGTTGTTGGCATCGGCGAGTTCGGCATCGAGCGTGCCGGGCGGACTGCCGGTCAGCACCGACAAGCCGTTCATCGCCTGCGCGATCTGCGCATCGAGCGACGGCAAATTCGCCTGCAAGGTGCCGACTTGCGCGCTCGCGCTCTGCACGTCCTGCTGGCTCGTCAGCCCGAC
The DNA here is from genome assembly GCF_001189365.1 of Candidatus Burkholderia verschuerenii. Lineage (GTDB taxonomy): Bacteria > Pseudomonadota > Gammaproteobacteria > Burkholderiales > Burkholderiaceae > Caballeronia > Caballeronia verschuerenii. The sequence goes on along the minus strand of NZ_LFJJ01000010.1, from coordinate 18,154 downwards.
GCGCGCCTGTTCGCGCGTGAGATCGAGAATCTGCTGCTCGGCGTCGATTTCCGCGAGCGTGATCTGCTTGATGGCCTGCGCGCCGCGCAACTGGGCGTACGTCCGTGCGACTTCCGATTCGAGCGAGACCAGCGCATCGTTGCGGCTTTCGATCTGCGCCTGCTCTTGCGCATTCGCGGATTCGACCGAACGCCGCACGCGCCCGAACAGATCGAGTTCCCACGATGCATCGAAGCCGTATTGGTACAGCGTCGTCGGCTGCGTGATCGAATCGAGTCCCTGGCGAATCTGCGTGCCGTTGTTGCCGCCGATATTGTTCACCTGATCGTAGACGCCCTGTGATTCGAGGATGCCCTTCGCGCCGAGCTGCTCGCGCGTAACCTTGGCATTCGCGCTGATTTGCGGCAAACCGGCCGCGCCCGCCGCGATCGATTGCTGACGCGCTTCCTCGATACGCAACACCGCCGCCTGCAAATCGAGATTGCCCGCGACCGCGCGATCGATCAGCGAATCGAGCGTCGGATCGTTGAACTGCTTCCACCAGCGCGGATCGGGATCGGCGGTGGTCTGCACGACGGACGGATTTTCCGCGTACGGCATGCGCGCATCGGCCGATGCGTTTTGCACGCGCTGCGTGTCGCTCCAGTCGTCGGGCGCCTTGACATCCGGCGATTTGAAATCGGGGCCGACCGCGCATGCGGCGAGCAGCGCGCTCAATGCGAGTACGGAAAGACGCGGTGTCATCTCAATGCCCTCCCGCCTGACCGGCCGCTTTCACCGGCGAGAAAAACAGCGAAAGCGGTATGAACAGGAACGAGAAGATCGCGCACGCGAGAAACACGTCGAGATACGCGAGGATCGTCGCCTGTTCGACGAAAGTCTGGTACATGCGACCGGTCGCGGCGGTCATCGCCGACGACATCGACTGGCCCGTATCCATCAGCGTGCGCGCGATGCGATTCACCGAATCCGTGTACGGCTGATTCAGCGGCGTCATATGCTCGACCATATGCGCCATGTTCGCCTGCGTGCGCTCGCGGATCGCCGCCGTCGCGAGCGAAATGCCGATGGAACCGGCGACATTGCGGAACATCGTGAAGAGCGCGGAGGCATCGTCGTTCAACGATTTCGGCAAGGACAAATAGGCGAGCGTCGTCACCGGCACGAACAGAAAGCCGATGCCGATGGATTGCGCGCTGCGCATTTTCGTCAACGTCACATAGTCGATGTTCGGCACGAGATGATGCGAATACAGCAACGCGCAGCCCATCAGGAAGAAGCCGAACGCGACCAGAAAGCGCGTCTGGATCACGTTCATCAGTTTGCTGACGATCGGTATCAGGAACACGATGCACACCGCGCCCGGCGAGAGCACAAGGCCAGCGAGCGTCGCCGTATAACCAAGCTGCTGCTGCGCAAGCTGTGGAATCAGCACCGCGCTCCCATAAAGCACCGACGCGAAGCCGACAATAGCCGCCGACCCAAGCGCGAAGTTGCGATCCTTCATCACGCGCAGATCGACGACGGGCTTCTTCGCGTAGAGCAGCCAGAACACCGCGCCCACGAGCCAGTGCGCCGACAACACCGCGAAGGTCGTGATGAAGGTCGAATGGAACCAGTCGTCGTCCTCGCCGCGATCGAGAAACACTTGCAGGCAGCCGAGCCCGATCGCGATCAGCCCGATGCCGATGCCGTCGAAGCCGATCTTCTTGCGGTCCTGCTTCTGCTGCCACGGCGGATCTTCGACGAACTGCGTCACCGCGATGGTCGTCAGCACGCCCACCGGCACGTTGATCAGAAACACCCAGCGCCAGGTGAAGTTATCGGTGATCCAGCCGCCGAGCGTCGGACCGAACACGGGCGCGACGACGATCGCCACCGCCGAAATGGAGAACGCACGGCCGCGCTGTTCGGGCGGGAAGATATGATCGATTGCTGGCTCGGTTGCAGACCGCCGCCGAAGAAGCCTTGCAGCAAGCGAAACACGATCAGTTCGCCGAGATTGCTCGCGATGCCGCACATGAAAGAGCACACGGTAAATGCGCCGATGCAGATCAGAAAATAGCGTTTGCGCCCGAGGATCTTCGAGAAATACGCGGAGATCGGCAGCACGATGCCGTTAGCGACGAGATACGACGTGAGCGTCCACGTCGCTTCGTCGTAGCTGGCGGACATGGTGCCGGCGATATGCGGCAGCGCGACGTTGACGATAGTCGTGTCGAGCACTTCCATGAACGCCGCGAGCGTGACGACGACGGCGATCAGCCACAGGTTCGAGCGTGGCTTCCAGCCGCTGTGATCGTGTTCAACTTGCGTATCGCTCATGGCGTCAGTGCCTCAGCAAAACAGTAGGCACGACGGACAAGCCGAGCGGCAAGGACGTCTCCGGTTTCAGACCATCGTCGATGATGATCTTCACCAGCACGCGCTGCACGATCTTCACGAAGTTGCCGGTCGCGTTTTCTGCGGGGAAAGCCGAGAAGCGCGAGCCGCTGCCGAGCTGGATGCTATCGACATGACCGTGCAGCTTCATGTTCGGATACGCGTCCACGTCGATATCGACCTTATCGCCGGGATGCATGCGGTCGAGCTGCGTTTCCTTGAAGTTGGCCGTCACCCACAGACGCCGCGTGACCAGCGTCAGAATCGACGTGCCCGCTTGCAGAAAGGTGCCATATTGCACGTTGCGCTTGGTGATCCAGCCATCGGCGGGCGCGCGCAGTTCGGTGTACCCGAGATTGAGATTGGCGGTTTCGAGTTGCGCCTGCCGCACCTGCTGACGCTTTTCCTCGACATTGGCGACGACGGTCGCGATCTGCTGCGGCACGAGACTGGCCGTGCGCACCTGCGCATGCGCCTGCGCGACGCTCGCCTGCGCGCTCTTTTGCTGAGCGGTCGCGGTATCGATGTTCTGCTGCGAGGTCGCGCGAATATCGACGCTCTTCTGCCGCTGATACGCCGTGCTCGCCTGCGCCAGATTGGCGCGCGCGGTCTGTTCCTGCGCTTCGGCTTCGGCGAGTTGCGCGGGATACTGCACGCGCGCGACATCGAGTTGCCGCTGCGCCGATTACAGTTGCGCCTGCGCCAGCCCGAGTTGCGCGTTCGCCTGATCGACCTGCGCCTGGAAATCGCGCGGATCGATCTTGATCATCAGATCGCCCTTGTGCACGAAGCGGTTGTCGTCGATATTCATCGCCACGACATAGCCCGATACTTTCGGCGCGATGGTCACGACGTCGCCGTCGGTGTAGGCGTCGTCGGTGCTTTCCTGATCGCGCGTCATGAACCACCAGATGATTGCGCCGATCGCCAGAATCACGACCACGATGGCGAGAATCACCAGCGGCTTCTTGCCGGGCTTCTTGCGGCCGTTGCCATTTTCCTCGCTGCCGTCATTGCCATTGCCGTTGCCGCCGGCCTTGCCTTTGACCTTCGGTTGACTCGGTCATCGTTGCGCTCGCCTGACGCGCCGCTCGCGGCGGCGCCCGGACGTGATGCGTCTTGGGTGTCGTTTAGGTCGGACATTGCCGCTCACTCGTGTCTTGACTCGGCGTTGAATCCCGGTCGATGCGTCGATCACCGGGCGGAACCGCGGGCTGAACTTTGCGCGTACAATCACATGAATGGTGCGCGTAAGGCGTTGGTCATTCGCGTGCATTCGAGCGGAGACGCCAAGCAATCGACGTTCCTCGTCGCGTGTGGATCGTGCGAATCGTGCGAGCCGAACGTGCGTGCGGGTTAGCACGGAAACGGCGGTTTATCGGACAGTAGGGCGGAAGGGAGTTTTAATCCGGAAGGTAAAACTTCTACGCATCAATATGTGGGAATCAAAGCGCACCGCGCAGTTGTCCCGCAAGCTGCACTACGCCGATGCAGATGAGCTTCTCGCGTTTGGCGTCGAGCCGTCCGACCGGCACGCTCGCCGATACCGCGACGCGCTTGCCCGCCGGCGTCATCCCGACGTAAGCCGCGAAGCACGCGATGCCCGCCGCCACTTCCTCGCGCTCGATCGCCAGGCCGCTCGTGCGGATCACCGCGAGTTCGCGCAGCAAGGCCGCGCGCCGCGTGACGGTATGCGGCGTCACCGCTTCGAGCCGCTCGGGCAATCGTTCGATGACGGCATCGTCGGACAGGCCCGCGAGCAGTGCCTTGCCGAGCGCGCAACAATGTGCGGGCAAACGCGAGCCGAGATCCGACACCAGCCGCACCGGCCGATGCGGATCCTCGCGCGCGACGTACACGACATGCACGCCATCGAGCACGGCCAGTTGCACGACCTCGTTATGCTTGGCGATGAACTCGCCCGCGCCCTTGCGAAACGCCGCCTGCAACTGATCGTGACGCTTGTAGGCATTGCCCAGTTCGAACAAGCCGACGCCGATCATGTAGCCATCGTCGCGCTTGTCGATCCATTGCAGACGCGTGAGCGTATCGAGCAGCAGATAAAGCGTGCTGCGCGACAGACCGGTCCGTTCCGCGAGCGTGGCGGCGCGCACCGGCTTCGCGGCAGTGGCGAGCAGGTCGAGAATATCGTTCGTGCGACGCAGCGCGGGCACTTCGTAAGACTTGTCCATATGAGCAACAACTGAGCGACGACGGTCGAATCCCGCTATGTTCCAACAGGTTGGATAGATTATCAACCCGATGGACACCCGCACGGCACGCGGGCTACGATCGGCTTCCCTTTCGACCGCTTGCAAATCCGTCATGCCGACCCTTTCCGTTTCCGCTTGCCTGCCCGAAGACGTGTCCGACGCGGTGTTGATCGGCCGCGTCTGGCGTCCCGCTCCCGTCGATGGCCCGGCCGTCGTCGCCGTGCGCAACGGCGAGGTGTTCGATATCACGCGCGCCGCGCCGACCACCGCCGATCTGTTCGATCGCGACGATGCACTCAGCATCGCGCGCAACGCGGAAGGCGAGCGCCTCGGCACCGTGCAGGACCTGCTGCAAGCGACGCTCGACGGCAAACCCGGCGCGCTGCGTCTGCTCGCTCCGTGCGATGTGCAGGCGGTGAAGGCATGCGGCGTCACCTTCGCTGTGAGCCTGCTGGAGCGCGTGATCGAAGAGCAGGCCGGCGGCGACGCCAGCCGCGCGCAGGAAGTCCGCGACACCATCAACAAGCTGATCGGCGCGGATCTGTCGAAGATTCAGCTCGGATCCGAAAGCGCGGCGAAGCTCAAGGCCGAACTCGAGCGGCGCGACGCGTGGTCACAATATATGGAAGTCGACATCGGGCCGGACGCAGAAGTGTTTTCGAAGTCGCAGCCGATGTCGTCGGTCGGCTTCGGCGCGGATGTCGGCCTGTATCCGACCTCGAAGTGGAACAATCCGGAGCCGGAGATCGTGCTGGCGGTGAACGCGCTCGGCGAGATCGTCGGCGCGACGCTCGGCAACGACGTGAATCTGCGCGATATCGAAGGCCGCAGCGCGCTGCTGCTCGGCAAGGCGAAGGACAACAACAGTTCGTGTTCGATCGGCCCGTTCGTGCGCCTGTTCGACGAGCGCTTCACGCTCGACACGGTGCGAAGCGCGAGTTTGTCGCTGCGCATCGACGGCGCGGACGACGGCTTCGTGCTGGAAGGCGTGAGCCATATGAGCGAAATCAGCCGCGATCCGGCCGATCTCGTCAGTCAGACACACGGCAAGCATCACCAGTATCCGGACGGCTTCATGCTGTTCCTCGGCACAATGTTCTCGCCGATCAAGGACCGCGACACGGCGGGCGGCGGCTTCACGCATCATCTCGGCGATGTCGTGACGATCTCGACGCCGAGCCTGGGCGCGCTGGTCAATACGGTGAAGCTGTCGACGGAGATCGAGCCGTGGAAGTTCGGAGTGCGGGCGCTGTATGGGAATCTGGCGAAGCGCGGGGTGATTTGAGCGGCGTCAGCGTTCAGGTCGCGAAGACGACTTCGACGCGACCGACCTTCGTCGAGCGGCGCGGCGGCCCAACGACGATCTGAATATCACGGCCGAGCCGCGCCAGCAGTTCGAGCATTTTCGCTTCGCTGATGCCGCGAAAGTGACCGCGCATGAGTTGCGAAAGCTTCGGCTGGCTGATGCCCAATACTTCGGCGGCGCGCTGCTGCGTCCAGCGCCGCGCCCGGATGATCTCCCCGATCTTGCTCGCCAACTGAGCCTTCACGCGCATTTCTTCCGCGTCGGGAAAATCGAGGTCGGCGTAGACATTGCCGGTGCTTTTTTCGAGTTCAATCAGGATCGGCATGGCGTGCCTCGACATTCGTGCGCGGGACACTCAAATTACCTGTGCGCCGCGCCAATTTGAAGACAAGCAATCCTAACTTTATTCGGCACCAAAAAACTTAGTCGAAACGCTACCCCTTACTTCCCCCCACCCCCCCCGCCTTCGTCACCACCTGCACCGGCGTCTCCATAAACGGCGACAAATCCCGCTGGCGGCGGCGTTCCAGCAGCGCCTTCACCGCGACATCCACGCCGAACACGGCCTGACGCGCGCCGAATTGTTCGACCGTCGCGAGCAGACTGCCGTCGCGCAGCATCGGCTGGACGGCCTCGATATTGTTGTAGCCCGTCACCAGCACGCGGCCGCGCTTACCCGCGATACGCACCGCATCGGTCGCGCCGATCGCGATGTTGTCGTTCGCGCACATCAGCCCCGCGAGCGTCGGATGTTCGTAGAGCATCTGCAGGCCGATCGCCTTGCCGCTCGTCACGCTCCAGTCGCCCGCCTCGACCACGGCGACGTGCATGCCTGCCGATTCCATCGCCTGCTTGAAGCCGAGCGTGCGTTGCTGCGCGTTGCGATCGTTCGCCGGTCCCGCGATGATGCCGATCTCGCTGCCCGGTTTGAGCTGCGTCGCGAGATACGCGCCGACCATGCGCGCGCCGCGCCGGTTGTCCGGTCCGACGAAGGGCACCGTCACGTTGGCGGCATCCTGCACGGCTTCGTCGAAGGCCGTATCGATCGCCACGACGATGGTGCCCGCCGCGATCGCCTTCGCCACCGGCACGAACAGCGCGCGCGAATCCGTCGGCGCGATCACGATGGCGCCGACCTTCGCCTCCAGCAGCGTCTGCACGATGCGAATCTGCCCGGCGACGTCGTTGTCGGTCTACGTGCCGTACGTCTCCAGATCGAGTTGCGATGCGAAATGCCGCTGATAATTTTTCGCGCCATCGATCATGGTGGTCACGAAGGGATCGGCGAGCGACTTCAGCACCAGCGCGACCACGGCCTTGTTGTCGTTCGCGTTCGGCGTCGCCGCCTCGACCTCGCGCACGCGCGCAATGCCGCACGCGCCAAGGGCGCAGGCAGTCAGCAGGCGGCGGCGGACGAGGCTGGTCATGGTTGTTTTGTTCGCGACGATGGATGCGCGCTCAGGACGCGCGCTTGCTCCACGCCAGCGCGACGAACGCCGTGCACAGCGCCTCCATGCCGAGCGCGTCTTCGTCGTCGAAGCGGTTGGGCACGGGACTGTCGACGTCCCACACGCCGATCAGCGTGCCATCGCTCGCGACGAGCGGCACCACGATCTCCGAGCGCGACGCCGAATCGCAGGCGATATGACCGGGAAACGCCTCGACATCCGGCACGACCTGCGTGCGGCGCGTCTGCGCGGCCGTGCCGCACACGCCGCGTCCGAGCGCGATGCGCACGCACGCCGGTTTGCCCTGAAACGGCCCGACGACAAGTTCGCGGCCATCGAAGAAATAGAAACCGGCCCAGTTCAGCTCCGGCAGCGAGTGATAGACGAGCGACGAAAAATTCGCCGCGTTCGCAATGAAGTCGCTTTCGTCGCCGATCAGCGAGCGCGCCTGCTGAAGCAGATCGTCGTAATGAGCGGCCTTGTTCGCGTGCGAAGTCTGAGAGATGGAAAACATGCGCGCCAAATTATGAGATTAAGCGACCGACGATAGCACAGCCAAACTGGCGCGCGGCTTTCAGACAGCCTACGTTCGCTGCGGCGCGTCTTGGCCTGTGCGGGCGCATCGCCTAGTGTCGAAACGCGCCGCAGTATTCAAAAGACGCTTACTTCTGTCAAATCGCACGATTTCGATGTCTTCGGGATTTCCCTGCTTTACTTCGACACGCCGACGTTCTTAATTAAATCAACTTGATTTAATTAATGGTTCCGCCGTCGAGAACCATCGAAATCGGAGACAGCGTGAAGACGTCCAGCGGCAGAGGAAGCAACTCCGCGAACGTGCGCCGGTATAACGAGCGGCTGCTCTTGCAGGCGCTCAGGCGCACCGAGCCGGCATCGAAGGCGGATCTCGCGCGTCACGCGAATCTGACGAGCACGGCGGTCGGCAGCATCGTCGAATCACTCGGCAAGGCGGGATTGATCGAATATTCGGGACGCCGGCTCGACGGTCAGCGCGGCCAGCCCGCGTCGCTGATCAAGCTCGATCCGCGCGGCGCGTTCGGCATCGGCGTGCGGCTGGATCGCACGGGCATCGAGACGGTGCTGGTCAATTTCGCGGGCGACGTGCTGGCGCGCAGCGCGCTCGACAGCGTGCTGCCGCATCCCGACGTCGCGCTGAAAATCGTCACGCGCGATATCGGCAAGATGCTCGATCTGCTGAGCGCGGCGGAACGCGACCGGCTGGCGGGCATCGGCATCGCGCAGCCGTTCAATCTCGGTTCGTGGCTGCGCGAACTCGGCCTGCCCGCCGACACCTTCCGCGCGTGGGACAACACCGATTTCGCCGATGCATTGGGCCGCGCGCTCGCGCTGCCGGTCTTCTCCGAAAACGACGGCAACGCCGCCGCGACCGCCGAACTGTTCTACGGCCACGGACGCGGCTGCGACGATTTCATCTACCTGTTTCTCGGCTCGGCGATCGGCGGCGGCATCGCGATCGACGGCGACTGTCTGCGCGGCGCATCGGGCAATGCGGGCGATATCGGCGTGATCCCGGTGCCGCCGAGCCGCCTGCCGTCCGCGCCGCAGCCGAACGGCCAGTGGGACATTCTGCTGTCGCGCGCGTCGCTGAATGCGCTGGTGCGGCATCTGCATTATCGCGGCGCGTCGGCAGACAACCGCGTCGACCTGCAGGCGTGCATCGAGCGGCGACTGCCTGCCGTCGGCGAATGGATCGACGACTGCGTGGAAGCGCTCGCCCCCGCGTTGCGCGCCACGCTTTGCGTGCTCGACGTGCCGATGGTCGTGATCGATTCCGATATCGACGGCGGTCTGCTCGATGCGCTCGTCGAACGTCTCGCCGTGACGATGGCGGCAAGCGCGCCCGAAGCGCGCGGCACGCCGGCCTTCGTGCGCGGCACCTTCGGCCCGGACGCGGGCGCGATCGGCGCGGCCACGCTGCCGATGTTCTTCAATTTCTCACCGCGCGCGGGCGTTCGCCACGCGGGCATCAAACCGCAGGAGGCGAATCATGCCGCATGATCCTTCGACCCGAACGCCGCTGCTCGAGATGCGCGGCATCAGCAAGACCTTTCCCGGCGTGCGCGCGCTGAACGACGTGCGTTTGTCGGTCTTTCCCGGCGAAGTCCATTCGCTGATGGGCGAAAACGGCGCGGGCAAATCCACGCTGATGAAGATTCTGTCCGGCGCCTATCAGGCCGATGCTGGCGGACAGATTCTGATCGACGGCCAGATCGTGACCATCGACGGTCCGCTCGCGGCGCGTTCGCTGGGCGTCGCCGTGATCTATCAGGAACTGAGTCTCGCGCCGAATCTGTCCGTCGCCGAAAACATCTACGCCGGACGCGAATTGCGACGCGGCCGGCTGGTCGATCGCCGGGGCATGGAGTATGGTTGCGAGGAAGTGCTGACGCGACTCGGCGCGGCGTTCAAGCCGCATACGCTGGTCGGCGATCTGTCGATTGCGGAACGGCAACTGGTCGAAATCGCGCGCGCCGTGCATGCGAAGGCGCGCATCCTCATGATGGATGAGCCGACCACGCCGCTGTCCTCGCGCGAAACCGATCGCCTGTTCGAACTCGTGCGGCAACTGCGCGCGGAAGGCATCGCGATCATCTATATCAGCCATCGGATGGCGGAGATTTACGAACTGAGCGACCGCGTGTCCGTGCTGCGCGACAGCACTTACGTCGGCACTTTGATGCGCGACGAACTCTCCGCCGAGAGCCTCGTGAAGATGATGGTCGGCCGCGATATCTCCGGCTTCTACAAGAAGGAACACGCGCCCTACGATCCCGGCAACGTCGTGCTGTCCGTGCGCGACATGGCCGACGACAAACGCGTGCGCGGCTGCAGTCTCGATCTGCACGCGGGCGAAGTGCTCGGCGTCGCGGGTCTGGTCGGCGCGGGCCGCACCGAACTCGCGCGGCTGATCTTCGGCGCGGAAGAACGCACGCGCGGCGAAGTGTCGATGCACGGCAAGCCGTTGAAACTGCGCACGCCGCGCGACGCGATCGACGCCGGTCTCGTCTATCTCACCGAAGACCGCAAGGGACAAGGCTTGTTCCTCGACATGAGCGTGCGCGACAACATCAACATCACCATCGCCGGGCGCGATGCCAAAGCCGGCGTGATGGACCTGCCGCGCGGCAACGTGCGCGCGAAGGACGCCATCGCCGCGCTGACGATCCGTGTGCCGAACATGCGCGTGAACGTGGGCGCGCTGTCGGGCGGCAATCAGCAGAAAGTGCTTCTCTCGCGCTTGCTTGAAACCAAGCCCGACGTGCTGATTCTCGACGAACCGACGCGCGGCGTGGACATCGGCGCGAAGTCGGAGATTTACCGGATCATCAACGACCTCGCGAAGACGGGCGTCGGAATCATCGTGATATCGAGCGAATTGCCGGAAGTGATCGGCGTCGCGGATCGCGTCATCGTGATGCGCGAAGGCGTCATTGCAGGCGAACTCGGCGGCCATTCCGGCAAGCCGATTTCACAGGAAGGAATCATCGAACTGGCGACCGGCTCGAAAGTCGCGCTGGCGGCTTGAGCTTATCTGGACTGGAGAGAGACATGGCTAACACGACGAAACACCACGACAGCGCGCCCGTCGCCCGGACGGAAAATACGGCGCAACGGCAAAAGCGCATCGAACATCGCGAGCGCATGCAGGTTCTGATGCGCACCGCCGGCATGCTGCCGGTGCTGATTCTGCTGTGCATCGGCTTCGGCATCGTCACGGACGGATTCTTCAGCTTCCAGAATCTGTCGATCGTCACGCAGCAGGCGTCGATCAACATCGTGCTCGCGGCGGGCATGACCTTCGTGATTCTGACGGGCGGCATCGACTTGTCGGTGGGATCGGTGCTGTCGGCGGCGGCGGTTACGGCGCTGCTGGCATCGAACATTCCGGGCATGGGATGGCTCGGCATTCCGGCGGCGCTGGCAGTGGGCCTGGGCTTCGGCGTCGTCAACGGCCTGCTGATCGCGATGCTCAAGCTGCCGCCGTTCATCGTCACGCTCGGTTCGCTGACAGCGGTGCGCGGTATCGCGCGTCTCATCGGCCACGATACGACGATCTTCAATCCGCAACTGTCGTTCGCGTTTATCGGCAACGATTCGCTGTTCGGCGTGCCGTGGCTCGTGATTATCGCGATTGCGGTGGTGATCGTGTCGTGGTTCATCCTGCGCCGTACCGTGCTCGGGCTGCGCATTTACAGCGTCGGCGGCAATCCGGAAGCGGCGCGTCTGTCGGGTATCAAGGTGTGGGGCATCCAGCTCTTCGTCTACGCGATGTCCGGCCTGCTCGCGGGTCTCGGCGCGGTGATGTCCGCCGCGCGTCTCTACGCCGCCAACGGCCTGCAACTCGGCCAGTCGTATGAACTCGATGCGATCGCGGCGGTGATTCTCGGCGGCACGAGTTTCGTCGGCGGCGTGGGGTCGATCGTCGGGACGCTGGTCGGCGCGCTGATCATCGCGGTGTTGTCGAACGGTCTCGTGCTGCTCGGCGTGTCGGATATCTGGCAATACATCATCAAGGGTCTCGTGATCATCGGCGCGGTGGCGCTCGACCGTTATCGCCAGCGCGGCTCGGCCCGCACCTGAATTCGCTTGAACTTGCTAGAACTTGCTCGGCGTGTCGGATATCTGGCAATACATCATCAAGGGTCTCGTGATCATCGGCGCGGTGGCGCTCGACCGTTATCGCCAGCGCGGCTCGGCCCGCACCTGAATTCGCTTGAACTTGCTAGAACTTGCTTGTACGGGCGCATTCGGTCCGCGTGCGCCCGCCCTGAAAAAAGGACCGAAAAAGGAAAACGGAGACAACAACATGCGCAAGCACAATAAGCTTTTCGCCAGCGTCGCACTCGCTATCGGTTGCACGATGTCGCTTTCGGCGCACGCCGCGGGCAAAGAATTGAAGTCGATCGGCATCACGGTCGGATCGCTCGGCAATCCGTACTTCGTGACCATCGCGAAGGGCGCGGAAGCGAAAGCCAAGCAGATCAATCCGAACGTCAAGGTCGTGTCGACATCGTCCGATTACGACATGAACAAGCAGTTCACGCAGATCGACAACTTCATTTCCGCGCACGCCGACATGATCCTGCTGAACGCGGTCGATCCGAAGGCGATCGAGCCGGCGGTGAAGAAAGCGCAGAAGGCGGGGATTGTCGTGGTCGCAGTGGACGTCGCGGCGGCGGGCGCGGACGCCACCGTGCAGACCAACAACGTGCAGGCCGGCGAAATCTCCTGCGAGTTTCTCGCCAAGAAGCTCAACGGCAAGGGCAACGTGGTGATCGAGAACGGGCCGCAAGTGTCGGCGGTGATCGACCGCGTGAACGGCTGCAAGAGCGTGCTGGCGAAGAATCCCGGCATCAAGGTGCTGTCCGACGATCAGGACGCGAAAGGCTCGCGCGAAGGCGGCATGAACGCGATGCAAGGCTATCTCACGCGCTTTCCGAAGCTCGACGGCGTGTTCGCGATTAACGATCCGCAAGCCATCGGCACCGATCTGGCGGCGAAGCAGCTGCATCGGAACAATATCGTGATCACGTCGGTGGACGGCGCGCCGGATATCGAAAGCGCGCTCAAGACCGACACGATGGTGCAGGCGTCCGCCAGTCAGGATCCGTGGTCGATGGCGCAACAGGCGGTCGCGGTCGGCTACGACCTGATGAACGGCAAGAAACCCGCGAACCCGACGATTCTGCTGCCGTCGACGCTGGTGACGCGGGGCAACGTCGGCAGCTATAAGGGATGGTCGTCGCCGCGTTGATCCGTGTTTATCCGCGCTTTTATAGCGTAGTGTCCAGCACGGGCGGTCCGAAGACGAACGACGCTTCAGCGATCGCCCCGGACACCACGCGGTACGTCGCCATCATCTCGAGCGTTCCGGTGCCTTCCGAAAAGGTACGCGTGACGCGTTCATGGTCGATCACGATATCGCCGATGACCGTGCGCTTCAGCAAGGCCGCGTGGAGATTCGGTTCCTGAAAGCGCGCGACGGATCGCGCGCGAATCTGCTCGACACCTTCCGCCAGCAGCGTGCCGGGAAACAGATATTGCTTCGCGTCAGGCGCGTAGGTGGCAATCCACGCGTCGAGATCGCGCGCGTTGTAAGCGTCGAGTTGTCGTTGCACGACGGTTTCTGGGCGGTTCCGGTATTCCATGATCGATGGCGATGTCGTTGATCGAAGCGGCATTATACCTTCGGATTGCGAATCGATCCGGTCGATTCACCTGATCGGCCACACCCGCACGCGACTCGCCTGATCGCGCGAGCTCGCGCGATCCACCGCGACGAGCCGCTTGCGGGCCGCATCGACCGCGACGCCGCGCGGCTGGTCGAAGTCGCCGGCGATCACCGTCGCGCGGCCGCGCTTCGAGAACTTGCAGAGCGCGTGCGCGCCGCACTTCGTGTAGAGCGTGCCGTCGGGGGCGGCGGCCAGCAGATCGGGCGCGTCGACGTTGGCGAACACGTCGCCCGCTTCGATCGGCGCGCTCGCCGTGCGCGCTTCCAGCAAATCCACCTTGACGATGCGATTGGCCGCCTGATCGCTGATGAACAGCGTGTCGTCGAGCACCGCGAGCCCGACCGGCTTGCCCAGACCCGTGACGATATCGCGCTCCTTCACGCTGCCGGGCGGCTCGCCACGCGGGATCATGCTGACGCCGCCGGCGGCCGGCGCGTCGCCTTCCTTCGCGAACCAGCTCGACAGAAACGTGCCGCCGTCGAGCACGACGAGACCGAGCCGCCGCCGCTCCGGATTCGTGTCCGATGCCAGCGCGACTTGTCCGTTGGTGCCGACATCAAACACGGCGCTCGACTTGCCGAAGCCGAAGCGCGCGACCAGCAGATGCGCGTTCGGCCCGAAGACGATCTGCGACAGGCTGCCGCGATCGCCCGCCGCCGGAATGCGCGCGAACGGCGCGAACGCCGCCTGCGAATCCGCGATATCCAGGCTCAGCAGAATGCCGTTGCTCTTGTCGTCGGTGACGAACACCGCGCCATCGGTTTCGCGGATGGCGATGCCGTTCGGCGTACCGGGCACGGCGACCGCAATCGGCGCGGTGACGTTGTTTCCGCCCGACGCGCACGCGCCCAGCAACAGACTCATCACCGCGATCCAGGCCACGCGACGGCTCATAAGCTTCTCCTTTTCCCGAGAACGGCTGGTTATCCCGGAACCGATGATATCGCGGGAGAGAAGTCAGTCCTTGCGCCGCCGCGTGCCGAAGTGCAGATCGACGACGCTACGGATGTGATACGTCATCTCCGCGATGCCGATGGTCGCGTCGCGCCGTTCCAGCGCGCTCAGCACGTGCGAATGTTCGTCGATCGAATATTTCAGCCAGTTCGGCACCTCGTACTCGCGCCCGCGTGTCAGGCGGATTTTCTCGTGAATGACCGTTAGTTGCTGCAATAGCAAGCCGTTGCCCGCGCCTTCGGCGAGCATCAGGTGGAAGGCGGTGTCGTACACCGAAAAGCGTTGCCGGTCGTTCGCGGCCAAAGCGGCCACCTGTTCGTCGATCAACTCGCGCAGCCGGTCGATGATCGAATCGTCGGCGCGTTCCACGCACAGCCGCACCGCCGTGGTTTCGAGGCTTTCGCGCACTTCGTACAGATCGCGGATATCGTTGTGCGTCAGCTCCTTCACCTGATAGAAGCGCCCCTTGCGCTCGACGAAACCCTCGTCGAGCAATTGCCGCAAGGCCTCGCGCACGGGCGTGCGGCTCACGCCGTAGTGCGAGGCCAGTTCCACTTCCTGCAGCGGCGCGCCCGCCAGCAGCCGCATCTCCAGAATCTCGGCCTTGATGCTGCCGTACACACTGCCGCGCAACGGCCCGTTGGTGCTCGCGCCCTCGGGAACCGCATCGTCTTCGAACATCGTATCTCTCACTGTCGGCACGCCCTCTCGGTGACGGCATCGCACGTTCTAGCATACTGAAAATTAAAATTAGTACAAACACTCATCTAAAAATCGTCAAATTTGCCTTGTTTCGGTTTTTGGCGTGTCTAATATATACCGAACGAGGCGATGACAGCGTGCTTACCGTGCTGCTGATCCGGCCACGACACTTTGACAAAGAGAAATCTCGCAATGAAGAAGTTGAACACGTTTTTCGCGGGCATCGCGATGGTAGCGGGTGTGGTTCTCGGCGGCGCGGCCCATGCCGAAACGCTGAAAGTGGGCTCGACGCCGACCGGCGTGCCCTTCACCTTTCTCGATACCAAGTCCGACAAGATCACCGGCTTGATGGTCGACATCATGAACGAGGTCGGCAAGGAAGCGGGCTACGACGTCACGACCGTGCCGCTCGCCTGGTCCGCGCTGATTCCGTCGCTCACGACCGGCAAGATCGATGCGGTGTCCGCCGCGATGTTCGTCACACCGGAGCGCCAGAAAGTGGTCGATTTCACCGACACCGTTTATCAGTACGGCGAAGGCCTGATCGTGCCGAAGTCCGACGGCAAGAACTACGTGAGCTTCGCCGATCTGAAGGGCAAGGTGGTCGGCGCGCAGATCGGCACGCCGTTTCTGAAGGCGTTGCAGGATTCCGGGCTGTTCGCCGAGGTCAAGGTCTATGAAACGCTGCAGGATCTGTTGCGCGACATCAACACCGGCCGTCTCGATGCAGGCGTCGCCGACTATCCGATCCTCGCGTATCAGGTCTCGCACGGCGGCTTCACCAACACGCGGCTCTTGACCAGCTACAAGGCCGTGATGCCGGGACAGGTCGGCATCGCCGTGCAGAAGGGTCATCCCGATCGCGTCGCCAAGCTCAATGCCGCTATCGCCAAGGTCAAGGCCGATGGCCGGATCGACGCCATCGTGAAGAAGTGGGGTCTCTAAGACTCAAGTCCTGCCGGAGCGGGTCTCGCTCCGGCGCATCGCCAGTTTTCAAGCAAACCATCTCTTGCCGGCGACGGCCAGGAGACCCTGACTCATGCATGAATTTTTCCAGCATTCCGCGGAATATCTTCCGATTCTCCTGCGCGGCGTGAAGCTGACGATCCTCGTCACGCTCGGCTCGCTGGTGCTCTCGACCGTGCTCGGCATGGTGTGGGCGCTGATGCGCGTCTCCGGCGTGCGCGCGCTCGATCTGACCGCCCGCTGCATCATCAACTTCATTCGCGGCGTGCCGATCATCGTCCAGTTGTTCGTGATCTATTTCGTGCTGCCGGATTTCGGCATTTCGATCACGGCGCTGCAGGCGGCGATCATCGGTCTCGGCTTCGCGTATTCGGCGTATCAGGCGGAAAACTTCCGCGCGGGCATCAAGGCAATCGATAAAGGCCAGATCGAGGCGGCCCATTCCATCGGTATGCGCGGCGTGATGACGATGCGTCGCGTGATCCTGCCGCAAGCGTTTCGCATTGCGCTGCCGCCGTACGGCAACACGATGATCATGCTGCTCAAGGACAGCTCGCAGGCGTCCACGATCACCGTCGCGGAACTCGCGCTGCAAGGCAAGCTGATCGCCTCGTCGACCTTTCAGAACACGACCGTCTTCGCGCTGGTGGCGGCGCTTTATCTGGTGATGTGCATTCCGCTGTTCCTGCTCGTCGGCCAGCTGGAAAAGAAACTCGGGAGCGGACGCAAATGATCGAACTGCACGACATTCACAAGAGCTACGGCTCGCTCGAAGTCATCAAGGGCGTCTCGGCGACGGTATCGAAGGGCGAAGTGGTCTGTCTGATCGGGCCGTCGGGCTCGGGCAAGTCGACGATTCTTCGCTGTATCAATGGGCTGGAGACGTATCAGGCGGGCAACATTCTGATCGAAGGGCGCAAGGTGGACGCGGCGCACAAGTCGATCTCCGATATACGCACCAATGTGTCGATGGTGTTTCAGCGCTTCAACCTGTTTCCGCATCGGACGGTGCTGGAGAACGTGATCGAAGGGCCGATTTTCGTCAAGCGCGAGCCGAAGAAGCAGGCCATCGAACGCGGGCGCGGCTTGCTGGAGCGCGTCGGCTTGTCGGCGAAGAAAAACGCGTATCCGGCGCAACTGTCGGGCGGCCAGCAGCAGCGCGTGGCCATCGCGCGGGCGCTCGCGAGGCAGCCCAAGGCGATTCTGTTCGACGAACCGACCTCCGCGCTCGATCCCGAACTCGTCGGCGAAGTGCTCGCGGTGATGCGCCGTCTCGCCGACGAGCAGATGACGATGATCGTCGTCACGCACGAAATGGGCTTCGCGCGCGATGTCGCGGATCGTGTGCTGTTTCTGGATCGCGGCACGATCGTCGAGCAGGGACCGGCGAAGGACGTGCTCGGCAATCCTCAGCATCCGCGCACGCAGGACTTTCTGAAACGAGTCATCGAGCATGTCTGATTCCACGATAACCCTCACGCCCGCGCAGTCCGCACCGCTTTCCCGATCTTCCATGTCCAGCGAACTCTTTCCCTTGGCCCCTTCCCTGTGGGCCAGCACGGCTGTGCCCGCCGTGCCCACGCCCGCGCTCGGCGAAAGCCGCACGGCGGATATCGCGATCGTCGGCGCGGGCTATGCCGGCCTGACGACCGCCTACCATCTCGCCAGACAAGGCGTGAACGTCGTCGTGCTAGAAGCGCGCGAACCCGGCTGGGGCGGCTCGGGACGCAACGGCGGGCAGATCATCCCCGGCCTCAAATACGATCCCGACGAACTGGAATCGAAGTAGTCGGGCCTGCAAAATTGAATTTGCCGGAATGGACCCAACGACGCAGTCTGGTGCAGACGTAAACGCACATCTCAGCCAGGTCTGCAGCGCACGAGTAGAGGTTGAGGCATGACGTTGAG
>NZ_LFJJ01000001.1 GCF_001189365.1 Candidatus Burkholderia verschuerenii | reverse complement strand
GGCTTACCCGGAACAATGGACTCCAGTCGTCCCCATATCTCATCGGTCAGCAACATTCGACTCATCTTGATCGCTTACGCAAAAGATGAGATGTAAACACATTTCTTCAAATGTGAACAGAGCCTAGTGAATCTGCCGACGCGGCTCACTGATACGACATCGTGAAGGTGACGAGACTTGCCACGCTGCCGGGTTTCACCGTCGCCGATGTCTGGATATAGCGCACGACGAGCCATTGCCCCTGATTGCCCGCGATCGACGAATCCGGGCCGAACGTCACGGGCACGCCATTGTTGACGAGCTGCAGCGCGACGCCCTGCGCGGTCGACGCGGGCTTGAGCGTCAATATGTTCGACGTATTGGACGGCGTGACGCCATCCGTCAGCGTGATGTAGACGCGAACGTTGGCGGCGCAGTTCAGATCGATCGACATGTTTTGCGGCAGCGCCGTCGTGCCGATCGACTAAAGGGCCGACGTGTTGACCGTCGGCATCTTCACCGTGATGTTTTGCGTGTTGACCGAGCAACTCGATCCGGTCACCGGAAACGGCGTGATTTGCAGCGTGGAAATGAGCAGACCGTCCAGACTGAACGTTGCAACGGTGGAACCGTCGATGGTGCCGCTGCCGATCTGACCGGTCGCGACGACTTCCAGTCCCAGCACCTCGTTGCTCCAGCCACAGTTGCCGTTGAACGACTGTTGATTGCCGGCGCCCCAATATCGGTATCCCGTGCCGGTCGGCCCTGCATCGTAGAAACGGACGCCGACGCCCGGAACGTTGGTGGCGAACGTGTAAGGGTTGCTCGTCACCATGGCGCCGCCGGTCACGCTGCGATTGGGCACGCCGCCGCCCGAGCAGGAGGCGAACGGGACAGTCGGAGGCTGAGCCGGCAGGCGCTGGGTATAGAGCACGGTGCCGACGGCCGTATCGCGGGAAAACGTCAGCGGCGGAACCGTGTAGGTATAGGTTCGCGGCGATTCGCCGTTCAAATACGTACAGGTCGCGGATGCGCCGGTGCTGACGAACAGCGGCGCGATCGCAGCCAGACGAACGGCTTTCGGAAATAGACGCATCCGTCGCATGTCTTGGGGTCGCTCTAGGTTTTGCCGGCGTCGCGACGAGCGGTCGGCCATCTCCCGCCACAAACGAACTCACCAATACCGCTCATCCGTATAACCGTCAATCCGATATCGCGCCGCGAAACAAACGCCCGACCGTTCGCTCCCGCGCGATCCGCCGTATAGCGCCGCCAATATTTTTTTGAGCGCGCTCCGGTGCAATACTCGAAGCGCGGCACTTTTCCCGGAGCGCATATGGCCCAAACGATCCATCCCGTCGATGAAGTGCTGCCCGCCGGCCAGATGCTCGCGGTCGGTATTCAGCACGTGCTCGTGATGTACGCCGGCGCGATCGCGGTGCCGCTGATCATCGGCGCGGCGCTGAAAATGCCGAAAGATCAGGTCGCGTTTCTGATCAGCAGCGATCTGTTCGCCTGCGGACTCGTCACGCTGATCCAGTGCATCGGCGTGTGGAAGTTCGGCATTCGGCTGCCGGTGATCATGGGCGTGAGCTTCGCGCCGGTCGGGCCGATGGTCGCAATGGCGTCCTCCGGCGCGGGCATCACGACGATCTTCGGCGCGACCATCGAGGCGGGCGAGTTCGCGGTGATCATCGCGCCGTTCTTCGAGCGGCTGATGCGCTTCTTTCCGTCGATCGTCACGGGCACGATCATCCTGACCATCGGCATGACGCTGTTTCCGGTGGCGATCAACTGGGCCGGCGGCGGACGCGGCGCGCCCGGCTTCGGCGATCCGCGCAATCTGATGGTCGCGGCCATCGTGCTGCTCGCCATTCTGCTGATCAACAAGACGCTGCGCGGCTTCGTCGCGAATATCTCGGTGCTGCTCGGCATGGCGATCGGTTTCGCGATCGCGCTGGCGCTCGGGCTGGTCGACTTTTCCGGCGTCGGACGCGCGGCGTGGTTCGCGCCGGTGCGCCCGTTCGCGTTCGGCTCGCCGGTTTTCGATATCGCGGCCATCGCGTCGCTGTGTCTGGTGATGGTCGTGATCATGGTGGAATCGCTCGGCATGTTTCTCGCGCTCGGCGATCTCGCCGGCCGGCCCGTCGATCGCGAAGCGGCCTCGCGCGGCTTGCGCACGGATGGCATCGGCACGGTGATCGGCGGCATCTTCAATACGTTTCCGCATTCGTCGTTTTCGCAGAACATTGGGCTGGTCGGCATCACGGGCGTGAAGAGCCGCTGGGTGGTCGCGGTGTCGGGCGTGATCCTGATGCTGCTCGGACTGCTGCCGAAGCTGTCGAACCTGATCGCGTCGATTCCCGTGGTCGTGCTCGGCGGCGCGGGCATCGCGATGTTCGGCATGGTCGCGGCGACCGGCGTGAAAATCCTCAGCAAGGTCGATTACGAGAGCAAGAACAATCTGCTCATCATCGCGATCAGTCTGGGCGTGGGCGTGATTCCGCTCGCCGCGCCGACCTTCTTCGAGCACATGCCGAAATGGGCCGCGCCGCTCACGCATAGCGGCATCACGCTGGCCGCCGTGTTCGCGATTCTGCTCAACGCGCTGTTCAATCGCGGGCAATCGGCGGAAGCAGTCGAGCGCGAGATCGCGGCGGATATGCCGTTGAGCCTGCGGCAAAGCGACGGCGAAGCGGCATCGCGCGAGTAATTTATGATGCGCGGATGACTGGAGTTATCTGGACCCTCATCATCGCGCTCGTGCTCGCTTACGGTGTGGCGCTGGCCGCGCTTTACTGGCTGCAGGGACGGCTCGTGTATCCCGTCGAGCAGATTCAGGCGCTGCGCAATTCGACGCTCGATGCCGCCACCGAAGCGATCACCGTCACGACCGACGACGGCCTCGATCTGATCGCGCGCTTCAAGCCGCCGCGCCGCGAATCCGCGCCGACGGTGATTCTCTTCCACGGCAACGGCGAAGACTTCACGCAGCGAGCGCATATCGTGCTCGAACTGATCGATGCGGGCTACGGCGTGCTGCTCGCGGAATATCGCGGTTATGCGGGCAATCCGGGCACGCCGCACGAAGCGGGCTTGTACGCCGATGCGCGCGCCGTGCATGCCTACGCGGCATCGCGCGTGAAGCGCATCGTGCTGCATGGCTATTCGCTCGGCTCGGGCGTGGCGACGCAACTCGCGAGCACGGCGCGCATCGACGCGTTGATCCTCGAAGCGCCGTTTACCAGCATCGTCGATGTCGCGGCGAAACGTTACTGGCTGTTTCCGGTGCGCGCGCTGGCACGCGACCGCTACGACAATCTCGCCAAGATCGCTTCCGTCGATGCACCCGTTCTGATCTACGGCGGCACGCGTGATCGCCTGATTCCGCCCGCGCATTTCCAGACGCTTTACGATGCCGCGCGCGGCGACAAACAGCTCGCGCTGATCGAAGACGCAGATCATCTCGACGCGTGGACGATGGGCTGACGCCTGCACGTCATGTCGTTTCTCGCCGCGCTCGATCTCGCGCGACCCGTCCGAACGTGCTTTAAATAAACGCCTTTTGCGCGGGAACCGCCGCGCGTCGCACTTCGTCAGAGACGTGGAATGCGGCGTGCGTGTCAGGCCGCGCACCTCTTCCGCTTATCGCCCGTATCGCCGATTTGTCATCGCGCATGCACGCGGCTGTCATATCTCGTCGCTTCATCCCATATCGAATGCCTTCACGAAACAGGAGCCGTCCATGTTCCAGTATCCCGGCAGTTTCGCTTATCAGATGCCTTCCATCGCGCGCGCCAATTTTCAGGCGTTTCTCAACATCAGAGGCCGATTCGCGAGCGGCATGCAGGCGCTGACCGAACTCAACGTCCACACCGTTCAGACGATGGTCGAAGAAAGCAACGCGCTCTTGCGCGCCGGCGACGAAGCCAGTCCCGGCGACGTCTTCGGCTGGCAAACCGTGATGTTCGCGCAATTCCCGCAAAAGGCCGCATCGTACGGACAGCATGTGATGTCGATCATCTCGTCGACGGAATCGGATGTTATCGGCGAAGTGCGCAGTCAGTACGAACGCAACGGCATTTCGTTCAAGGGCATGATGGAATCCGCCGACGACGCGCAATCAGGCGTCCAACTCGCGACCAGTCTCGCGGAAACGACGCGCGACGTCACCGAGGAAACCAGCGGCGTCGTGCTCGATGCAAGCGGCGAAGTGGCGAAGACCGCACGCGCTTCGACGCGCCGCATGGTCTGATCTGCGACCTCACGACGCTTTCTTTTTGGCGCGGCCGAGCTTCAGCGTGATCCACGTCGGCGCATGATCGCTGGCGTGCGGCTCGCCGCGCACCCACGTATCGACGCCTGCGTCCTGCAGCTTCGATGCGAGGTCTTTGCTCAGCAGAAGATGATCGATGCGCAGACCCGAATTGGTCTGCCAATGCTGACGGAAATAATCCCAGAACGTGTAGATATGCTCGTCCGGATGCTTCTTGCGGATCGCATCGGTCCAGCCTTGCGCGAGCAGTTTTCGTAGGCGGCGCGGCTCGCGGGCTGAAGCAGCGCGTCATTGAGCCACGAGCACGTGTTGTAAATGTCTTCATCGGTCGGCACGACGTTGTAATCGCCCGCGAGCACGACGGGATGGCCGCTCTGCAGTAACTTCTCCGCATGCGCGTGCAGACGGTCGAACCAGGCGAGCTTGTAATCGAACTTCGGGCCGGGCTGCGGATTGCCATTCGGCAGATACAGGCAGCCGATCAGCACACCATTCGGCCGCTTCGATGTAGCGGCTTTGCGTGTCGTCGTGATCGCCCGGCAGGCCGCGACGGCTCAAGATCGGCTCCGTCCCTTTCGCGAGGATCGCGACGCCGTTCCACGATGCCTGTCCGTGCCACAACGCGCCGTATCCCGCGTTCGCGATGGCATCAGCGGGAAACTGCGCGTCCGTCGCTTTCAGTTCCTGCAGGCAGACGATATCCGGCGCTTCGCGTTCGAGCCAGCTCAGCAAGGCGTCGATGCGCGAACGAATGCCGTTGATATTGAAGGTCGCGATTTTCATGGAGGCGCGCTGGGTCGTGTCGATCGTACGCGCGTCGCAGATTGCGTGCCGCACGCGTGCATCGTGTAAAAAAGCGCAAGCAAAGGCCGCGATTTTCTGCGACAGTTACGCAGCCGCTTAATTCCACCCTCCGCACATGTCCGCATCTTCCGACGAAGGCTCCGCCCACTGGCAACGCAATCTTTACGTCTGCGTTTTCGGCTCGTTCACCACCATCATGGCGATGACGCTGCTGCTGCCCTTTCTGCCGCTTTACGTGCAGCAACTCGGCGCGACCTCCGTCGATTCCGCCGTGCAGTGGTCGGGCGTGGCGTTCGGCGCGACGTTTTTGTCGGCGGGACTGGCGGCGCCCGTGTGGGGCCGGCTCGCGGACCGCTTCGGGCGCAAGCCCATTTTGATCCGCGCGAGTCTCGGCATGGCCATCACGATGTCGCTGCTCGGCGTCGTGCAGACCGTCTGGCAACTCGTCGCGATCCGTTTTCTCGCGGGCCTCGTCGGCGGCTACGCGAGCGGCGCGACCGTGATGATCGCGACGCAGACACCGCGACATCGCACGGCGTGAGCGCTCGGCACGCACGCGGCGGGGATGATGGCGGGCAATCTCGTCGGACCGCTGATCGGCGGTTTGCTGCCGGGGCTGATCGGCATCCGCTCGACGTTTTTCTTCGCGGGCGGGCTGATCTTCGTGTCGTTCATCATGACGACGCTGTTCGTCAAGGAAGAGCGGCGCGCGCCGAATCAGCCGAAGCGCAAGGGCGGCGGATGGGGCGACGTGCCCTTGCTCACGCCCGTCATCGCGATGCTCGCGAGCGCCATGCTGCTGATGTTCGCGAACATGTCGATCGAGCCGATCATCACCGTGTATGTGTCGCAGTTGGTGAAGGATCCGAAGCACGTGACGCTGGTCGCGGGCATCGTGATGTCGGCGGCGGCGCTCGGCAGCGTGCTGGCCGCGCCGCGCGTCGGACGGCTGGCGGATCGCCTCGGCCATCAGCGCGTGATCATCTGGTGTCTCGCCGCGTGCGGCGTGCTGCTGATCCCGCAGATTTTCGTGACATCGGGGACGCAGCTGATCGTGCTGCGCTTTCTGATGGGCATCGCGCTGGGCGGGCTGCTGCC
The DNA here is from genome assembly GCF_001189365.1 of Candidatus Burkholderia verschuerenii. Taxonomy (GTDB): domain Bacteria; phylum Pseudomonadota; class Gammaproteobacteria; order Burkholderiales; family Burkholderiaceae; genus Caballeronia; species Caballeronia verschuerenii. The sequence continues at coordinate 142,714 of NZ_LFJJ01000001.1, read as the reverse complement.
GGCGATCACGAGCGTCGTGCGCCATAACGTGCCGGATCACGCGGCGGGTTATATCCTCGGTTACGCGACGTCAGCGCAGTACATCGGACAGGTGGCCGGGCCGCTGGCGGGCGGGTTTATCGCGGCGCACGCGGGGATGCGGTCGGTGTTCGTGATGACGAGTGTGATGATGTTTGTGGGGGCGGAGTTTAATGTGTGGGTGGTGGGGCGGGCAAGGCAGGCGCACACCAGCTAGGCCGCCCTTCGACGCAACGCCAATCCCCCCATGAGCGAACCCGACCTATCCGACCTCCACGCGTTCCTGGCCGTCGCGCGCTCGCGCGGCTTCCGCCAAGCGGCGCTATTGCGCGGCGTATCCGCATCGTCGCTGAGCGAAGCGATACGCCGGCTCGAAACGCGATTCGGCGTGCGCCTGCTCAACCGCACGACGCGCAGCGTCACGCCGACCGAAGCCGGCCAGCGCCTGATCGAACGCCTGGCGCCGGCGTTTGCCGAAATCGCCGGCGCGCTCGATACCGTCAACGGTTTTCGCGACAGTCCTACGGGCACGCTGCGTCTGAACGTGCCCGGCATCGCGTCGCGCAAGATCTTGCCGCCGATCGTGCCGCGCTTTCTGGCCGCGCATCCCGGCATCACGCTGGAAGTGAGCGCGACGGATCGCTTCATCGACGTGCTCGCCGCCGGTTTCGATGCGGGCATTCGCTACGACGAGAGCATCGAGCGCGACATGATCGCCGTGCCGATCGGACCGCGCACGCAGCGCTTCGTCGCGGCGGCCGCACCGAGTTATCTCGAAGCGCATGGCGAGCCGAAGCATCCGCGCGAGCTGGTGGATCATGCGTGCATTGCGCATCGCTTCGAGAGCGGCGTGCTCAACACGTGGGAGTTCACGCGCGGCGGCAAGACCGTGCATATCACGCCGCACGGGCCGCTGATTACCGGCTCGGTCGAAGTGGGCCGCAGCGTGGCGCTTGCCGGGCTCGGGCTGACTTATACCTTCGAAGAGTTCGTGCGCGACGAGATCGAGCAGGGTTTGCTGGTTCCGGTGCTCAAACCTTGGTGGCAGAGCTTTCCGGGGCCGTCGCTCTACTATCCGAGCCGCGCGCATATGCCCGGACCGTTGCGCGCGTTCGTTGATTTCGTGAAAGCGGAGAATCGCGCTCAGTCGTCGAAGGGCAATTCCACCTGAACCGGCTCGCTAAAATGCTCGCCCTCGCCCCGCACCGATAACGCACTCACCCGCACGCCCAACAACCTCAGCCGCCGATTCAACGTAATCCGCTCAAACACTCCGTCGCGGCGCAGCGAATTTCGATGGCATCGTCGGTAGCGACGGGCACGGTCAGATCGCGCGTCACGGTATGAAAGTCGTCGAAGCGCAGCTTGATGCCCACCGTGCGCCCGACGTAGCCCTTGCGCTGCAAATCGTCGGCGACGCGCTTGCACAGGTCGGTAAATTTCGACGACAGCGACGCGCGATCCTGCTTCGGATGCAGATCGCGTTCGAAGGTGGTTTCGCGGCTCATCGACTTCGGCGTCGAACTCACGACGACCGGGCGATCGTCCTCGCCCCGCGCGATCTGCGCCAGCCACGCCGCGTAAGTCCGCCCGAAGTTCGCCTGCAAAAAAAAAAACCGACATCGGCAGCGATATCGCCCACGGTATGAATGCCCAGCGCCGCGATTTTCTCGTTCGCCTTCGGGCCGATGCCGTTCACCTTGCGCGCCGCCAGCGGCCAGATGCGCTTCGGCAGATCGTCCATCGTCAGGATGGTGAGGCCGTCGGGCTTGTCGAGTTCGGAGCCGATCTTCGCGAGCAGCTTGTTCGGCGCGATGCAGATCGAACACGTCAGCCCCGTCGCGTCGCGCACCGCGTCCTTCATGCGCTGACCGATCTCGGCGGGCTCGCCCGGCATATCCGTGACATCAATATAAATCTCGTCGATGCCACGATTCTCGATCTGCGTCGTAAAGCTCGCGACGGCGGCCTTGAACAGGCGCGAGTAATGGCGATACGAGTCGAAATCCGTAGGTAGAAGAATGGCGTCGGGCGCGAGTTGCGTGGCCTTCATCATGCCCATCGCGGAGAACACGCCGAACGCGCGCGCCTCGTAGGTCGAAGTAGTCACGACGCCGCGCCCCACGTAATCGCGCAGCCGCCTGAAGCGGCGCGAGCCGTCCGGCAAGGTCTCCGGAATCGCGTCCCGCCCGCCGCCGACGACCACCGGCTGGCCGCGCAACTCCGGGTAGCGCAGCAGTTCGACGGAGGCGAAAAACGCGTCCATGTCGAGATGGGCGATACGGCGCGTCCTGGCGGAATCGTTCGCGGATGAAGGCGCGCCGGAAGACGTGTGCGGATCGTCCATGATCAGCACGCGACGCGCGTCCGTGGGGTTGAAACGAGCTTCATGCCGCCAGAAATCGGGGAAAATGGCTTACTGTACATCCATACAGTGATTTTCGCCAGCGGCGTTTCTTCACTCGGGCATATGCCGGACCGTCAGCGCGCGACGGCAGTCGTCGAAAACCTGCCGCACGACGTCGGAATCGTAATTGAGGTCTTCGCTGTCGAGGATTTCCTCGACGGCATCGCGTGCCCAGTCGGCTTCGAGCAGTGTGCAATGACGCGAGGCCAGCTCACGTGCGATGGCCGCGAGCTTGGCGACCGTCAGCCAGTCCGCGTTGCGCCGATGCCGGTCGAGCCATTTGTGCGCGGCCTGCACATGGAACACCGCCGCCGGCCAGTCGCCGTTGAGATAAAACGCGCCGAGGCTGCCGCAAGTCAGCCAGCACAGCAATTCGACGCGGTCGCGAGCACTGAGGGGACGGGGCACTTCGTTCATGGCGGCGTGGGCGAGTAAGCGCTGCGTTCCATATGACATCCGTTCTGACAAGATATCACGGGATGGTGCGACGCGACACGCTTATCACGATGGCAATCATCGCAAGCGCGTGCGCTGCCCAACGCTACGCGATGCAGAGCATCTCGCGTTTATCGGCCAAACGCGTTCGAGGCCTTGAAACAAGGCTCATTCGAAACTAATTCCCGACGACTAATCTTCGTGGCATCGGCAAAACGCCGATTGACACCGATTATTGATCAGGGAGCACATCATGTTTGCACGTCTTTCGAATGCCGTCGTTCATCTGTTCTCGACGCAGCGCGACCACGCGCACGACGCGTACTTCGCATCGTCATCCGATCTGGCCGATCTCGAACGCTGCATGCGTCAGGTCGACGAAGACGATCACGCCTACAGCATGCGTTTTTGCGGATCGGTCGCGCGCGACCGGGACTTTTCCGCATCGAACTTTTGAAGGTCGCACGCTACTTGGCTTCTTCCCTGCCCGCCTGTTGTCCGAGCATCACGGTCCAGCCGAGGCCGCGCACATTGCGTATCACCGCCTGACCGAACTTCTTGCGCACCGAGTGGATGATCACGTCGACCGCGTTGCTCTCCACTTCCTTGCCCCATCCGTAGAGGCGATCCTCGAGTTGATCGCGCGAAAAGATGGTGCCGGGGCGCTCCATCAGCGCGTGCATCAGCGCGAACTCCTTCGCCGACAGCACGCCCGAAGTCTCGCCGCACGTCAGCGTGCGTTGATCGAGATTGAGGTTGATGGAATCGTCGCCGAGACGCGAGACCGCGTAGCCCGCTTTTCGGCGCAATACCGCGCGAATACGCGCGAGCAGTTCGGGCATGTCGAAGGGCTTGAGCAGATAATCGTCCGCGCCGAGATCGAGGCCCTGCACGCGCGTATCGAGATCGTCGCGTGCGGTGAGGATCAACACCGGCGTGCCGTTGCCCGCCGTGCGCGCCTGCCGCAACAGCTCGATGCCGGTCATGCCCGGCAAACCGAGATCGAGCAGCACGACGGTGTATTCGGCCGCGTCGATGGCTTCGCGTCCGGCCACGCCGTCGCGCACCCAGTCGACCGCATAGTCCGCGTCCTTCAGCGCGCGCATCAGGCTCGTGCCGATCTGCACGTCGTCTTCGATCAGAAGAATTCGCATGTTCACCCTCACCCGGCGTTTGGAATGCCGCGCGGCGCAAGCGAATCGAACTGCACGATCGTGCTGTGTAGAAGGCGTTATTGCAATGATCGCGCGGGCATGCGCACCCTGGCGCATGCATTGTAGTCGGCGACAATCCGCGCGGAAATCCCTTGTTTCATGCAGTCGCCGCGTGTTGCGCGGTGGCCTCGGCGGTCCGTGTTTCTTCCACTGGAAAGCCGATCGACGCGACGATGCCCGTGCGCCCGTCATCGCGATTCCTCAGCGTGACATCGCCGCCGTAGCGCGCGGCGATCGCCTTCACGATCGACAAGCCCAGCCCGCTGCCCTCGATATCCGGATTCGCGCGAAAGAAGCGGTCGAACACGCGCGGCAGCGCGTCTTGCGCGATACCCGGCCCGGTATCGACGACATCGATCCACGCCATCGCGCCGTCGCGCCGCATGCGCAGATCGATGGTGCCGCCGTCCGGCGTATAGCGGCCCGCGTTCGAGATGAGGTTCTTCACCGCCATGCCGATATCCGTTTCGATGGCGCGCACATGCGCATCGATCATTTCTTCCGCGCCGATATCGAGGCCGCGATTGAGCGCGATCGGCAAGACATCGGCGACCGCGCCCGTCACGACTTCCGCCAGATCGACGCGCACGAGCGGACTGGCGCCGACGGGCGCATCGGCGCGCGCGAGCCGCAGCAGTTGCGTGATGAGCTTGCTGCTGCGCGCGATGCCGCGCCGCAATTCCTGAAAACGCTCCTGATTGCTCTGCACGATCTGCGGCGCGAGATTGTCGGCCTGCAATTGCAGCGCGGTGAGCGGCGTGCGTAACTCGTGCGCGGCATCGGCGATGAACTTGCGCTCCTTGTCGATGGAACGCGCGAGACGCTCGATCATCGTGTTGATCGAATGGATGAAGGGCGAGATTTCGTCGGAGACGCCTGCGGTCGGCAAAGGCTGCAAATGGCCCGCGTCGATGGCCTGCACTTCGCTGCCGAGCCGGTTCAGGCGACGCAGCGAGCGCTGCACGACGAACACCACCGCGAGCCACACGAGCGGCAGCAGCACGGCGATCGGCCAGAGCGTCATGGCGGCGTTTTCCTGCGTGAGCGCGCGGCGCACCGACGAGCGTTGCGCGACCTGAATGGTCATCGTCGGGTCTTGACGCGTGTAGATGCGCCAGCTTTCGCCATTGACGACGGAATCGGAGAAGCCTGGTTTGGCGTCGCGCGGAAAGTGCAGCGATGGATCGGTCGTGCGGAACGGCACGCTCGAATCCGGCTTCCAGACGACGAGCACGACATCGCGTTCGTCCTGCGATCCGCGCGATGGATTCTGCGAAATCACTTCGGCGAAACCGTCGCGCAGACGCGCGCCGACCTGTTCCAGCCGCAGATCGAGCAGCGCGCTCATGCCCGCCTTGGAGAGCTGGTACGAACTCACGCCCTGCACCACGCCGATCACGCTGACGAGCAATCCCAGCGCGACGACCAGTTGATTCCTCAGCGATTTGATCATGCGACTCCGCAACGTCGAGAAGGGAGAGAACGAGCCGCCAGCCCGTTCGATTCTACCCGGCGAATCCGGCAACAAAGAAGGCATGATCGAAGCGATGAAAGATAATCGAAAGCAAAAAAAATGGCGTCGGTCCGGGTCCTGAACCGACGCCAAGGGTCTCAAAAACGAGAGAGATGTGGGCGGCAACAGGTGTTGCGAGCGTGTGCTGCCTTCCACGAGATTCAGCCTACGCGCCAAGAATTAGCTTTGAATGAGGACGGGCAAGCAGTTTTTGAAGCAAAGGGTTAACATTGCATGCGACGCAGCATCCTCCATGCGATCTGGCGCGGGCCGCAAACGGTCAAACAAGTCGAAACAACAGCGCTGTCGCCGCTTCTCCATCATTCGTGCAAGTCCGCCGGTCGCGCGCACCCTTTTTTCGTCGCGCGGGACGGTGGTTCCTCTTCGTGAACCGCATGTCACAGCCTAAGAAAACGGTCCGTCCCCTTGTCATCGCCGCGGTGATGGCGTCCATGGCGATGGTCGCCATCGAAGCCACCATCGTGTCGACCGCCATGCCGCAGATCGCCACGCAGCTCGGCGGCCTGAACCTGTATAGCTGGGTCTTTTCCTCCTTCCTGCTCACGCAGACCGCGCTGACGGTCGTGTTCGACAAGCTCGCCGATCTCTACGGACGCAAGCCCGCGCTACTGGTGGGCATCGCGATCTTTCTGGCCGGTTCGATTCTCGCGGGCTTCGCGTGGTCGATGCCCGCGATGATCGTCTTCCGCCTGGTACAAGGCGTGGGCGCGGGCGCGATCCTGCCGGTCGCGCTGACGGTCGTCGGCGATCTGTATCCGGCGCGCGAACGCGGCAAGGTGCAGGGCTATCTCGCCAGCGTCTGGGCGACCTGCGCCGTGCTCGGGCCGATGGTCGGCGCGTTTCTGATCCGCCAGTTTTCGTGGGCGTGGATCTTCTGGATCAACATTCCGATCGGCATTCTGGCCGCCGCGCTGTTCATCGCCTTCCTGCACGAGGAAAAACGGCACGATCGTCCGTCGATCGATCTGGCCGGCGCCTGCCTCTTCACGACCGCCGTCGCCGCGCTGATGATGGCGCTCACCGACGCGGGCAGCGAGAACCATTCGCGCGTGGGCATCGAGATCGCGGTGCTGATCGTCGCGAGCGTGCTGTTCGTGTTCCAGGAACGCCGCGCCGCCGATCCGATGATCTCGTTCGGGCTGTGGGCGCATCGGCCGATCGCATCGAGCAATGCCGCGACCCTGCTCGCCGGCATGGCGATGATGGGCCTCACCACCTTCCTGCCGATGTACGTGCAGGGCGTGATGCATCGCTCGCCGGTCGAAGCGGGCCTCACGCTGACGATGATGATGATGATCGGGCCCGTGTTCATTCCGCTGGGCGCGTTGCCGTTCGTGCTGCTATCGCCGCAATCGAACCCCGTATGGGCGGGCATCGGTTCGGCGGTGCTGGGCTTCGGCATGGGCATCACAAGCGTGTCGTGCCTGATCCTGATTCAGGAGATCGTCAAGCCGATGGAGCGCGGCAGCGCCACCGCATCGAACTTGTTCTCGCGCAATCTCGGCAACACGCTCGGCGCGGCCGTGTTCGGCGCGGTGCAGAACTACGGCCTCACGCATGTGAGCGGCGGCCCCGCCGTGAGTGCGGATCAGCTGAAGCAACTGCTGACCGCCGCGCCCGGCGCGAGCATCGCGACGAGTTCGGAGATTCGCTTCGCGCTGCATCACGCGCTGCACATGACGTTCACGGCGATGTTCGTGATCGCCGTCAGCGCGGTCATCGCGATGATGTTCATGCCCGCCGTCGAGATCGGCCGCACGAAGGAAAACGTCGCCAAGGTCGATACGGACGAAGCGACCAGCGCGGCAAACATGATGCATTGACGCGCGCGCCGCCCTCGCGATGGTTCTGTCGACCCAGTTCATCAGCCGCATCACGCTGCTGCGCGACAAGGCGCCTTCGTTCGACGTCTATCCGTTTTCATTGCCGGCGGTGCGTTCGCTCGACGTGCTCGAGCCGCATCCGAAGGTGACGTTTCTGATCGGCGAAAACGGCTCGGGCAAATCCACCTTGCTCGAAGCCATTGCCGTATCGATGGGCTTCAACGCGGAAGGCGGCTCGAAGAATTTCCGTTTCGGCACGCGCGAATCGCATTCGCAGTTGCACCAGTATTTGCGTATCGCGAAGGGCTATAAAAAGCCGCGCGACGGCTATTTTCTGCGCGCCGAAAGCTTCTTCAACGTGGCGACGGAGATCGAGAATCTCGATCGCGAAGGTGCAGGACCGCCGGTCATTAATGCCTATGGCGGCATCTCGCTGCACGAGCAGTCGCACGGCGAATCGTTTCTCAAACTGTTGATGGAACGGTTTCGCGGTCAAGGCCTGTATCTGCTCGACGAACCCGAAGCGGCGTTGTCGCCGCAACGTCAACTCGCCGCGCTCGCGCGCATTCATCAACTCGTGCAGAAGGATTCGCAGTTCATCATCGCGACGCATTCGCCGATTCTGATGGCCTATCCCGACGCGTGGATTTTCGAATGCACGGAGCAAGGGATCGCGCGCGTCGCGTATGAAGATACCGAGCACTTCAAGGTGACGCGCGCGTTTCTCGCCAATCCCGAGCGCATGCTGCGCACGCTGTTCGAAGAGCGGCAGCAGTCGCTCTTCGACGACGAATAGCGCGTCAATCCTGCGCCTGAATCAGCGGACTATTCTGTTTGTCCTTCGCCACGCTCACGTCGTCGGGCGCGGGCTTGGGCGTGTCGTCCGCCGCAACGGGCGGCGAGCCTTCCGCGTCGTAATACTGCGCGGGTCCATAGCCTGCGGCGAGCGCATACGATGCCGCCGCGAGCGCCACGACGAACGCGACGCCGATAAGTTTGCTGTTCATGATCGTGCTCCTGAGGGTTTCGATGAATCACTTCGCGAACCTCGTTGCACTGCCTGCCACAGCAAACGACCTTCCGAAATGTTCACGCAGTCTAGGCGCGCGAATCGAACTTGAAATCCCTACTGAAGCACGGTTAGAAAAGATGGGCACATCGAACGCGATGCAGTTCTGAATGAAGCGCCCCGCGAATTACACGTTGTCCTGCACCGCGACCGATACCGCGCCCGCATTGATCGTCAGACGCGTGCGCTTTTCCAATGACGATTGCGGCGCGCTGCCATCGGCGTTCAGGAACTTGACCTTGTTGAAGATGGCGACGAATTGCGTCGGCGTGACCGTGGCCGATGCATAGCCGATGCCATCGTGATCCGCATACAGCATGTCCGGATTGTTTCGTTACACAAACGAATCGAGCGCGCTCGATGTGGAAATCAACGATGTCAGCGACGCGAGCGATTGCTCCGCCAGTTGCGACTTGATCTCCTCGAAGAACGGCTGGCTGCTGATGCCCGCCGACATCAGATCGATCAGCACGGACGTGCCGGTCGCGGGATCGGGCGTATCGCGCACGATGCCCGCCTGAAACGCATGCAGATCGCCCGTGATCGCCACCAGATTCGTAATGCCCTGCGTCTTCACATACGACAGCAGATCCGCCTTGTGCGAGGGATAACCGTCCCACGCATCGCAATCGATCACGAAGGTCGTGTTGTTCGGCGCGGGCGCGAGCGCGCTCAGATCGAGCCACAGGCGGTTCATCATCACTTCGTTGCCCCACACCTTCCACCACTGCGTCTGCGTCGGGCCGAGAATCGACGGCACGCGGCCGAGGCGCTGCGTATCGGCGGCTTCGAATTGCGCCAGCACGTTCTGCGGCACGAAGTAACGCGAGCCGACCAGATCGTTGCCGTTGACCGGATCGTGCCCGAGCGCCTGCGCGATGGCCGCTTCGCTGACGACATGATCGTCGCGATACAAACGTTCGTCCGTCATCACCAGATGCACGAGCGAGCCGAAGTGAAAGTCGCGATAGATGCGGATGTTGTCGTACGCCGCATTGTTGAGATCGAAGGACACGTCGCCCCAATCGACCGGCAAGTACTCGGCCCACGCCTGATTCGCGGCGCGGCGTCGCGCGGTTTGCTGAAGGTTCGCGTTCGTATACGTCTGATGATCCTGCCAGCAATCGTCGGAGAATTCGTGGTCGTCCCAGATCGCGACGATCGGAAAGCGCGCGTGCACGGTCTGCAGGCGCGCATCGCCACGATACGTGCGATACAGCGTGCGATAGTCGTCGAGCGTGTTGGCGACCGTGCCGCCGCCCGGCAACGCGATCGCGGGATGCGCGGGCTCGGCAGTATCGCCGTCGGTGGTTTCGTAGATGTAATCGCCCAGATGCACGACGAAATCGAGGTCCGTTTCCGCCGCCATCAAGGTCAGCGCCTGCCAGTGATTGGCGCTCCAGTTCTGGCACACGAACCACGCGAAACGCACTTGCGGCACGGCATCCGACGCGGATGGCGCGGTGCGCGTCGTGCCCATCGCGCTCACATCGCTGCCCGCGACGAAGCGGTAGTAGTACGTCGTTTTCGCCGCGAGACCCGTGACTTTCGCGCGCACGGTGTAGTCGTAATCGGGCACGGCATTGAGCGATACGCTCGCGGCGAGCTTCGTGAAATCCTGCGCGGGCGATACCTGCAAAGTCAGCGCGATTGCGGCGTTGCTGGTGGCAGTCGCCACGCAGCGCGTCCAGAACACGGCAGAGACGTCGCGCGGATCGCCGCTCGCCACGCCCTGCGGAAACGCATACGTGCCGCCGGCGGCGGGCGGCGGGCGGCGTGGCGGGATGATCGTTATCGTCCGAACCGTGGCAGGCAGCGAGCGTGCCGGATGCCGCGGCGACCGTATAGAACCCGGATAGCGAGAGAAAACGTCGACGATCCATGATTGCCTCCGTGAGCGGACATGGCGGCCGCGCAGGCTCGCGCGTCGCGGGACGCGAAGCGTGATTGCGCAGGATGCGTCGAACGAACTGCTCGCGCGATGAGCGGCTATCGTGGCGGACGGGATGCTTACAAACTATAGACCGCACATTACAGTGTCAAGAAACGCGTACGGTGCGCTTGCGCTTCGTAAGACGCGTTCGCGTTTGCGCATGCAGTCGTTCGGCCGCATCGACGATGCAATCCGCAAGCTTCGCCGCCACATCCTGCTGAGCTCGACGCGCACGCTCGACGAGCCCGATCTCGCGATAAAACGTGTCGTCGCCGAGTTCGATCGCGACGACACCGCGCGGCCACGCGCCGACACCATCCGACACCGGCGACAAGCCCACGCGCGACCATCTGCGCGATGCCTTGCGGTTCGTCCACTTCGATTGCATCGTGCACGGCGATACGCCGCTTGCGCAAAAACACCTCGACCTGACGGCCGCCGAACGAGCGCCGGTCATAGCGAATGAAGGGCTGCGTCTCGATCGCCTCGCGCCACGACACGCGCTTCCTCGACGATGGCGCGAGCAGCACATACGGCTCCGCGACCAGCGGACGCCACTGCAATTCCGACGGCAACGAGAACGGCGGCCGGATGATCACGACCATGTCCATTTCGCCGGCATCGACCTGAGCGAGCAGATTGAGCGATACGCCCGGCACCAACCGGATGCGCCACGCGGGCCACTCGCGCCTGAACGTGCCGATGGCATCGGGCAGCAGCGCCGCATGCGCCGACGTGATCGCGCCCACGCTGAGCGCGCCGCCGCGCCCGTCCTCGCCTTCCGGTTCCGACAGACGCGCGTAGAGCGCGATGAGTTCATCGGCGAGTTCGAGCGTTTTGCGGCCCGCCTTGTTGATCGTCGCGGAGCGGCCGGTGCGATCGAACAGCGCAAAGCCGAGATGCGCTTCGAGCCGCTGCATCTGCGCGCTCACCGCCGATTGCGTGAGGCCGATGCGCGCGCCCGCGCCCGCGAAAGTGCCGTGACGCGCCACGGCGATGAAAGTCCGGAGTTCTCGCAGCATATCGATTCATCGAAAATATTGGGGCTGACTCCCGCAATATATCGTTTTTCAACAGAAATATTGTTGAATACACTTGCTGCTCAGACTCGTTCAAACACGTTTAAACCTCACGATCGAAGGCAAAAAGTCATGACACAAGCCGCCATTCCGCCGTTTCACCTCGCTTTTCCAGTTCATAGCTTTGCCGCCGCGCGCGAGTTTTACGGCGATCTGCTCGGCTGTCCCGAAGGCCGAAGCTCGGCAGACTGGGTCGATTTCAATTTCTACGGCCATCAGATCGTCGCGCATCTGTCGCCCGATGAAGCCGGTCATCGCGCGACGAGCGCCGTCGATGGCGACGCCGTGCCGGTGCGTCATTTCGGCGTGGTGTTGTCGGTGCCGCAGTGGGAAGCGCTCGCGGACAAGCTGAAGCAGGCGGACACGAAGTTCATCATCGAACCGCATATTCGCTTCAAGGGCGAAGTCGGCGAACAGGCGACGATGTTCTTCCTCGATCGGTCGGGCAATGCCGTCGAGATCAAGGCTTTCGCCAATATGGATTCGTTGTTCGCGAAGTAAGAAGCGCTTGCGCCGCGAAGCAAAACGGGACGCTCGAAAGCGTCCCGTTTTATTTAGTGCTTGCAAGCGTTACATGAGCGAAGCTGACTCGATTGCCATCTGCTCGTCATGCTCGCGCTTGCATCTTATTGACCCAAGCCGCTCGCGCTGACCGGCGCGCCCGGACCGCTCGGCGATGCGGTGCCGCTCGGTTGCGTCGACGGGCCCGAATTCATGGTGCTCTTGGTGCCGTGCATCTTCTTCGAATGCGACTTGGACTTGTGATGCGTGCCCGGCCCTTGAGTGGTCGTCTGCGCGTTATCGCCCGCTTGCAGGCCGCTCGTGGAACTCGGCGGATTGTCCTGCGCGAAAGCGGAAGCACACACGAGAGCAAATGCGCCTGCGGCGCACGACATGGCAATGCGTTTCATATCGACAAACTCCTGTTGGCGGTTTGCAAAATGCGATTCATGCAAGGTGTCTTTACCTGCTGGCCGCCGCGCTTAAAGCGCAGAAGCCGGTCGCATTGCCTACTCAGCAGGGCGTGTGCCACGGTCTGACGGATCGGTAACGAAGCGCATCGAGCGTGCCACTTAATGCCCCAACGGTTCCGCCGCCTCCATATCCTTCTCCATCGCCGCGTGCGGATGCGCAGCCTGTTTGATCAGCAAGGCCACCGCCGAAATCAGCCCCGCTACCGCAATCGTCGCGAAGATGCCGCCGAAACTGAACTTCATGCGCGTCAGTTCGGCGACGAGAAACGATCCCGCGATCCCGCCGAAGCGTTCGATGCCCAGCATCCACGCCACGCCCGTGCCGCGCCCTTGCGTCGGATAGAACGCGGCCGCGAGCCCGGGCATCGACGATTGCGCGGTGTTCATCAACACGCCCGCGAGGAAACACGATCAGCACCAGCATGCCGACGTTGCCCGCCGCCTGGCCGATGAAGTACACGCTCACCGCCGTCAGCGCATAGCACGCCGCGATAATGCGATTCGCGTTGAACTTGTCCATCAGCACGCCGCACAGCACCGCGCCGACGCCGCCGAGCGGAAACAGCGCGGAAATCAGCGTCGCGCGTTGCGGGCTCAGGCCCGATTCCTTGAGCAGAATCGGCATCCAGTTGATCGACGCATAGAAGATCACGAGGCCCATGAAATACGCGAGCCACAGCATGATCGAACCGACGATGTACGACCGCGACAGCACCACGCGCATGCCACCCTGACCCTGCACGACGGGCGCGGCTTCGGTCATGAAGAAGGAGCCGGCGTTCATCGCATCGTGCGAGATGCGCGCGAGCGTCGCGCGGATCTTCTCGACCGGCTTCGACTTCGCGACCATGTAGCGCACCGATTCGGGCATCGTCGTGAGGAGCAGAACGGAGAGCACGAGCGGCGCGATGCCGCCCAGCATCAGCACGCTGCGCCAGCCGAAGTGCGGAATCATCCACGCGGCGAGGAAACCGCCGAACGCCGCGCCCAGCGGAAAGCCGCAGAACATGAGATTGATGACCGTCGCGCGCCGCTTGTCGGGGCAGAACTCGCTCATCATCGTGACGGCGTTCGGCATGGCCGCGCCGAGGCCGAGACCGGTGACGAAGCGCAACGTCGTCAATTGCGAGAGATTCGCCGCGAACGACGACGCGAGACACGCGACGCCGAACAGCAGCACGGAAGACAGCAGCATCGCGCGTCGGCCGAGTTTGTCGGACAGCGGGCCGGACAGCAACGCGCCTGCGGCGAGACCGAACAACGCCGCGCTCAATACGGGCGCGAGCGCGGGACGGCTGATCTGCCATTCGGTGACGAGCGATGGCGCGATGAAACCGATCGCGGCTGTATCGAAGCCGTCCAGCAGGACGATCACGAAGCACATCACGAAGATCAGCCACTGAAACGGCGAGAACGGATGCTCGTTGATGAACGTCTGGACGTTCACGGCGGGACTTCTGCTCACTTCATTCCCTCATCGAAAGTGGTTGACGCATTCGCCTGAATGTTGCCATATATTCGATATACGAACATAGATTCACATAGCGAACGCCGAAACTCGCGTGAGGTTACGAAGAAGCTTGCGCTCCGTCAACGCGGGCTTACCCGCGTATGACGAAGCGCTGACAGCGATGTCAGGAGACCCGGCGGCCTTCGCGATAGGTCTCGCGCGGCACGGCCACGCCATCGATCCGCGCCACGCGCACGAAATCCGCGCGCAGTCCTGGCGCGATCGCGCCCCGATCCCCGAGTCCCGCCGCGTGCGCGGGCGCCCACGACACCGTCGCGACGGCGCGCGGCAAGCTCCAGCCCGCTTTCTCGACCAGATCGAACACGGCGATCAGCAAACTCGACGGCACGTAATCCGACGACAGGATATCGAGCAGCCCATCGCGCGCCAGTTCGAGCGCCGACACGTTGCCCGAGTGCGAACCGCCGCGCACGACATTCGGCGCGCCAATGATCGTCGCGATGCCGTGCTTGCGCGCGGCGCGGGCGGCATCGACCGTGGTCGGAAATTCGGCCAGCGCTATACCGTCGCGCGCCGCTTCCTCGACGTGCTCGACCAGCGTGTCGTCGTGGCTCGCGAGCGAGATGTTCAGGCCCTGGCAGCGCGCGACGATATCCGCGCGATGCTTCGCCACATAGCTCGCCTGATGATCCGCGAGTTCGGCGAGAATCTTGGTCGCGTGCTCGTCGCTCCATTTGCCGTGACGCTCCTGATACTTGCGCCACTTCGCATGATCCTGCCATTGCCGCTGACCCGGCGTGTGATCCATCACCGATGCGAGCTTGAACAGAGGATGCGTGCTCAGCAGATCGAACACTTCGACGACATCGGTCGTGCCCACTTCGCAGCGCAGATGCAGAAAGTGATCCGCGCGCAACAGCCCGCGATCGACGAACTTGCCGATGGACTGCGCGCACGAAATCTGCAACTCGCGGCCGCGCACGCCGTCTTCGGGACGCGACCCGACGCCTAATGCATCGAACACGGTCGTGATGCCGGCCGACGCGACTTGCGCATCGTGCACGATGATCGCCGCTTCGTGATTCCACAGCACGCCCGGACGCGGCGCGAGATGCTTCTCGATGTTGTCCGTATGCAATTCGACGAGACCGGGCAGCAGATAATCGCCGTCCCAGTCTTCGGCCTCGCGCGTCGATGTATTGCCCGGCGCAAGCTCCGCGATACGGCCGTTCTCGACGCGCACTGTTCCAATGAAGTCTTCGTCGCGCGTCACGATGCGCGCATTCTTGATCAGCATGTCTGCAATGCTCCGGATTCGTTGGATGCTGCGGCTGTGTTCAGTCGCACGATGCGAGTCGCCATGCGTTCGCGCGTGTCTTCATCATGAAAGATGCCGACAATGGCCGCGCCCTTCTCGCGCGCCTCGACGATAAGATCGGCGACGATATCGCGATTCTCCGCATCGAGCGATGCAGTCGGTTCGTCGAGCAATAACAAGGGATGCGCCGCGATCAATCCACGCGCGATATTCACGCGCTGTTGCTCGCCACCGGAGAACGTCGCGGGCGCGAGCGCCCACAAACGGCGCGGCACGTTCAGCCGTTCCAGCAACGATGCCGCGCGTGCGCGCGCTTCGTCCTCGTTCACGCCGCGCGAGATCAGCGGCTCGGCCACCAGATCGAGCGACGACACACGCGGGATCGCGCGCAGAAACTGGCTGACGTAGCCCATCGTCGTCATGCGCAAGCGAATGATTTCATGCGGCGCGGCTTCGGTCAGCATCACATGACGCGAGGCGCGGCTGTCGTCGCGAATCGCGATGCGCCCTTTCGTCGCGAGATAGTTGCCGTACATGCAGCGCAGAAACGTGCTCTTGCCCGCGCCCGATGCACCCGCGAGCACGACGCATTCGCCGCGCGTCACGTCGAGCGATACGCCCGTCAGCGCGACGATTTGCGCACCGCCCTGCTGATGCAGCATAAAAGTCTTCTCGATGCCGCTCGCGCTTAGCATGAGCGCATCGTTGCTTTCAAAAACGTTTGTCATGTTCATGCAGCACCTCAAACCGGCAGCACGGACGCCACCAGCGTCTGCGTATAAGGATATTGCGGATCGTCCAGCACCTGATCAGTCAGACCGCTTTCGACCACGCGCCCGTCCTTCATCACCATCAGACGATGCGCGAGCAGACGCGCCACGCCGATATCGTGCGTGACGATCACGCAGGCGAGATGCAGCTTGCTCGTCAGCGTGCGCAGCAGATCGAGCAGACGCGCCTGCACGGACACGTCGAGTCCTGCGGTGAGTTCGTCCATGAACACGAGGCGCGGCCCTGTGACGAGATTACGCGTGATCTGCAAACGCTGTTGCATGCCGCCCGAAAACGCCGAAGGCAATTCGTCGATGCGCGCGGCATCGAGTTCGACGCGGTTCATCCAGTCGGCGGCGGTTTCGCGCAGACGTCCGTAATGACGCGCGCCAATCGCCATCAACGGCTCGCCGATATTCGCGCCGGCCGATACGTTGCGACGCAAACCGTCGCGTGCATTCTGATGCACGAAGCCCCATTCGGTGCGCGACAACAGACGCTTGCGCGGTTCGGTGAGCGTCAGCAGATCGAGCGTTTCGCCTTCGCGCGTCGTGTATTTCAGCGCGCCGCTATCGACGTTCGCGCGCAACGCGAGCGCATTCAGCAAGGTCGATTTTCCCGATCCCGATTCGCCGACGATACACAGCACTTCGCCCGGATACACATCGAGATTCACGTCGACGCAACCGCCGCGTCCGTCGTAACGCTTCGTGAGGTTGGTCGCTTTCAGCAGGACATTCATTGCGTCGGCTCCTCTTCTTCGTCGCGACGGCTATGGCAATAATCGCTATCGGAACAGACGAACATGCGCGTGCCCTGGTCGTCGGTGATCATTTCATCGAGGAAGCTTTCACGCGAACCGCACAGCGCGCAGGCATGTTCCCACTTCTGCACTTCGAACGGATGATCCTCGAAATCCAGGCTCTTTACCTTCGTATAAGGTGGAATCGCGTAGATGCGCCGCTCGCGTCCCGCGCCGAACAATTGCAGCGCCGGGTTCATGTGCATCTTCGGATTGTCGAACTTCGGAATCGGCGAAGGCGACGTGAGATAGCGATCGTTCACGAGCACCGGATAATCGTAAGTCGTCGCGATGCTGCCGTGCTGCACGATATCTTCGTAGTATTTCACGTTGATGAGGCCGTAATCCGCGAGCGCATGCAGCTTGCGGCATTCGACCACGCGCGGCTCGAGCTTATAGAGCGGCTCGGGCATCGGCACCTGATAGACGAGAATCTGCTTGTCCGTCAGCGGCATCTCGGGAATGCGGTGACGCGTCTGCACGATGCTCGCGTCCGCCGTGCGCGTGGTCGTCGTCACGCCCGCCGTGCGCGCGAAGAAGCGGCGGATGTTCACCGCGTTGGTCGTTTCGTCCGAACCTTGATCGATAACCTTGAGCGTATCGGCCGCGCCGATGATCGTGGACGTCACCTGCAATCCGCCCGTGCCACATCCATAAGGCAGCGGCATTTCGCGCGAGGCGAACGGCACCTGATGTCCCGGCACCGCGACGGCTTTCAGCAACGCGCGGCGAATCATGCGCTTGGTCTGCTCGTCGAGATACGCGAAGTTATAGCCTTCGGTCAGCGCGCTTTCTGCTTCGTGCGTGCTCATGCCGCGTTCTCCTGTGATTGCTCTTTCGAACCATGAACGCGACGCAAACGGCGCAGCAGCTCCAGCTCCGATTAGAAAGTCCACGTAATGAGGCAACTTCAGATGCTGCGTGAAACCGGACGCTTCCACGTTGTCGCTGTGATAGAGCACGAACTCCGCGTCCTGCGTCGGCGAATCCACCGACTCGCCCAACTCTTGCGCGCGCAACGCGCGATCGACCAGCGACATCGCCATCGCCTTGCGCTCCGAGTGACCGAACGCGAGACCGTAACCTTGCGTGAACGCGGGCGGCGCTTCCGAACTGCCGGTGAACTGGTTGATCATCTGGCATTCGGTGACCGCGATATCACCGATCTCGACCGCAAAGCCCAGTTCGTCGATATGCATTTCCACCGCAACATCGCCATGACGAATCTCGCCAGCGAACGGATGCGTATGCGCGTAACCGCGTTGCGTCGCATAACCAACCGCGAGCAGAAAGCCTTCGTCGCCGCGCGCGAGATTCTGCAGACGCGTCGAGCGATCGGCGGGAAACGACAGCGGTTCGCGCGAGAGATCGCCCGGTTCAGGCGCGTCTTCATGCATGCGTTCCTGTTCGATCAAGCCTTCCTTGTCGAGCAACGCGAGCACGCGCGGCATCGCGCTTTCATCGTCTTGCGATTGCTTCGATGCCGCCGCGATATCGCCGACGGGTTCGCCATCGGCGAGCAAGCTGAAGTCGATCAGACGCTGCGTGTAATCGTACGTGCCGCCCAGAATCTGCCCGCCGGGAGCGCCCGAAATGCGCCGCTCGACGCACATCTTTTCCGTATCGATCGGCAGCGTATAGCCGAAACGCGGCAGCGTCGTGCGATACGCGCGCAGCAGAAAGATCGCTTCGACGAGATCGCCAGCGGCCTGCTTGATCGCGAGCGCCGCGAGCTCTTCGTCGTAGACGGAGCCTTCAGTCATCACGCGCGCAACCGCCAGGCGCAATTGCTCGCGAATCTGTTCGACCGACAACTCCGGCACCGCGAGATCGCCGCGACGCTTCTTCGCGAGCACATCCCATGAACGTTCGATGGCGCGTTCGCCACCCTTGACTGCGACGTACATCAGTTCACCTCCACTTGCGTGGTGCGCGGCAGGCCGATCAGCGTCGCGCCCGCCACCAGATAGCAATCAATGCCGCAAGGAAACTGCGCCGTCAGCGCGGCACGCTCGCGCCAGAACTCGCGCGACAAACCGGCAACGCGCACCGTGCTCGCCTCGTCGATACCGGGACCGCGCCACACGAGCGGCTCGCCTTCGGTCAGCGACGGCACGCGGATAAACAGCGTGGCCGCGTCTTCCGGCGTTTCGGGCTCGCCTTGCGCGAAGCCATCGAGCGACGGCATCTGCGATACGTCGTCGATATAAACGAACGCCGCTTCGTCGCGCTTGTGCGTGAGCGCGGAGCTTGCGTGAAAGCGCAAGGCATCGCCGAAGGTGCGGTCGTCGCGCGCCAGAAACACGGGCGTCGAATAGTCCGTCAGCGCCAACAGCGAGGCGAATGCCGCAAGCGGCACGCGGCCCGCGAGGCCATCGCGCATCGCGTGATTCGCGGGCAAGGCCGCGTCGAGCGACACGATGCTGCCGGGACGCGCGAGCGCATCGAGCAGCGCGCGAAACACGCGTTGAGCATCGTGCACGGGATCGTTGAAGCCGGGCACGAGCGTGGTCATGTCGATCTGCATCATTCGCCTCTCACCATCGTAAAGAACTCGACCTTTGTCGCGGCCGCTTCCTTTTCCTTGCGACGTTTCTCTTCCGCGATGCGCGCGGCCAGCGGTTCGATCACATGCGTCTGCATGCGCGCGGCATGACGCGGCGATTGCAGCAGCGCATCGGCGAATGCGGCGAGCCGCGCGCGCTCCTTGTCGCGGCCCATATGCACCGCGACACCGACCGGCGTCGCGCCATCGTCGAGCTTGAGACGCAGCGTGGCGCGCGTGACGGTGACTTCGCCGACGTTGAACGCGTCGCCTGTGCCGCCGGTGCGCCCGCGCACCATCGCGAGGCCGATATCGGGCGCGCGCAGCCATTCGTAGGCGGGCGACGGCTCGCCCGCGAGTGCCGCGTCGAGCGCGCTTTGCAGCACATCGCGCGGCGAGCGCGCCAGCACCGCCATCCAGTTGCGGCGGGCGGCGGTCTGCGCCTCGCCTCGTTCGGTTGAAATGCTCATGGCTTTCCTGTGTTTCCTGAAGGATTCCGTGATGGATTTGGCCTGCGTATGCTACTCGTCTTTTCATCCGGTCGTCTAGACGTTTTGATATGCGTGGGGGCTTTCACATTTCCATCACGAGTTCCGCACTACAATTCGAGAGAACACTATTCAAACTCATCGGAATGACACCGACATGACATCGAACGCATCGAACGACAGCGCGGCGCCGGGGCACGCCGTCGAGCGCGGCGCGGGGGTCGCCGTGTGGCGGCAGATCGAACAGATCCTTTCGGCGGAAATCGCCGCGAAAAGTTTCGGCGACGAAGGCCGTCTGCCGAGCGAAGCCGAACTGGCGCGCCGTTTCGACGTGAATCGCCACACCATCCGCCGCGCAATGCTGCGGCTCGCGGAAACCGGCCTCGTCAGCGTGGAACAGGGGCGCGGCACGTTCGTGCAGCCCGGCGCGATCGATTACCAGATCGGCCGCCGCACGCGCTTCACCGAGAATCTGCGCCGCCAGAAGCACACCACGGCGGGCCTCGTGCTCTCTTCGGAGCGCGTAAAGGCCGATCCTTCGGTCGCGAAGGCGCTGGGCGTGCGCGTCGGTACGCTCGTCTATCAGATCGAGACGCGTCACGATTCCGACGGCATCCCGATGACGTATGCGCACAACTGGTATCCCGCCGCGCGTTTCGTCGATCTGCCCGCAGTGATCGAATCGACCGGCGGCGTCAGCGCGGCGCTGCTCGAATACGGCGTGAAGGATTACATGCGCAAGTGGAGTCGTATCGGCAGCGTGCTGCCTTCGTCGGATGTGGCCCGGCGTTTGCAGATCAATCGTCAGCAGCCTGTGCTGTGGGTGGAAAACGTAGACGTCGACGAAGACGGCGTGCCGATCAAATACGGCGTCACGCACTTTGCGGCGGATCGCGTGCAACTGATGGTCGAGCACGATCTATGAGCGGCGCGCACACACGGGTCGCGCTGTATTACGCGCCGCCTGCGTCGTCCGCGTGGTGGCGCGAAGGCTGCGAATGGCTGGGCCGCGATGCGGAAAACAGCCGCGAATTCCCTACTTCGGCGCATGCCGTGACGCACGCGCCGCGTCGCTACGGCTGGCACGCGACGATCGTGCCGCCGTTTCATTGCGCGCCCGATGTCACGTTGAACGATGTCCTCGCCGCCGCGCGCGCGTGGGCGAGTTCGATCGCCCGCTTCGACATGCCGGTGCGCGCCGCCGAACTCGGCCGCTTCACGGCCTTGCGCCCCGCGCGCGATATCGACGACGAACGCCTGCGCGCGATAGCCGCCAGCGCGCTGCAAGCGCTCGCGCAATTGCGCGCCACGCCGTCGCCCGAAAGCATCGAGCGGCGCATCACGCCGGATATGAGCGCGCGCCAGATCGCGCTGCTGCGCGAATGGGGCTATCCGTACGTGTTCGACGAATATCGCTTTCATATGACGCTCTCCGATTCACTCGACGCCGCCGCCATGCGCGCATCGATCATCGATGAATGGACGCGTCGTATCGATACGCTCGGACCGATGCCCGTGCATGGCACGGCGCTGTTCGTCGAGCCGGAAGCGGGCGCGCCTTTTACGCTCTGGCAACGTCTTACTTTCAACAACGTACAGGAAGGGGCATGACCGAAGTCGACAGCGCGAACCTGATCTATGTAATGGGCCCGTCGGGCGCGGGCAAGGACTCACTGCTCGGATTCGCGTGCGAGCGCATCGGCACGTGCGTGATGTTCGCGCATCGTTACATCACGCGCATCGTGGCCGATGGCGAGAATCACATCGCGCTGACGCACGACGAATTTGCCGCGCGTCTTTCCTACGGCCTGTTCGCGATGCATTGGGACAGCCTGGGCTTGCGCTATGGCATCGGCATAGAAGTGGATGCGTGGCTCGCGCGCGGCGTGACGGTGGTCGTCAACGGCTCGCGGAAACATGCGCAGATCGCGCTGGAACGCTATCCGCAAGCGCGTTTCGTGCATATCGATGCCGCGCCCGCCGTGCTCGCCGCACGCCTCGCGCGCCGCCCTGCGTTCGAGTTGCCGGATGGCGCGCGCATCGTGCGGATCGACAATTCGGGCATGCTGGCCGAAGCGGGCACGCAACTGCTCGATGTGCTCGGCGCGGGCTGAAACGACAACGCCCATTCATCGACGATGAACGGGCGTTCGCATCACGCGGTCTCGGACAGAAAACCCCTTAAATTACGCGCTCGCGTACCCATCCCGAAGCCAGATCGATCAGCGACACGATCACCACGACGATGATCATCACCGCCGACGTCTGCGCTTAATTGAACGAGCGGATCGCTTCGTATAGCACCACACCGATGCCGCCCGCGCCCACCATGCCGACGACCATCGCCGAACGCACGTTCGACTCGAACCGATACAGCGCGAAGGAAATCCACAGCGGCAATACTTGCGGCAGCACGCCGTAGACGATTTCATCGAGACTGCTCGCGCCGGTTGCGCGCACGCCTTCGGCAGGGCGCGAATCGCACGCTTCCACCGCTTCGGCGAAGAGCTTGGCGAGCACGCCCGTGGTTGCACCCACAAGGCGAGCACGCCCGCGAACGGACCCAACCCCACCGCGACGATGAACAGCATCGCGAAGACCATTTCGTTGATGGCGCGGCATGCGTCCATCAAGCGGCGCACGGGCTGCGAAATCCACACCGGCGCGATATTCTGCGCCGACAGCAAGCCGAACGGCACCGCGCAGATCAGCGCGAGTGCCGTGCCCCACACCGCGACGGCCAGCGTCACGATCATCTCGTGCGCATAGGTGCGCCAGTCGGTGAAATCGGGCGGGAAGAAGTCGCGCGCGAACTGGCTCATGTTGCCCGATGCATCGATCAGATCGAGCGGCCGCATATCCGCGCTACGCCATGACAGGCCCAACACGGCGATGAGCGCGATCCAGCCGAGCATCGACGCCCAGCTTCGCTTGGGCGGCATGACGCGCGAAGGCGGCTTCGCGCCCGCACCGAATGGAGTGGCGTCGAGCGACTTCATTTACTTCGCCGCCGCTTGGGTTTGTGTCGCCGTTTGGGCATTGTCGAGCGCCGCGATCTTCTGATCGAGCGCGGCGATTTGCGAGCGCTTGTCGGCGTCGTCGAGATGCGCATCGTTCTGCACTTGCTGCTTCTTCTGGAACAGCGCCATCTGACGGATCGGCACGAGTTGCGCATCCGACAAATCCGCGAAGCCCGAATAACCGGAGATCGCGTTGACGATCTGCTGCTCGTGCAGATCTTTCTCGGCGTAATGATCGAAGAAGTTGCGCAGCTTGTCCTTGGTCGCTTGCGGCAAGTCACGGCGATACACGAGCGGATCCGACGGAATCAGCGGCGACTTCCACAGCACGCGCACCTTCGGATACAACTGCGGCTTCTGCGTGCGGATTATGTCGAGCATGTCGGTGTTGTTGGTCGCGACATCCACCTTGTCGTTGATCACCGCGAGCATGTTCGCTTCGTGGCTCGACGGCAGCACGCTCTTGAACGCCGTCTTCGCATTGATGCCGTTCTTGGCGAACAGATAATACGAAGGCACCAGCGTGCCCGAGGTCGAATTCGGATCGCCGAAACCGAGGTTGACTTCCTTCGTGTTTTTCAGCACCTGATCGAGCGACTTCCACTTGCTGTCCGAGTTGGTGATGAGCAGCGGGTAATAACCCGCCTCGCCATTCTTGTACTTCACCTTCGCGAAGACTTCGCCGTTGCTGCGGTCGACCGCTTCGATCGCGGATGCATTGCCGAAGAAGCCGATCTGCACCTTGTTGAAGCGCATCGCTTCAATAATGCCCGCGTAATCGGTTGCGAAATACGCCTTCACGTCTAGACCGGTCTGCTTGTTGAGATCGTCGATCAGCGGTTGCCAGCGCTGCTTGAGCGCCGAGGAAGAGTCCGTCGAGATGATGCCGAAGCTGAGCGTTTCGGCATGAACCGTCTGAGTCAGAATGCATGACGCGAGCGCGGCGCCAGCCAGAACATAACGGGCTGCTTTCATGATGAATTCCAGAAGTGAATTGAACGTGGAGGTTCAGGAGCTTGCGGCCGATGCCACGGAAGCAAATGAGGCGGATTGAGCGCGCATCGACGGCTTCGATTCGGCGACGTCGGGCGTCAGCAACTCGGTCGCGGCGGTTCCATAGAGATCGAGCAGCACGGCGGGCGTGAGCTTGTCGGATGCGCCGTCGAACACCACGCGGCCATCGTGCAACGCAACGGTGCGCGCGCAGTATTTCATCGCGACATCGATCTGATGCAGCGACACGATCACCGTGAGCTTGTGCTCGCGATTGAGCGTCTGCATCAGTTCCATCACGCGTCGCGCGGATTCGGGATCGAGCGATGCAATCGGTTCATCCGCCAGCACGATACGCGCACGCTGCACGAGTGCACGCGCCAATGCCGCGCGCTGCTGTTGTCCGCCGGAGAGATTGCTGGCGCGCTCATAGGCGTGTTCGCCGATGCCCATCGCGTCGAGCGAATCCAGCGCGAGCGTGCGTTCGCCGCGCGGAAAATGCCCGCTCAGACGACGCCACAACGGCACCAGCGACAACGCGCCGATGAGCACATTGGTGATCACCGACAGACGTCCCACGAGATTGAATTGCTGAAACACGAATGCCACATCGCGACGGATCGGACGCACTTCGCGCACGATCTTGCCGTTCTGCTGAATCGGGCGGCCGAGCAGCGTGACATGCGACGGCGCGGGGTCGGAAGCCGTAAAGCCCGCGATATGACGCAGCAAAGTCGATTTGCCCGAACCCGATGCGCCGATCAGCGCGACCATCTCGCCTTCCTGCACACGCAGGTCGACCGAGTCGAGCGCCTTGCGGCCGTTCCTGAACGTCTTGGTGAGACGCTCGATGCGAATTGCGTCCATAGCTCCCTCGGTAAGCGCGCTGAAAACGTGAGGGTGATTCTAGGAAGCCAACATGACGAGACAGTGACGCTGATGAGACGTCTAGATGAATAGATTACTAGTCGGTTCGAATCAATCGTGCAGGAACCAGTCGCCCGCGCATTCTTCGCGAATGAAGTCCGCGAGCAAGCGCACGCGAGCGACATCGCGCGTTTCGGCAAGCGTGACGAGCCAGTACGATCGCGACAACGCAATCTCATCGCGAAACAGCCGCACGAGATTCGGTTCGGTGTGTGCGATGAAACACGGCAACACGCCGAGTCCCACGCCGCCCGATACCGCGGCCGCCTGACTGATCACGTTGGAAATGCGAATGGTCGGCACGAGCGTATTGGAAATTTGCGGCAGATAGTTCAACTCCGCCGACCACATCTGATCTTCGACATAACCGACCCACGGATGCGCAAGCAGATCGCGCCGCGTCGCAATCTTCCGATGCTTCGTCAGATATTCCTTCGATGCATACACGCCCAACGCGTAGTCCGTGAGCTTGTGCGCGTAGACCCGACCTTGAGCGGGCCGCGTCATCGAAACGGCGAGATCGGCTTCGCGTTTCGACAGACTGAACATGCGCGGATTCGCGATCAGTTCGATTTCGAGGTTCGGATGCGCCGATGAAAGTTGCGCGATGCGCGGCGCCAGAAAATACGTGCCGAATCCCTCCGGCGTGCCGATGCGCACGCTGCCCGTCAGCCCGATCGATGCATCGTCCAGACGATGACGCATGCGTAGCGCAAGGCTCTCCATGCTTTCCGCATCGCTCAATACGCGCTCGCCTTCGGGCGTCAGGACAAACCCTAGCGAACTGCGATCGAAGAGCTTCACGCCGAGCGCCGCTTCGAGCGCGGCGACGCGTCGACTCAGTGTCGAATGATCGACGCCCATTTGCTGCGCGGCCACGGTGAGCCGGCCTGCACGCGAGATGGCGAGGAATGCCTGAATGTCGTCCCAGTCGAAGCCACGCATGGGGATTTTTGCACAGAGCGATTGTGGTTTTGCCCATTCTATTGCAAGAACCTCGCTGCTATCGTGCTCTTCAACCCTGCATGAAACGGGTCACGCGAATGTCGCACGGCATTCGTCATAACACTCCGTATAAATCCGGAAGACAGGAGACAAACAGCATGTCGCTCATCGCGAAACTCAAGGCACGCGCGCAGGAAGGCAAACCGGTGAAGGTCGGTCTGATCGGCGCGGGCAAGTTCGGTTCGATGTATCTCTCGCAAGCGCCGCGCACGCCAGGCATACATCTCGTCGGCGTGGCCGATCTGTCGCCCGATCGCGCGCGTGCATCGCTCAAGCGCGTGGGCTGGGAAGAAGCACGTTATGCCGCGCGTTCGTGGAACGAAGCCATCGCGCAAGGCTCGACCTATATCACCGACGATGCCGATGCAATGATCGCAAGCGACCACGTCGATATCGTCATCGATGCAACGGGCAGTCCTGCCGCGGGCATTCATCACGCGCTGCTGTGCTGCAAGCATCGCAAGCATATCGTGATGGTCAATGTCGAAGCCGATGTGCTCGCCGGTCCGCTGCTCGCGCGACGCGCGCAGGAAGCCGGCATTCTCTATTCGATGGCATCGGGCAATCAGCCCGCGCTGATCGCGGAGATCGTGGACTGGGCGCGCACCATCGGCATGGAAGTGATTTGCGCGGGCAAGGGCACGAAGTATCTGCCCATCTATCACTAGTCGACGCCGGATACCGTATGGAGCCACTACGGCTTCACCGATGAGCAAGTGAACTCCGGCGACTTCAACGCGCAGATGTTCAACTCGTTTCTCGACGGCACGAAATCCGCGCTGGAAATGGCGGCCGTATCGAACGCATGCGACCTGCGTCCGCCCGTCGATGGACTCGCGTTCCCCGCATGCGGCGTCGACCGACGACTTGCCGCAGTTGCTCAAGCCCGCATCCGATGGCGGCATCCTGCCGCATCGTGGCAGCGTGGAGGTGGTGTCTTCGCTCGAATGCGACGGACGTCCCGTGTTTCGCGATCTGCGCTGGGGCGTCTATGCCGTGTTCGAAGCGCCAACCGATTACGTGCGCGACTGCTTCGCACAATATGGCCTCAAGACCGACTCCTCGGGACGCTACGCCGCGATGTACAAGCCGTATCACCTGATCGGTCTGGAATTGGGCGTGTCGATCGCGAGCATCGCGGTGCGCGGCGAAGCGACGGGCGCGACGACGGGCTTTCATGGCGATGTCGCCGCCACCGCCAAGCGCGATCTGCGCCCCGGCGAAAAGCTCGATGGCGAAGGCGGCCACACGGTCTACGGCAAGCTGATGCCCGCCGCCGATTCGCTCGTGCAAGGCGCATTGCCGATCGGTCTCGCGCACAACATGGTTCTGCAACGGCCGGTCGCCGCGGGCCAGCCCGTGCGCTGGAGCGATGTCGCTTTCGACGCAGGCAAGGAAGCGGTGCGCGTGCGTCGCGAGATGGAAGACCTGTTCCGTGCGGAGATGAAGCTCGAGGTGCAGAAGCTCGCAAGCTGAGCGATGCACGCCATTCGATTCCATTGCGCTCGCGTCACACAGACCACGCGGGCGTTTTAGCACTTTCAACGCCCGGCAAAGGGCGACGGAGGAGACATGAGCCAAATCAGCGAAACGTTGGGTGTCGCGCAGAGCGGCAGCTCGGATGTCTATCGCAGGATCACGTGGCGCATCATGCCGTTTATCGTGCTCTGCTATCTCTGCAATTATCTGGATCGCGTCAATGTAGGCTTTGCCAAGCTGCAGATGCTGTCCGATATCGGCTTTTCCGATGCCGTATATGGGCTCGGCGCAGGCATATTCTTCATCGGATATTTTATCTTCGAAGTCCAAAGTAATTTGATCTTGCATCGCGTCGGCGCGCGGCGATGGATTGCGCGCATCATGATTACGTGGGTTCCGCGCTCACGCTTGTCGTGAAGACGCCGTTTCAGTTCTATATCGTGCGCTTTCTGCTCGGCGTTGCGGAAGCGGGTTTCTCGCCGGGGATCATGCTGTATCTCACGTACTGGTTTCCGGCGAAAAAACGCGGCTTTGCCTACGGCGTGTATTACATCGCGATTCCGCTTGCGGGTATCGTCGGCGGTCCGCTGTCGGGATGGATTCTTTCGTCGTTCAAGCATTCGGGCGTGATGGCCGCGTGGCAATGGCTGTTTCTGATCGAAGCGATACCCGCGCTGATCGTCGGCTTCTTCGTACTGTTCGTGATGGTCGATAAACCGATGCTCGCCAAATGGCTCACCGACGACGAAAAACGTCTGGTGACTCACGCCGTCGAACGTGAGGGAAGCGGACAAGACCACGCATCACAACGCGAGCGCGTTCCTGTCCGACAAGAACATCTGGAAACTGTGCGGCGTGTATTTCTGCCAGATCATCGGGCTGTACGGCATCAGCTTCTGGCTGCCGTCGATCATCAAGGACAGCGGGCTGACGAATGTCGAAGTAATCGGCTGGCTGTCGGCGATTCCGTATGTCGTCGCGATTCCCGCGATCATTCTCACGGGCATGAGCGCGGACAAGTTCCGCTCGCGACGCATGCACTTTTCGGTGGCGCTGGTGATCGGCGCGATCGGCTTCGCGGCGAGCGGTTACGTGGGCCATCAGCCGGTGTTGGCGGTGATCGCGCTGTCGGTGGCGGCGGGCATTCTGTCGGCGCTGTCGCTGTTCTGGGGCATTCCGGCGGCGTTTCTCGCGGGCACGTCGGCAGCGGCGGGAATTGCAGGCATCAATTGCGTGGGCAATCTCGCGGGCTTCGTGTCGCCTTATATGGTCGGCTGGCTCAACGTGACGACGCATAACAACAGCATCGGGTTGTATGCGGTTGCGGTGTTTATGGTGATCGGCGCGTTTGCGGTGCGGGCGATTTCGGCGGATTTGGCGGATCGGTGAGTTTCGTGGTGAGTTCGGTGCTCGATCCGGCTACCTCTATATGGTCGGCTTGAGCACCATCAACCAATAAACACCGACCAGTGCAGTGAATGCCGGAATGCCCAGCCAGAACCATACGCTCGCATGCCGCCAGTACTCGCGCGGGAGCGGCGAGCGCGCAGCATCGGCGTTACGCGCAATTTCGCGCATGCGTATCTGGAGCCATACAACGGGAATCCAACAGCAGCCAGCGAACGCGTAGAGCGCAATCGCGTAGAGCACCCATCCGTCAAACATGTCATATCCGGCGAGTCTCGCAAGACCTACACCGGTCAGCGGTTGCAGGATGACTGCCGGCGTCGTGAAAATCCAGTCGGCCATCACGGTGCGTTCCATTACGATGCGAATCGCCCTTACGTCGCCGGTACGATCAGTGACCCATTTAAAGAATGCTATGCCGATTCCCGTGCCGAACAGAATGGTCGATACGAGAACGTGAAGCCATTTGAGGAGGAGATAGCTGTTCATGCGGCGATTTCTTTTACGTCATAACCCTGCAAAGAGGTAGTCTTCAACGCTTAGCAAGCCGACGCATGGCGTGGCGCCATGCGGCAGCGCGTCTCCGCGCGCCAGCTTCCGCCCAAGCGCGATAGCGGCACCGCATGGAATGTGCGGCCCATGATTGTTGGAGGCCACGAGATGCCAATCGAGTTTCAGTGGCTTGCCGTCGAGACCGATTCCTTCCAACGATACGAACATCGCGCCCTTGTCGCTCACGAAAGGCTCCAGCCAACGGCTTACTGCATGCAAAGGGGCCGCTAGCGGCCGGATGCTGGGAGCGAGCTTCATGCGCACCAGTTGCGATGCCGCCCATACGACGAGATGCCCTGGCGCACCCGCGAACCCGGCATGAAACGTTACCGTGCGTACAGCGGGATAGCGGCGTGGGAACAGGATCAGATCGGGCACATCGCAACTACTCAGGAAGCGTTTGCCGACCGGCGCGCGAAACGAATAGCACTGAATATCGAGCCAACCGTGCGTGCCTTGCCAACTTCCGTCGACGAGACGCTGAAAAGGCTTTCCGCAATAACCAAATACGCCCTTCATCGTCGCAAGCCCCGGCGATCTCGCGCCTGAGCCGATACCGTGGCGAATCGAATCGAGCCGCGAGAACCGTCCCAGATAGCGGTCAACGATCGCCGACGACAGCGCCGGCAAAGAGCTTGCGCCGCTAGTGACGAATACACCGCGTTCGCGTGCAGCGGCGTCGAGGCTTTCGATGCCCGCTACGAAATCGCGTCCGTCGGCCAGATCGATGTAGTTCGCACCCGCAGCGATGGCTGAACGCGCCACGCCGTAATCCTGCCCTTGAAACGGGCCGGCCGTGTGGATCACGGTGTTGACACCCATTTCAATGAAACTCGGCGCAAGATCCGGTGCACGCGCGTCGACAGCCACGTCATGCGAAGCCGGCAGTCCGATCCGCTCCGCAGTCACCTTCGCGCGAGCTGCATCACGTCCGCCGATCAGAACACGAATGCCTTCTTTCGTCGCAAGGTCATGACAAATGCGGTTGCCGAAGAATCCGTAGCCGCCTATGACGAGAATGGTATGCATCGCAGTTCGTAGTGTGTCGGGTAAAACCGTTCGTAAAATAAACGGCCACGGCACTATATCCCGTTGTCGCCTTCGACGTCGGCGATCCTGGCGCTGACCGCTGTTGCTGTGCGCTGGCCGACAACGCTGAAGGTCTGTTCCTCGTCTCCGTCGGCGGGAGAGCGGATCCAGATCTCCGCGTACAAGCCTGTTCCTGCCCGATACCCGCCGAACCAGTCCACCAGTCTCGCGAGGTAGCATTTGCCGCCGGCCCGCACGCTCGTATCTCCGACGATTTCGAATCGTATAATGCCCCGGCCCATAGTCGGAATAGCGCTCGCGCTCTTCGTCTTTCACACCGGGCAGAACCGGACACGACACCGGCTTTACCTTCTGATCCCGCGCCCCGGATGCCGACAGCCGGTGAACCACTTCCTCTAGCTGTGCATGAAGGCGGTTGTCGATCGTAATGGCAGTCTTCGCCTCATCACGCTTCTGAATGTGCGGCACGGATAAATGATACGCATACCGAATTGTCAGCTTTGGCACCTTACCAACGATTGACAATGGCCGCAGCAAATAGACGTTGTCCTCGCCGTAATAGCTCACAACGTAAGCGGCATATACTCTGCCGCGCAGTCGGACCCAATATGCGGACTGATTGGCCCCGCGATCGTTGATCGAATAAAGCGCGGTGTCCCATGAATCGTCGGTGCCACTTACCGATGGCGAAAGCCGTGAACTCGTCACAGTGACGAAACGTCCCGCACGTTGCGCGAGCATATACCGATACGAGAACAGTCCTGTACCGCCGGTGTACGCAAGGATGCCGAGCGCGCGCGACTTTTCTCCGTCGATTGGCAAGAGCGTGAAAAACGCGCTCGACGCCGTCCCCTCGACATCGATATCGGATGCCTGCAACGCCCGCCACTCGGCCTCAGTCACGCCATTCGGGCGTCGTGAGGGCAGATGCACCAGCTCTTCCCTATCTCGACCCTCGCTGCCGAATGTCGTAACGCCCTTCTTCATTTCGAATCGATTGAGCGCCTTCTCGAGCGGAAATTCCTTTTCGCTCATCATCACGCTGTTGACAGCCCGCTTCAGATCCTGAAGCGCGCCACGATCGATATCATCAGGCCGCCACGCGATCGAGTCGCGATGCTTACGCACCAACTCGGCGATGCGTTCGCTATAGCGCTGCGAAATGCAGGCGACCGCTACATTGCACAGATCGCGTGCCTTGAGCCAGCGAGTCTGCGCAGCGCGTCGAGTTCACGGGGCGCGTCTTTCGTCGACTGCGCATACATCGACGCGGCCTGCATATCAAGCTTAACCAGCGCTACGTCGTTACAGACGGCAGTCTCGGTTTCATTACGCGCGTGACTGCAATCGATCGTCGCGGCGAAAGCTTCGTGAGCAAGCGCGAGCAAAATCGCGCTGCAAGCGAGTCGGCCTTTACGTACTGTCATGGCTCATTAAGTTATCATGCAGAAGGTACCTCCGCGCTTACGGCTTCGCCGCGATTTCGAAAACACTCCAGCCTTCGTTGCGCGACTTCACGAATTGCTCGATCGAATCCGCAGTCACCGTGCGAATGCGTCCGCTATAGCGAAGATCGTTCGGATGGTCGTCGAACGCCACGTTCGCCTTGAACATCCTTCCTCCGAGTCGGTTGAACGCACCGATCTCCAACTCGGAAGGACGGTATCCGGTCATCTTCAACCAGGCCTTGGCCTCGCTTCGACTGTGAATCACCGCGTCTTTAGCAGAGCTCACCACAATGGTTTCCAGTACCCAGGTATTCGAATTTTCATAACGTGTGGAGAAAGGATAAGCAACGAGACTGTAATCGGGGTCATGAAGCGAGCGAAGCGCCTTGGCATCCGACAAACGGCTCAGCAGTCGCTGCGATAGCTCGGGCGGCGGCACCATGACAACTGCGTCATAAGCGAATAGATCGTCCAGAAAGAAATTTCCTACGCCTTCGTACCACAGGTCTGAACGATTGCTTCCGCAGTCGTTCAACAAGTGCGCAATTCGCCAAGGTTGATCCGGTCCTTCGCGATAGACAAAGCCGACATGGCTATAACGCAGACCGTATTTGCTCAAGTCCTGTCCGATGCGTCCAAGCACCGCCACCTGTACGCCTCGCTTGTCGAGCTCTGCTGTCACGCGCTGAACGGCCGACATGGCGCTTTGGAGGGTGGCGGTTGTCAAGGGCTTCTCGCTGCACCCTTGGCCGGCAATGGCCGGATTCGCGTGAACAGCGAAGACCAGGCTCAACGCAGCAACCAACCGACGCGCGATCATTGCTGAGCTTCCTGTTGAGTCGTGGGACTCGTTCCGGGAACGCGGGAATGATGGAGCAGTGCCTCGCCTGCAGCATTCGGAATGAACGCCAACAACTTGCCGGAAGCGACCAATGCCGTTCCGGTGGATTGAGCGACGACATTCACTGTCGTTCCCACGGACAACCCGACGGCTTGCGCGGTACTGCGCCCGGCTTTCACCGACACCTTGCTCACGCCGCTTGCCGCATCCGCGATGAATTCGACGGCATCTTTACCAGCCTCCGTCACGCCCTTTACCACCAGGACACTTCCCATGCCCGCGACCGAAGCCGCCTCACTGGGATTTACTCCCTGACCGCTCGCCACAATGCTGGCAAGGGGCGCAGCCAGAATCGAGACTGTACCAACAGAAACTTGCTCCGACGCGCCCCCGATGCTTTGCGCAGAATATACTGCAGATACCAAAGAGATTGCTAAAGCGACAGCTATCGACCTCTGTTTCATTATTGACCCTTTTTTTAGATGCGTCGCGCCGACTTTGCGCGATGGGTCGCACACCAGACAATCAGATTCGGCTTATTTTCCGAGCAGGGTTACGCGAAGCGCCTTCTTGCCGTTCGCTTATTTCGGATGGCCGAGAACGTGTCTCCAGATGCGACGCAACAAGCCCGATAAAATACCCGCATGACCCCACCCACCAAACCCGACCTCCCGCTCCACACGCCTAGCACCGCATCCCTCGCGCTGGCCGCAGCAGTCGCGATGATCGCGTGGCTCGCCATTGCCGCGCAGACCGATATCACCATTGCGCGCATGGTGTCGCGCGGCATGACGCCGCTCGGTGGCATCGCACGCATGAGCAGCTATCTGACGAATCTCACGGTGCTACTGACGGCCTTGTGTTTCACCTGCATCGCGACGCGCGCCTCCTGGCCGATCACGCGCTTCTTTCGACAACCCACCGTGGTGACGGCGGTCGTCGTCTATATCGTGTTCGTAGGGATCGCGTATAACGCGCTGTTGCGCTGGGTATGGACGCCGTCGGGCTATCGCGCGCTGGTGAATGAATCGCTGCATACGCTCGTGCCCGCGCTTGCCGCGCTGTACTGGCTTCTATTCGTACCGCGCTTCCATTTGTCGCTGAAGCGATGCGCGCTATGGTTCGCGTATCCGCTGTGCTATCTCTTCGTCACCTTATGGCGCGGACATACGTCGGACTTTTATCCGTACTGGTTCATCGACGTAAGCGAACTCGGCTATGAGCGCGTGCTTCTCAATGCGTCGATGCTCGTTGGAGGCTTCCTCGTGTTGATGTGCGTGTTTCTCGTCATCAATCATCGGCGCGACGATCTGAGCGTGCCCGATCCCGAACTCGAATCCGATGAGACTTCGGATACAGGCACGCAGCGTTAGTTAGGCATGCTTATGCTGGCTTCGTGTCGAACATCAACAGATCGACGCCTGCCTGCGCGAAGTTGGCCAAATCACCCACCACTTTTTGACCATGCGGCGAGCCTAGCGCGGCCTTGAGTGCATCGAGCGAATCGAAGTCCAGCATCGCCGCGAGCCGATACGGCGAATCGCCTGCGGGCGTGGCGACCGGTCCCGTGCTGATCTCGTAGTTGCGCAAGCCTTCGAGCGTCTTCGCGAGCGGTGCGTGCGTCGACGTGTAGTAATCGTCGAAGGCTTTGGGATCGGCGGGATGTTTGTACAGTGCAACGAGCGTGGCCATATTCATGTCTCCAGTGTGTGGACCGTGCGATCGATTTACTGCTTCTCCAACTGCAAATAGATGCGCTGAACGTTCTGCGGTTGCGCAATCGAATAAAGCTTGTAGCGGCTGAACTCGGGAAGCTGCACGTCGTGCATTGCCTCGGTCAGCCCGACGCCCGCCTTGTACGCACGCTTCACCGATGCATCCAGCGCGCGCAAATAGGCGCCGGTCTGCATGATGCCGTCGCCATGCAAAGGCGGCCCGAAGCCCGGAATCACGTTATTCAGATCCAATGCGCGCACATGTTCGAGCGCCGCGAGCCAGCCGGGAATCTGTTCATTGCGCAATTCGGGGATGCGCCCGTTCGACACGATGCCGCCCACAAACAGCACGCCGGTTTGCGTATCGAGCACGGCAAGATCGCCGGGCGTGCTGGCCGGGCCGAAGTACAGCAATTGCAGCTTGCGGCCGCCGCTATCCATTTCGGTCGTGCCGCTCACGGTGCGATCCGGCACCGTCACGCGCGATCCGGCCATTTCGTCTTCGCCCAGCGTCTTGCGCAGATTCGCGAGGCAGATGTGGCAGCGTTCGCGTATCAATTGCGCGGCGCGTTCGTGCGCGAGAATCGGCACGCCCCGATCGCGAAACGCGGATGCGCCGAACACGAACTCCGGCGCCTGATGCGTGATGATCACGAGTTCGACCGGCAAGGGCGTGACGCGGCGAATCGCTTCGATCATCGCGCGGCCGTAGCGATACAACGGTCCCGTGTCGATCACCGTCACGCCGCGCGTGCCGACGATAAAGCCGTTGTTCGACACCATGCCGCGATTCGCGGGCGCAACGGCATCACCATTGCCGATGAATGCGTACACGCCCGGCGCAATCTGTTTCGGAGCGGGCATGCCGCTTAGCGCGGCTCGCGCGATGCCGCTCATCGCGAGCAGCATCGATACGACGATCAGCGCACGCAGGCCGCGCGCCGTCATTTCATCGCCGAGGTTTGTCCTGCATTGATCGCGAGCGCGCCGTCGAAGCTCTTGTTCTTCGTATCCTCGACATGCACCTTCAATTCGCCGCTTCCATTCGGCACGAAATAGAAGCGGAAATTCGGATTCTCGCTAATCGAGAAGTTGACGTTCGCGGTCATCACGGGCTTGTCCGCATACGTGATCGTCACCTTGCGAATAAAGTACGCCGTCGCGTAGTTGCGCGTGATCTGATTCATCGCCATGCCGGTGCGATTCGGATGGCGCACCATCAGTTGCGCGAGTTCGGGCTTGCCTGTCGTCGCCTGACCTTGCGCCTGCAAACGCACTTGACCCGCCGAGCGTTCTTCGGCGGCATCGTCCTTGTCGGCCGGTGCGGAACATCCGCCCGATGCCTTCACGAAGCGCACCGAGCTATACAAATGCCCGTCGTTCGTCTCGGCGATCGCGCGCATGAAGGTGTAGTCCTCCACGCGCACGCGGGTTTCGATGGTCGCAAGTCCCGACTCGGGCGTGAAGTCGAACGAACCCGCATACGGCTCGGGATTTTCGTCGATGTAGAGATACACGCGTTTGATGTAATGCGCGCTCGTCTGCGGAAATTGCGCATTGATCGCGATCGGCACGACGGCTGCATCGGCGGCGCGCGCGGGGGCGTCGAGCTTGATCATAGCGTCGCCGTTGGGATCGATCGCGCGGTCCTTGAAGGTGCCCGCCTTGAAGTCGAGCCATCGCTCGTTCTTGTTCGGATCGTCGTCGGGTTGCGCGGCGCGCGCAGCAAGAGGCGCAAACGACGCAAGCATCGACGCGATAAGAACGACACTACGAATACGATTCATGATGTCCCCCTACTGCTCCCACTCCAGCTCGGCGTATGCCGCCGTGACATTGCGACGATGGTATTGATCGACCAGCAACCACGTGTCGCCCTGCTCGGGCACGATGCTGTCGACGGCCTGCTGCATCGTCTTGCCTTGTTTGATCGCGGCGCGTACATCGCTTGCGAGTTGCGTCAGATAGCGCGCTTCGGCGTCGAGCGCAACGGGCCACGATGAATCGATCGGGCCGTGTCCCGGCACTGCATGACGCGGATTCATCTGCTTAATGCGCGGAATGTCGTCGAGCCAGCCGAGCACGCTTCCGTCGATCACGGGAATGGATTGCACGAACAACAGATCGCCTAGCCAGAGCGTGCCGCTCTTGTCATCGTATATCGTTAAATCGTTGTTGGTATGCGCCGTTTTCCATGTTTGCAGTTTGAGCGTGCGGCCACCGAGATCGAGCGTGCCGGTGCCGTCGATCGTCTTCGTCGGTCCGATGATTTCGCTGCCCTTCGCTTCATCGCCCAGTTCGCGATTCAGCGCGCGCATATAGTTGTCCGCACGCGATGCCTCCGCTTGCGCGAGCTTGAAACTGCCCACGAATTGCGGATGATCCTGCTTGAACGCCGCATTGCCGAAGATATGATCGGGATGCATGTGCGTGTTGATCACATAGCAGATCGGCAGCTTCGTTCTGGCGCGAATCGCGGCGCGCAACGCGCGTCCTTCAGCGAGCATGCCGCCCGTATCGATCACCGCGACGCAGCACGTGCCCACAATAAAGCCGATATTCGCGATATCGCCGCCGTTTTCGCGCGTCGCAACATCGTCGTGTCCGCGATGCACGAAATTGCCCGGTGCGATTTCCTTGACCGTGAATGTCTCGGCAGCGTGAGCGCTTGCCATGCAAGCGAGTATGAGCGCGAGCGCGGCGCGTTTCATCGCACAACGCCCGCATCGGCGACATTCTTCACGCGACGCGGAACATAAGACGCGTATTCGTCTTCGAGGAACGGCGCCGCATGCTCCAGAAGAAAGCGTCGAAACGCAAGACAGGTGGGCGACAATTGCTTCGAGCGCGAATGCACGAGTTGCCAGGTTCGTTCGACCGGCGTGCCGTTCACATCGAGCACGGCGATTTCGCCGGTGCGCAATTCGAGTCCCAGCGTATGAAGCGAGACGAGACTGACGCCCATGCCGGCCATCACCGCTTGCTTGATGGTCTCGTTGCTGCCGAGCGTGACACTGCGCGACGGCACGAACAGGTTCTGCTTGAACACATGTTCGGTGACAGCGCGCGTGCCTGATCCCGGCTCGCGCAATAGAAACGTATCGTGCGCGAGTTCGTGCAGATCGAACCGCTGCGCATGACGCAACGGATGCGACAACGGCGCGATGATCACATGCGGATGCGTCGCGAGCGGTTCGGCCGTCGTGCCCAGTTCGGGCGGCGGACGTCCCATGATGGCGAGATCGGTTGCGTTGTCCTGCAGATGCCTGAGCAGCGTCTCGCGATTGCCGACCGAAAAATGCACGTCGACCTTGGGAAACTGCTGCGAATACAGCGCGAGCAGCTTGGGCGCGAAGTACGTCGCCGAACTGACGATGCTTACCGCGATCGATCCGCTATCGGCTTGCGTCAGGGACATCATCGCGTCCTCGGCGTCCTTGATTTCGCCGAGTATGCGGTTCGCATGATGCGATAGACGCTCGCCCGCTTCCGTCAAGGTCAATCGCCTGGCGACGCGTTCGAACAAGGACAAGCCCGCTGCATCTTCGAGTTGCTTGATCTGCATCGAAACCGCAGGCTGCGTCAGATGCAACTCTTCCGCCGCGCGCGCAAAGCTCGGGCAACGCGTGCAGATCACGAAGATCTGCAACTGACGCAAGGTAAGAGAGCGGACGAAGTTCACGATCGCTGCATATGGCTGTTGTCACGACGATGCTGAAACGCCCGCATGCAGCGGATCAATTGCTCGCGCGCGGCGCATTCCCCGGTTTGACCGGCGCGCCGCCCGGCGGTGTCTTGAGCGCCTCCTGATACGCGATGGTTTCCTTCTGCAAAGGATGCGCGAAGTCGTTGCCCTTGCACGGCACTTCGGATCGAATCATCAGCACATGACCGGGCGGGCACGTCGTCGGCAATCACGAACGTGTAGCACTTGCCCGTGTATTGCGTGAAGCGCTCGGCGTTCGGATCGTTCAAATAAGGCTGAATGACGACCTGTCTTGCCTTGACATGCTTGGGCAAACCGAGCGACTCGCTATCGACAGGCGTGATGGCAGGATTCGCTGCGAGCGCCAAGCGCACGCGCTGCTGAAAATAGCGCCGTTGTCCGCCGGTCAACTGCTGCATCTCGGTGATATCGTGCTCAAGAAAGTAGATGATCACCGGATTGCACGGCAGGCCGCCGGGAATCTCCATTTGCCCCGTGCGATCCGTCACGCGCGCGTCGTTCTTGCTATTGCTCTTGCTGAGCACGAGCACGGTGTCGTTGACCTTATCGGGCGAACCGGAATAATCGACTGCGTAATCGAGTTCGGTCTGCGGATCGACACCGTTCATATGCGGCTGCATGAACAGCATGTCTTCCGCAGGCGCGATCTGCACGCCCGATGCCGCCTGATCCGCCGCATGGGCTGCCGTCGCTAAAGCGCCGCATAGCAGCGCGGCCACGAGCGACCTCATTGCTGGGTTACCGGTTGCAACGGCAGCAAGGGCACCTGATACGTCGTCAGGATCTGATCGATCTTCGGCTGATTCGACGCAATCCAGTTATCGACCTTATCGCGCCATGCCTTTTCACCGTATCGCACGCCCATCGATATTTCGTAATCAAAACGAATTCCGGGTTGCGCTGGAAACGGCACCAGACGCACCTTGTTATCCGAGCGATTGGCGAAATAGCCTGCAATAGGCCCCCATACGAAGGCAGCATCGACATTGCCTTGCGCGAGATCGTGTTCGATCATCTCGCCGGGGAATGCGTCCGGATCGCCGCTTTGTCCCTGATAGGACACGGCCTGATCGATCAGGTTATTGCGCAGCAGCCAGTCCGTCGCCGGACTCTTGACGAAGATGCCGAGCTTCATCTTCTTGAGCTGATCGGGCGGCAGATTCATCAGATCCTGCGGCGCCTTGATGCTCGCGTATTCGGGCTTGTTGGGAAACACCATCGCATACGTGGAATGCAGATACGGCCGCGTGGTTGCCGTGAGTTCGTAGCCCTTCGGCACGCCGATGATCAGATCGCATTTGAACTGTTCGCTGTTCGGCACTTTGTCGCGCAGCGTATTGCGCACGAAACCCATGCGCTGCGGCCAGAACGTATATTCGACCTTATAGCCGAAGTCGCTCGCCATTTGCGCGGCGATCTTGTTTTCATAGCCCTCGCCCTTCTGATTCGACAAGGGCATGTTGTTCGGATCGGCGCACACGCGCAGCACCCCGTCCGCGCCGTCGTTGTTGGGCAGATTGGGCGGCGGTCCGCCCTGCGCGAATGCCGCATGCGCCGCGAATGCCGCGCACATTGCGGCGATCAAGCTGAACGAAACGGCGCGGCCTGCATGGCGGTCAGACATCGATACCTCCGGAATTGATTGAATCGAAGCGCACGGCTAACCCTTACTTCGCGTCGATCGCCTGCAAGTCGCCCGGATTGATCTTGCCGTCGGAGCGCCCCTTGAGATAAGCGAAGAGGTTTTCCCAATTCTTCTGCATCATCTGGCTTGCGCTGAAGTCGGGCATGTCCTTATCGACACGGCCGCCAAATACCGTGCGATGAAATTCGTTCTTATCCAGCGTCTTGAAAGCATCGATCAGCGACGGGCCGACCAGACCTTCCTGCTTCGCTCCGTGACAGCGTTCGCACGCGAGCGCGCGCCAGGTACGCCAGCCTTGCAGCGTATCGGCATCGACCTTGTTGCCATCGACGACCTTGTACGCGACCGGTTTCAATTGCGCAGGCATCGGAGGCGGCGTCTGTGCAAAGGAAGCGGACGACGCAGCGAGCACCAAGAGTGATCGGCCTTTCATACACGTGACTCCATGAACATGTTTTGTGTGGGATGCTTCACGCGGCGGCCGTTGCAGCCGCCGCGTCCTGCTGCTCAAGCCAATTGCTTAGCTCGGAATGGCGAAGATAAAGAGCGTGCCGCCAAGTGCGGTGTATTTCGCGAGTTCGCGATAACCGCCCACAGCACCCAGACCTTCAGTCGATTTTTCCAGACCCGCTGCCATGCCGATGCCGGCCCAGCCGCCGATGCCCGAATACACGCCGACGAATTGCTTGCCCTTGTATTCATACGTGAACACGTTGCCGATGATCCCGGACGGCGTCTTGAACTTCCACAGCTCCTTGCCATCCTTGATGCGCACGGCCTTGATATAGCCTTCGAGCGTGCCGTAGAACGCGATACCGCCAGCCGTCGCGAGCGCGCCGGACCACACCGAGAACTTCTCCGGCTTGGACCATACGACATTGCCCTTCGACGCATCCCACGCGATGAAGTTACCCATCGCGCCGTTCTCGTTCGGGCCAGGGAACATCGACAGCGTGGCGCCCACGAACGGCTGACCGGACACGTAGTCGACCTGGAACGGTTCGTAGTCCATACATACGTGATTGGTCGGCACGAGGAACAGGCTCGATCCCGGATCGTACGCGGCAGGTTGCTGATCCTTCGATCCCAGCGCGGCCGGGCAGATGCCCTTGACGTTGTGATCGGGACCGGCCTTCTGCGTGGAGTAGCTCGCGTTACGAATCGGCAGGCCGCTCTTCAGATCGACGCTGTCGGCCCAGTTCACCGCCGGGTCGAACTTCTGCGCGACGAGCAGCGCGCCTGTATCGCGATTCAGCGTGTAGCTGAAGCCGTTACGATCGAAGTGGACGATGGCCGGAACCTTCTTGCCGCCGATATTCAGGTCGGACAGGATCATCTCGTTCACGCCGTCGTAGTCCCACTCGTCATGCGGCGTCATCTGGTA
Source organism: Candidatus Burkholderia verschuerenii (assembly GCF_001189365.1). Taxonomy (GTDB): domain Bacteria; phylum Pseudomonadota; class Gammaproteobacteria; order Burkholderiales; family Burkholderiaceae; genus Caballeronia; species Caballeronia verschuerenii. The sequence continues at coordinate 101,640 of NZ_LFJJ01000001.1, read as the reverse complement.
GACCCACTTCGCTTTTCCCGTGTTGAGGTCACGCGCGAAGATGGTCATCGACCATTTGTTGTCGCCGGGGCGCTGAGTCGGATTCCATGTGCCCGGATTGCCCGAGCCGTAGTACACAAGGTTGAGCTTCGGGTCCCATGCGTACCAGCCCCATGTGGTCCCGCCGCCGTACTTCCACTGATCGCCTTGCCAGGTCTTCAGTGAAGAGTCCGCGCTGACGGGCACCATCTTGCCGTCCGACCAGGTCATGGTCTTCTCGGGGTCCATCAGCATTTCGTTGTCGGGGCCGACGCTGTACGCCTTCCATGCCTCCTTGCCGTCCTTGATGTTGTACGCCACCAGACGGCCGCGCACGCCAAACTCGCCGCCGGAGATGCCGGTCAGCACCTTGTCGCCGAAAACGTGCGGCGCGTTGGTGTTGGTTTCGCCCTTCTTCGGATCGCCGTTTTGCGCGGACCAGACGACGTCACCGGTCTTCGCATCGAGCGCGACGAGTTTGGTATCGGCCTGCTGCAGGAAGATCTTGCCGTCGCCGTATGCAAGGCCGCGGTTGACCGTATCGCAGCACATCACCGAGATGACTTGATTGTCCTGCTTCGGTTGGTATTGCCAGATGAATGTCTGATCCTTCAGGTTGATGGCGATGACTTTGTTAGGGAACGGCGAGTGGATATACATCGTGTCGCCGATGACGAGCGGCGAACCTTCATGGCCACGCAGCACGCCGGTGGACATGGTCCAGGCAACCTGCAACTTGCCGACGTTGTTTTCGTTGATCTGCTTGAGCGTGCTATAGCGGTGATTGGAATAATCGCCCGCCTGCGCCGCCCAGTTCGAAGGATTCTTGATAGCGGTGTAGAGTTGTGAGTCCGCCTGCGCCATAAGCGAGTTAAGGCCAGCCGTCGCGACCACCGCCAGTCCAAGAACCAGGGTGCGTAAGTTCATGTCTCCTCCAGAATAATGATGCCTCCGACCCAGGATGACTACGCTACCTCGTGCATCGTGCGCGCCTTCTCAATGCAGGTAACGAGCTGCGCCTCGTCCGATTCGTTGCCGGACTCTTGCGTATCGACGCCATTTGCATATTCCATGCCGGTTTAATACGGTCGTGTTTGTGATGCGTTTGTACGGGTATGTGCTTAAGCTTTTGCTGATGGAAGTGCTAAGCGCGCGCTTTTGCGCATCGGTGTGCGAGACATACTGTGTCAAATCCGCGAATTTCTTCGGACGGTGCAACACTGACTCATGACGCGTTGCAGCAATACGCTTTCGTCCTTGTTCGTTTCTGTTCATCTGTGAGGATCGTGCGGGGGGCGCATACTGTTTCGTCACCGGATCACTTTGCTCATTTATTTTTTGGAGGTGTTCGTATGGCTCAGGCGGAGAAGGTCTACAGCGAGGACGAGGTCAAGCAACGGTTGACCGGGCCGCTCAAGCACTGGTATGTCGAGGATGGGTGGCTGCGCCGCAAGTTCAAAACCGAAGGCTGGAAGGGGACCTTGATGGTCGTGAATACCGTGGGGCATCTTGCCGAAGCGGCCTGGCATCATCCGGATCTTACGGTTTCTTATGCGTTCGTTATCGTCAAGTTGATGACGCATTCTGCTAAGGGGATTACTGATAAGGATCTTGCGCTTGCTTCCAAGATTGAGGACGTGGTTGGGTGGCAGCCTGGGAAGGAGGATGGACCTCTTGATGGCACGCCTTCTGATGATCAGCGGTTTCGCTATATCAAGTACGATTGAATTGGGTTTTCGCTAGGTTTATTCAGTAGCCGCCTTCCCGGCGGAGGGGTTACTTTCTTTGCGGCAGCAAAGAAAGTAACCAAAGAAAGCCGCTGTCCGATCCTAAGCACCTTCTTGAGCGGCCCCGGCACAGTCACAGTATTAGAGACTTGGCACAGCAGTAGCGAGTGTCTTCACCGCTTGTCCGGGCGCTGGTTCCCATGCGATCCGTGCTCTCTCGCCCACCTTGGTAACGGTCCCCTTCGGCTTACTCCGGCCCGCTTGCGCGGCCGGTTTAGGGCCGTATAAGCCACCGGCAGGTAATAAGCGAAACGACCTCGCACACGGCGTCGCTTCAATCGTTATTCGGCCCTACCTTGGTTTGCGCTTCGACTTGAGCAAGCGCTAACGCGGAACACCGTCCGCATGGCGCGGCTTGCACGGCTTAAGGCAGACACTAAATGCGTTATGCAAGACGACCGTCATATCAGCACCGTGTGGGCTGCTGCCCTAGCTCTGCGAACGCAATCGAAGTTTTATGGAAGCGTTAGCCAAGGTAGGGCCGAATAACGGTCAAACCGATGAGGCGAGGCATTCGAGGTCGTTTCGCTGATCATCTGCCGGTTGCTTGTACATACCTAAACCGGCCGCGCAGCGGGCCGGAGTAAGCCGAAGGGGACCGTTACCTTGTTATGCGAGAAATCACGAATCGCATGGGAACCACTAACCGGACACACCGTAAATACACTCGCTACTGCTGTGCCAAGTCTCTAATACTGTGCCAGGGCCGGCCAAGAAGGTGCTTAGGATCGGACAAGCGGCTTTCTTTGGTTACTTTCTTTGCCGCCGCAAAGAAAGTGACCCCTCCGCCGGGAAAGCGGTTACTGCAATAAACAAAACCACCAACAAAAGCAAAAGAAAACCCCCTGGCCCAATATTTGCCTAAGAAAAAACCAAATCCCACCGCCGTGCGACGAAACAAGAGCCAAGAGCCAAGTCCAAATGCGAACGCAAACCGACCGCCTAGGTCCCCCTCCGGCGATCACGCTAGAAACCGCAGCCCGCCTGCATTTGGGCTTCATCGATCCGAACGGATCGCTCGGCCGCGCCTTCGGCAGCGTGGGCTTATCGATCGAGGGCCACGGTACGCGCATCACCGCACGCAGGTCACAACAGCAAACGCCGCGCATCGACGGCAACATCACCGATGATCAACGCATGCGCATCGCGCACCATATCGCGCAATTGCAAAACGCATTCGCGATCGATCAACACATCGACATAGAAGTACACGACGCGCCTCGCGCGCACACGGGCCTCGGCTCCGGCACGCAACTCGCGCTCGCCATCGGCGCGGCCTTCGTGCATATCGCGGGCATCGAGGCGAATACGGCCGATATCGCCCGCATACTGGGTCGCGGCGCGCGCTCGGGCATCGGCATTCACGGCTTCGATCACGGCGGCCTGATCGTCGACGGCGGGCGCAATACCGCGAGCAACGACACGTCGAGCATGCCGCCCCTGCTGGCAAGACAGACCTTCCCCGATGACTGGCGCGTGCTGCTTATCGACGACACCTCGCGCCAAGGCCTGCATGGCGACGAAGAACGGTGCGGCCTCGCATCGCTTGCGCCGTTTCCCGCGCATCTCGCCGCGCATCTGAGTCATCTCGTGCTGATGCGTATTCTGCCCGCCGTCGCCGAACATGACTTCGCGATCTTCGCCGACGCCATCAGCGACATGCAGCAGACCATCGGCGAATACTTCGCGCCCGTGCAAGGCGGCGTGTTCGCAAGCCCCGCCGTCGCGCGCGCGCTGGACGCCGTCGCCGCCGAACAGCAAGCCGGCATCGGACAGACCTCGTGGGGTCCGGTCGGCTTCGCGTTCGTCGCGAGTGCACAGCGTGCGCTGGCCGCGGCGCAACGTGTGTCAGGCAATGCGTCGCTCAGTTTTTCGATCGCGGTCGCGCGCAATCGCGGTGCGAGTTGGCGCGCGGCCGATGATCGTCGTCATCGTGACGCGAACGCGGCCTGATATCGCACGCACGCATTTCGCATCGAGCGTGCGCCGTTGTCGTCGTCCGAACCGCTTTCCTTCGAAACCGCTACGAGTACCGACATGCCCGAAGCCTCCGACAGACCCTACGTGCTGCATATGTTCACGAGCACGCCGCAGATGAGCCCGTTCGATGTGAACATGGCCGCCGATGCCGGCTATCAGATCCTCGTGCCGTATTGCAACGTGGACGAAGACAGCGTCGTCACGCTCACGCAAGACGCGATCTTTTCGCGCGGACCCAAAGGCGTGTCGCGCACCGGCATCTTTATCGGCGGACGCGACGTGATGCAGGCCGCCGACATGCTCGAACGCGCGCGCCACGCGATGGTGCCGCCATTCGAAGTCTCCGTGTTCACGGATCCGAGCGGCGCGTACACGACGGCGGCCGCGCTCGTCGCGCTCGCGGAAAAGCATCTGAAGGCCATCCATCAGCTTGAATTCGACGGCAAGCGCGTGCTCATACTCGGCAGCACCGGCGCGGTCGGACGCGTAGCGGCGGCAATGGCCGCATCGCTCGGCGCGGTGGTCGCGGTCGCGAGCCATTCGAGTCAGTCGCGTGCGACGCAGGTCAGCGACGAGATCAATCGCCGCTTCGATATCGCGACATCGGGCGTGGCGACCGGATCGCCCGAGCAATTGCATCGCGAACTGGCGCGCGCGGAAATCGTCTTCGCGACCGCCGTGGCAGGCGTGCAAGTGATGACCGCCGCCGATCTCTCGCACGCGAAGAACCTGCTGATCGCAGCCGACGTAAACGCCGTGCCGCCGGAAGGCATCGCGGGCGTCAACGTGATGGACGATGGCAAACCGCTCGCGGGCGCGGCACGATCGGACGCCATCGGCATCGGCGCGCTGGCGATCGGCAACGTCAAATATCAGACGCAACATCGGCTCTTCGTGCGCATGCGAACCGGCGGCAAGCCCGTCTATTTAGGCTTCCCCGAAGCATTCGACGAAGCGCGCGCCGTCGTCGCCGGTCAAGGTTCATGACAGCCGCCGACACGAGCCGCGCCCCGCGCTTAGCGGTCGCGGGACTGTCCGCGCGGCTCGTCGCGCAATCGGCGGCACGCACCGGCTACAGCGTGGTCGCACTCGATATTTTCGGCGACCGCGATACACGGGAGCACGCCAACATGTGGTTCGATATCGGCGGCAACGGGCTTTCGATCGATCGCGCCCGTTTTCACGATGCGCTCGAACGCGCGGCGCGCTTGCCGCGCATGCTGGGTCTGATCGCATCGAGCGGGCTCGAACCGCTTGCGGACGAACTGAGCCGCGCGCCGCATATGCCGAGCTTCATCGGCAATGGCGAAGCCGCGAAAACGGTGCGCGATCCAAGGCGTTTTTTTGCGCTGCTCGACGATGCGGGTATCGCGCATCCGCAAGTGCGCCTGACGTCGCCGGACGATCCGCGCGGCTGGCTCGTCAAACGATCGGATGGTTGCGGCGGCACGCATATCGAGCGCGCGGAAGATATCGAGCGCATTCCCGAGCACGCGTATTTTCAGAAGCAGGCACATGGCCGCTCGATGTCCGCGCTGTTTATCGCGGCGCATCGCGAGGCGGTGGTGATCGGATTCGCGGAGCAACTGAGCATGCAGGCAGGACCGTGGCCTTATGTGTACGCGGGCTCGATCGGGCCCGTTAATTTGCCTGCCGAAACGGCGACGTGCATTGTTCAGGCAATCGAAACCATCGTATGGAAGACGGATCTCACGGGCCTGAACAGCATCGATTTTCTGCTCGACGACGATAACTTCAGCGTGCTCGAAATCAACACGCGCCCCTCATCGACGATGGCGCTTTATGAAGCCGCGTGGCCCGACACATGGCCGCGCGGTCTGATCGGCGCGCATCTCGATGCATGTCTGCACGGCGAGTTGCCTGCATGCGCGCACACCGCGCTGCTCAAGCCGCCGATGCGCGCAGGCCAGCGCGTGGTGTTCGCGCCGAAGTCCTTCATCGTTACGAGCGCCTTCAGCGATGCATGTTTCGCCGATCCCGCGTGTCACGACGTGCCGCTCGCGCTCGCGCATATCGAAGCAGGCCAGCCCGTCTGCACGATGAGCGCGACCGCGCCGACGCTCGACGCATTGCGCACCGCGCTCGATCGCGAGCATGCGCGCCAACTGCAATGCATCGACATGATCTAGGTTATGACTTCATCTCAATCAATCAGCGTGAATGCGTCGAGCGAACGGCTCGTCGCGCGCCTCGTCGACGATGCCTTTAAATACGGTGTCGACGTAACGAAGACGTCGAACGGCACTGTGATCGTCGATGCGGGCGTGAACGCGAAAGGCAGCGCGGAAGCGGGCTTGCTGATCGCGCGTATCTGCATGGGCGGACTCGGGCGCGTGACGCGTCGCGTCGCGTTCGATGCCGCTCCGCTATGGCCGACGTGGTTCGAAGTGCATACGTCGCATCCGGTGCTCGCGTGTCTCGGCAGCCAGTACGCGGGATGGAGTCTGTCCGCGACCAAGGAGCAAACTGGCGGCAAAAAGTTTTTCTCGCTTGGATCGGGACCGGCGCGCGCGCTCGCAGGCAAAGAGACCTTGTTCGATGAGCTCGGCTATCGCGACCGTCACGATCGTGGCGCGCTCGTGATGGAAGTGGATCGTCTGCCGCCGCAAGTCGTCATCGATAAAGTGCTCGCCGATTGCGGGCTTGCGCCGGACAAGCTCGTCATCGCCGTCACGCCGACGCACTCTATAGCGGGCACGGTGCAGGTCGTCGCGCGCGTCGTGGAAGTTGCGCTGCACAAGACGCATGTGCTGGGCGTGGCGCTCGATGAAATCGTCGAAGGCAGCGGCAGTGCGCCTTTGCCGCCGCCATCGCCCGATGCCATTCAGGCGATGGGCCGTACCAACGACGCGATCCTTTACGGCGGCCGCGTGCATCTCACCGTGAAAAGCGATGCAGCCGCGAAGCGTCTTGCGAAAGAACTGCCATCATCGAATGCACGCGATTACGGGCGTCCCTTCGCGGAGATTTTCGCGTCGTTCAACTACGACTTCTATCAGATCGATGCCGCGCTGTTCGCGCCCGCCGAGATCTGGATTTCCAGCCTCGAAAGTGGCGCGACGTATCACGGCGGCGCAATCGATCGCGCCTTGCTCGATGCGCAATGGCTCGGAGATGTGTCATGAGTTTGCGCGTCGCGATCATGACCGACGAGACCGGCTGGCACACGGGACGCCTTAAAAAAGCTTTCCGCGCGCGCGCTGTCGAAGCACGCTGCGTCGATCTCGCGGATTGCCGCATCGACACGACATGGAAGCCGCACGGTCTCGCGATTCCCGGCTTCGGCCACACGTTGCCCGATGCGGTATTCGTGCGCGGCATCGCGGGCGGCACGTTCGAACAGGTGACATTGCGGCTCGGCATCCTGCATGCGCTGCGCGAAAGCGGCGTGCCCGTTTATAACGATGCGCGCGCCATCGAGCGCAGCGTCGACAAGTCGATGACCAGCTTTCTGCTGCATCGTTACGGCGTGCCGACGCCCGCGACGTGGGCCGGCGAATCGGCGGCACATGCACAGCGCGTCCTGATGCGTGAAGCTGCCGCGCATCGACAAGTCGTGATCAAGCCGTTGTTCGGTTCGCAAGGCAAGGGCTTGAAGAAGCTCGATACGCACTTGCCCGAGCTCGCTTCGTTTAACGAAGTCGCTTATTTGCAGCGCTTTATCGATGCAACCGATTTCGACTGGCGCGTGCTCGTGATCGGCGCAAAAGCGGTCGCGGTGATGAAGCGCGTCGGTGGCGGTGGCGAGGACTGGATTCATAACTTCGCGCGTGGCGCGCGCTGCGAGACGGCCGAGCTCACACCCGCGCTCGCCGAGACCGCCATACGCGCGACGCAGGCGCTGGGACTCGATTACGCAGGCGTCGATCTGATTCCATCCGATGAAACGCAACGCCCGCTCGTGCTCGAAGTGAACGGCGTCGCTGCATGGCGCGGCCTGCAATCGGTGACGACGCACGATATCGCCACGCTGCTCGTCGACGATCTGCTCGACCGCAAGCTCGCATCGACGCGCGATGTCCCCGCTTCGAGCGCAAATGGCCGCGTCTGAACGCGCGCGTCGAGCCTTTTTGCGAGCGTGCGCGCTCGATGTCGAGACGCGCAAGCCGGGCAACGTCAGCATCGCGAGCGAAGGACACGGCATGCACGCGGCGCAGTTCATCGCAAGCGCCGATGCTGCGGCGCAAGGGCTTTTCGCATCCGATGCGCGCGTGGGCGCACGCATTCTCGACGCGGTGCGCGCGACCTTCGATGCCGTCGGCTGCAATACGAATCTCGGCATCGTGCTGCTATGTGCGCCTTTGTGCGCGGCGCTGGAGCGCTGCGATGCATCGCGCATGCATTGGCGCGACGCGACGCGACGCGTGCTCGCCGATCTCGACATCGACGACGCGCGCCTTGCTTATCAGGCGATCGCGCTTGCCAATCCGGGCGGTCTCGGCGATGCGCCGGAGCAAAGCGTGCACGCGCCGCCCACCGTGACGCTGCTCGACGCGATGGAGCTCGCCGCGAACCGCAACAGCATCGCGCGTCAGTACGCGAGCGGCTTCGCCGACGTGTTCGATGCGGCGCGCGCAATCGATCTATCGAACGAACACGACGCGATGCTCGACGCGTTCCTGCACTTTCTCTCAGGCTGGCCCGATTCGCACATAGTGCGCAAGCTGGGCGCGCCGATGGCGCAAAGTGTCACGCACGAAGCGACCGCGCGGCGTGCGCAATGGCTTGCGGCCGGACGTCCGCTCACGTCGCAAGAATTGAGCGCATGGGACGCGGACCTGAAAGCGCGCGGCATCAATCCCGGCACCAGCGCGGATCTGTCTGTCGCGACGCTGTTCGTCGCGCTCAATATTCGCGATGCATCGGCTTGACGCGCGCGCAGGGCTAAAAATTGGCACGGAACATGTTAGAGCTTTCGGGCTTCAGCGGCCCGTTCGAGTGGCTATGCGTCGAGTGCACTGCATCATCGTGCGACTCGCGCGCCGCGAAGAGCCAAGTCGATTGCCCTTAGACCACATTACTGGAGGAACAGCATGGCCACCATCAACCGCGTCCTGGTAGGCGAGTCGCTAGTCGGCGATGGCAACGAGGTCGCACACATCGACTTGATCATCGGACCGCGAGGTTCCGCTGCCGAGACCGCGTTCTGCAATGCGCTCACCAACAACAAGGATGGCTTCACGTCGCTGCTCGCCGTGGTCGCGCCGAATCTGATGACGAAGCCGAACACGATCCTCTTCAACAAGGTCACGATCAAGGGCGCCAAACAGGCCGTGCAGATGTTCGGCCCGGCGCAACGTGCGGTCGCGATGGCGGTGGCCGACAGCGTGGAAAGCGGCGTCATTCCCGCCGCCGAAGCCGACGATCTGTTTATCTGCGTGGGCGTGTTCATCCACTGGGAAGCCGACGACGATCAGAAGATCCACGACTACAACTATCAGGCGACCAAGGAAGCGCTGCAACGCGCGGTGACAGGCGATCCTTCCGCCAAGGATGTAGTATCGAAGAAGGGTTCGATGGCGCATCCGTTTTCGCCGAAGTAATCCGTATCCACGCCGGCGTGTTTTCGCGCCGGCGTCAGCCTTAGCGCATTCACGATTTGACGAGGCCTACGCATGACCCCACGTAGTTGCGCGCTGACGATGTTCGCCTGCCTCTCGCTCGCGGCGCCCCTTGCGTTCGGCGCGACGGATTCCGGCGCCGCACATGATTATCCGACGCAGGGCCGCGTCGAGTATGTGCTTGGCTGTATGGACGATAACGGGCACGATTTTGTCAATGTGTACAAGTGTTCTTGTGCGATCGACAAGATCGCTCAGAAACTGTCCTATGACGACTTTGTCGAACAGTCCACTTTTTCCAAGTACGCTACGTTGGGTGGGGAAGGTGGGGCTGAGTTTCGTGTCGATCGGGCTAAGGCGCAGACTAAGAAGTTTAGGGATTTGCAGAAGGATGCGTTTAAGGCTTGTGGTATCGGTCAAGGCGCTGGCGCTGGTGTGGCTAAGTGATTTTTTGGTTGTTAGCGTTGGTGATTGGGGCTTAGAAAATGGTTCTCTTTTCGCGGCTTTTTGTTCAGTAGCCGCCTCCCCGGCGGGGGGGTTACTTTCTTTGCGGCGGCAAAGAAAGTAACCAAAGAAAGCCGCTTGTCCGATCCTAAGCACCTTCTTGAGCGGCCCCGGCACAGGAATTTAGACTTGGCACAGCAGTAGCGAGTGTTCTCGCCGTGTGTCCGGACGCTGGTTCCCATGCGATCCGCGCTTTCTAGCCTGACAAGGTAACGGTCCCCTTCGGGTTACTCCGGCTTCGCTGCGCGGCCGGTTTAAGGTCGTATAAGCAACCGGCAGGCAATTAAAGAAACGACCTCGCACGCGGCATCGGGTTTATCGTTATTCGGCCCTACCTCGGTTAGCTCTTCTACGAATTCAAATACGCTCGCAGCGCCAGCGCGGGAGCGACTCGCGCAGCGCTTCCTTTATTTCGACGGTCCGCTGCATTGCTTTGCTCGAAGCACGCTTCACGCCTCAAGCCCCACGCGTGCATGCATCTTTGTTGGCCTCGCTAACCTGCGCCTAAGCTACGCCGCACGCCCTGTGCAGTGCAGTGGCGCATGCCTATGTCGAAGCGCTAACCAAGGTAGGACCGAATAGCGATTAAAACGATCCCGCATGCGAGGCCGTTTCACTGATCATCTGCCGGTTGCCTGCAAGGCCCTAAACCGGCCGCGTAAGCGGGCCGGAGTAAGCCGAAGGGGACCGTTACCTTGTCAGGCTAGAAAGCGCGGATCGCATGAGAACCAGCGCCAGGACAAACCGTGAGGACACTCGCTACTGCTGTGCCAAGTCTAAAGTACTGTGCCGCGGCCGCTCAAGAAGGTGCTTAGGATCGGCCAGCGGCTTTCTTTGGTTACTTTCTTTGCCGCCGCAAAGAAAGTAACCCCTCCGCCGGGGAGGCGGCTACTGAATAAGCAAAAAAGAAAACAGAAAAAGAACCTTAAGACGGCAAATACCCCCTCCCCATCCAATCCAGCCCAACAGCCCCCGTGCGAACACTCCGCGAACGTCGCTCGATCAAAACCCCAACCGACTCAACATCCTCAAACTTAGCCGGCTTGCAAAGCGAAACCCTGACCCACGAAGCGCCGAAGTCGGCGATAATCAACTGAGCGATCTGCTCGGCAAGCACCTCAGCAACTGCACGCCATGCGAAGAAAGCAAGCCAAGCACCGCATCCCGCACCGCAGCATAATTCACCGTATCCTCGATACGATCACTCACACATGCGCGCAACGAAGGCACCCCAATCGCAAGACTAAGCCGTACAGTCTGCGCCTCGTGCAGTTCGCTCTGATCGATCCCGATCACCGTCTGCCCGGTTAAACCCTCGATATAGACGATATCCATCGATGAAGCATCGTCCGAATACGACACTTTCGGAAAAACTTCGCGAATAGGATCGAACCGGCCCATGCTGTTCTCCACGCATCAATACGGTGCATTTAAATGACAAATCGGCAGAAAAACCGCTTAGTCAGCCTAAAACCTAACTCTCAATACAAGCAAAAAGCGCGCGCAGTGCGCGTACTCTATGCGACTACTTATTGAACCGGCGCGTCATAGGTTGTAGGATTTTTGGAACCGGGCCAGATCGCTCCAAGCGCGCAAATCGCTGGATGCGTCGGCCGCCCGGCTACGAGGGGCGCCCGCGCGCGGAGTAGTTGAAATACCCGCAGCGAAAAGAAGTACAGAAACAGGCATGGAGAGAGCCGCGGCGCTAAGCGTATAACACAACAGATTCGGCGTAGAGGGGTCGCGCGGCAGCGTCATGCGCGCGTGCCGGCCCCGCACGCCTCGGAGACACGCCCTCATGTCGTCGCTTGCTGACGTAGATACGCATGTCCGGGAAGTGCTGAATATCGTGCATAACCCGCTGGCCGCGCGGCGCGCCAGCGATTCCGTCGCGCAGTCGTGGCTGCGGTGCCTGACCGAGTTTCAGCTCGATCCGGCGCGCTTCGTGATGCCGCCCGTGCTCACGCAACGCGAACTCACCGAGCGTCGCGAAGCCGCGACCGATCTCATCGCGTGCTCGAAGCTCGAAATGACCACGCTGTATCAGCAGCTCGCGGATCCCGAGCTCGCCGTGGTGCTCGTCGATGCCGATGGCGTTATCGTGCATCAAGTGTCGTCGGTGCCGTTCGGCGAAGCCGTCGCCGCCGATGGTCTGCGCGTCGGCGCGCTATGGAGCGAACGCGAAGCCGGCACCAACGGCATGGGCACGTGTCTCATCGAACGCGAATGTATCGCGGTGTGCCAGCACGAGCATTTCTATCCGCGCTATACGTCGCTCACCTGCTCCGCCGCGCCGATCTTCGATGAACGCGGCGAAGTCGTCGGCGTGCTCGACGTGACGAGCCGTTCCAAGCTGCTGCAACAGCATTCGCTGGTGCTGGTCGGCATGTCGCGTCAGATGATCGAAAACCGCCTGATCGATGCGCGTTATCGCCACGCCAACATGATTCACTTCCACAGCCGCCCCGAGTTCGTCGGCACGCTGCACGCGGGCAAACTCGCCGTCAGCGACGATGGCGTCGTGCTCGCCGCGAGCCGCAGCGCGCTGTTTCAACTCGATCTGCGATCGCCCGCCGAGTTGTGCGGCAAGCGCATCAAGGAAGCCTTCAACGCGACGCTCGAAGACATGATCGCGCGCAGCATTCGCGGCTCGTTCCATCCGGTGACGGTGTATAGCGCCAAGGCCAACAGCCGCTTCTTCCTCACCGCGCAGACGCCGCGCGAAGGTGCGAACGGCGCCACGCGCATCCTCCTCAACGATCGCTCGAATGCGCCCGTCACCGCGCCGCGCACGGCTGCGAAATCGTCGATACGCAAGGAAGTCGGTGCATCGACGGGAACGGGACGGCTCGACAAACTCGCGCATCTCGAGTTCGGCGATCCGCGCATGGCATCGCAGATTCAACTCGCGGCGCGCGTGATTCAGCGCAAGATTCCGATCATCCTGCGCGGACAAACCGGCACCGGCAAAGAGGTGTTCGCGAATGCGCTGCATAGCATCAGTCCGAACAACGGCGGCGCGTTCGTCGCGGTGAATTGCGCATCGCTGCCGGAGAATCTCATCGAGAGCGAATTGTTCGGTTATCGCGCGGGCGCGTTCACAGGCGCACAACGCGAAGGACGTCGCGGCAAGATAGTGCAGGCGAATGGCGGCACGCTGTTCCTCGATGAAATCGGCGACATGCCGCTCACGTTGCAGGCGCGTTTGCTGCGCGTGCTGGAAGAACATGAAGTCACGCCGCTCGGTGCGGAAACCACGGTAAAAGTGGACTTTCAACTGATCAGCGCGAGTCACCGCAATCTCATCGAGCTCGTGCAGAACGGCATGTTCCGCGAGGATCTTTACTATCGACTCAACGGTATCGAGATCAATCTGCCGCCGTTGCGCGAACGTGCCGATGCGCTCGCGTTGATCGGCCATATCCTCGAAACGGAAACGGAAGAGCCGCCCGAATTGAGCGCGGAGGCACGACAAGCGCTGCTCAACTACGCGTGGCCCGGCAATATCCGGCAGTTGCGTCATGTGCTGCAAATGGCGATCGCCCTGTGCGATGGACCCGAGATTCGTTGCGCGCATTTGCCGCCTGAGATCGTCAATGGAGCGCCCGCGCAGCAGATCACGCCGACGCGTGCGCCCGTTGCCGCGCCCGTCCCGCATCTCGCCGAAGATGCGGACACGTCCGCGCTCAACGCGATTCAGGTCAAGGAGCGCGAAACCGTGTTGCTGTTGCTGGACGAGCATCGCTGGAACGTGAGCAATGTCGCGAAGGTGCTCGGTATCAGCCGCAATACGCTGTATCGCAAGATGCATCGGCTGCATATTCGCCTGTCGCACGATTCGACTTCACCGACCGACGCATGACGGAACCCACGCCCGCCCGCCGGCTCGACGAGTTCAAGCCCGACGCGCGCTTCGCGTGGTGCGTGAGCGGCTCCGGCCATATGATCGAAGAGTCGATCGATCTCGCATTGCGTCTGCCCGGCGTCGATCTGTTTCTGTCGGCGGCGGGCGAAGAAGTGTTGCCGCTATACGGATGGCCCGTACCGAAGTTGCGCGAGCATTTCAAGGTGATCCGCGACAACAGCGCGAGCAGCGTGCCCGTCGGCATGCTCTATAGCGGCGAATATCACACTGTCGTGATCGCGCCCGCGACCAGCAATACGGTTGCCAAATGCGCATTCGGTATCTCCGATACGCTGCCCACGAATCTGTACGCGCAAGCGGGCAAGCAGTGCGTGCCGAGCATCGTGTTCGCGTGCGATACCGCGCCGGTCGTCATCACGCAAGCGCCGAAGGAATGGGTCGAAGTGCGGCCTCGCGCAATCGAATTCGATAACGTCGAACGCCTCGCGCGTTTCGAGCACACAAAAGTCGCGCGCACGCTCGACGATCTCAAGACCGCACTCGATCAACGACTCGAAGAATTGAAACTCGCATGGAACACATCGTCTTCCTGACGGGACGACTTGCGCAAGCGAGTTTGCTGCATGTGCTCGAAAGCATCGCGCCCGCTGACAAGCGAGAGCCGTTCACATGGGAAGTGCGCGAGATCGGTCTGCAAGTGGCGGGGCTGATGACCGCCGACATGATTCGTCGACGCGTCGCGCAGCCCTTGAGCGAAGGCACGAGTCGCATAATCGTGCCCGGTCGTTGTCGCGGCGATCTCGATGCGCTCAGCGCGCATTACGGCGTAAAGGTGGAACGCGGTCCCGAGGAAGTCAAGGACTTGCCGCAGTTCTTCGGACGCGCGGCGCGTCATGTCGATCTGTCGCGTTACGAGACGGAGATTTTCGCGGAGATCGTCGATGCGCCGCGTCTCGACCTCGATGGCATCGCGACGCGTGCGCGCGAGTATCGGCGGCAAGGCGCGGATGTCATCGATATCGGCTGCTTGCCCGAAACGCCGTTTCCGCATCTGGAAGACGCTGTTGCGATGCTGAAAGAGCAAGGCTATCGCGTCAGCGTCGATTCAATGGTCGACGATGAACTCGGGCGCGGCGGCCGCGCCGGCGCGGACTACGTGATGAGCCTCAACTTCGATACATTATGGATTGCAAATGAAATAGCATCGACTCCAATACTCGTGCCACGCGAGCCCTCCGATGTCGCATCGCTCGATGAAGCGATCGAAGCAATGACGCGGCGCAATCGCCCTTTCCTCGCCGATCCGATTCTTGATCCGATTCCATTCGGGCTCGCGAAATCCATCGCGCGATATGTGTCCTTGCGCGAGCGCTACGAGAACGTGCCGATCATGATGGGCATCGGCAATGTGACGGAGTTGACCGAAGCGGACACCACCGGCATCAACGCGGTGCTGTTCGGCATGGCGGCGGAGTTGCGCATCGCGGCTGTGCTGACGACATCGGTCAGCCTGCATGCGCGGCGCGCCGTGCGTGAAGCCGATGTCGCGCGACGCATCATGCACGCATCGCGCGAGACGCAGACGTTGCCGAAGGGAATCAGCGGGGATTTGTCGGCCTTGCATGCGAAGCGCCCATTTCCCTACGATGCAAACGAAATCGCCGCATTCGCCGATGCCGTGCGCGATCCGAATTTTCGCGTGCAGGTATCCGCCGATGGCATTCACGTCTATAACCGCGACGGACATCATGTCGAGAACGATCCGTTCGCGCTCTACCCAAAACTCGCAGTCGAGAACGACGGCGGTCATGCGTTTTATCTCGGCGTGCAACTAGCGCGCGCGGAAATCGCGTGGCAACTGGGCAAGCGTTTCGATCAGGATCAGGCGCTGGACTGGGGATGCGCGGTCGATCGCACGGAAGAAGATCTGAGCGCGTGGCACGCGCCAGGGACCACGAAAAAGAAGGCTTAAACCGTCCACTTGATAGAGCATCCCAGCGCCGGATATTGTTCACCGGGTGCGTCTCCGTGTTCCGCGATTGCGCGCATCGCTTCGAGCAGATCGCGATGCGCGTCCGGTAATGCTTCCTTGCGCGACGCGTCGATTCGTCTGCGATACTTCAATCGCATATCCCCGTCGAAGCCGAAGCATTCCGGCGTGCATACCGCGCCGTAATCGCGCGCGACCGATTGCGTTTCATCGTGCAGATAGGGAAACGGCAACGCGTATTCTTGCGCGAGCGTGATCATGTGCTCGAAGGCGTCGTCGGTGTAGACCCTGCCGTCGTTCGAATTGATGCCTGCCACGTTGATGCCGAACTCGCGCAGATGACGCGCGTCGCGAATCAGGCCGGGCAATGCGGTTTTCACATACGGACAGTGGTTGCACATGAACACGATGACCAATCCGCGTGGGCCTTTGAGATCGTCGAGCGTGTAGGTGTTGCCATCGGTCGCGTTCAGAGAAAAGGACGGTGCGAGCGCACCCAGTTCGCCAGGTGGAGATTCGGTCGGCATGAGAGTGCTCCTATTTTCGCGTGAGGGGCGTGGAATTGGCCATTCGGCTTATTGGTGAGATTTCGGCGCTCGGATAGCATCGATGTTCTTATTAGTTATCCGTATGAATTGTGCATATTTTTAGCCCTGAGGAAGCACAGCGGGATCTGTTGAAGATCCTCGAAATGGTTGCGAAAGACGAGGATGTCGCCATCGGCGGAAAGCAACCGGTTCTATTGCTGAAAGTACGTTCGATCGGCAACATCGTCGACAAGAATGGCGAGTGGGCAGGTGGCTCGATCATTGTCATGGACCCCGCCGACGAAGACGCGCTCGACGATGAAGTCGTCAAGCCTATGCCCGACGATATGATCGAAGAGTTCTTCGGACCGATCTTTCCCGGAACAGACCAACGCCTTGTTCGAGAAACGATAATGCGTGTCCTACTCGATACTCATATCTATGTCTGGCGCATCTCTAAAGATCGCCGGCTATCTGCACGTCATCGAAGCGCAATCGAGCAGGCGAAGCAGGTATATGTCAGCACGGCCAGCATCTGGGAACTGTCGATTAAGGCCGCGCGCGGCAAGCTGGAGCCGCGCGCCGAACGCGCTATCGATGAACTCGAAGACCATCCGTTCATCGAGTTGCCGGTTCAACTCGTTCACGCACGCGCCGTACGCGAACTGCGCCACCTGCATCGCGATCCATTCGACCGCTTGCTGGTGGCGCAGGCGATTACCGAAGATCTACATTTCCTGACCGCCGACCGCGAACTCTCCGAACCCCTCCCCGCCTAACCCCGCGCCGCCCGTCGCCAATCGCACGCGCAGCGCTTCATCACGCCTCAGTATACCGCTTCGCCATCGCCTCCAGCGCCATCGGCCGAATCTTCTCCGCGTGCCCCGCGCATCCGAACGCCTCGAAGCGCGCGATGCACAAGTCACGCGCCGCTGCCGTCGCCACCTTCAACGCGTGACGCGGATCGAACTCCGATTTCGCCGATGCCATCGCGCGTCGCATCGCACCGCTCATCGCGAGACGAATGTCCGTGTCGATATTCACCTTGCGCACGCCGTTCGCGATGCCGCGTCGAATTTCATCGACGGGCACGCCGAACGTCGCCGGAATCTCACCGCCATGCTCGCGGATGATCGCAAGCCATTCCTGCGGCACCGACGACGACCCATGCATCACCAGATGCGTATCCGGAATGCGCTCGTGTATCTCGGCGATGCGATCGATCGCAAGGATATCGCCGGTCGGCTGGCGGCTGAACTTGTACGCACCGTGCGACGTGCCGATGGCAATCGCGAGCGCATCGATGCCCGTCGCCTCGACGAAGGCGCGCGCTTCGTCGGGATCGGTCAACAGGCGATCGTGACTCAGCGTGCCGTCCGCGCCCACGCCGTCTTCCTCGCCCGCGCGGCCCGTCTCCAGCGAACCGAGACAACCGAGTTCGCCTTCGACCGACACGCCCACCGAATGCGCCGCCTCCACCACGCGACGGCTCACCTCGACGTTGTATTCGTAGTCGGCGGGCGTCTTCTGATCGGGCATGAGGGAGCCGTCCATTATCACCGACGTGAAGCCCGAGCGTATCGCCTGCTGACACACCGACGGACTCGCGCCGTGATCCTGATGCAGCACCACCGGAATATCCGGATGCGCCTCGACAGCCGCGAGCACCAGATGCCGCAGATACGGCTCGCCAGCATACTTGCGCGCGCCCGCCGACGCCTGCAGGATCACCGGGCTCTTCGTGACCTCGGCGGCCTGCATGATCGCCTGCACTTGCTCCATGTTGTTGACGTTGAACGCGGGCACGCCGTAGCCGTGCTCCGCCGCGTGATCCAGCAACTGCCTCAATGCGATGAATGCCATGTCGAACTCTCCGTTGCCTCGATGATGGATCACGCCGCCACGCGACGCGCTTCGTCCACAAGCGCCTGCGTCGTCACGCCGAAGTGCACTAACAACTCGCCCGCCGGCGCGGATTCGCCGAAGCGATCGATGCCGATCACGCCGCCAGTCAGCCCGACGTATTGCCGCCAGAACGCCGTGATGCCGGCTTCGATCGCCACGCGCGGCACGCCTTCGGGCAGCACGCGCTCGCGCCACGTCTGACATTGACGATCGAACACGGTTGTCGACGGCATTGACACGACGCGCACCAGAATGCCCTCGGCTTTCAGCGGCTCGACCGCTGCCAGCGCTAAAGCTACTTCGGATCCCGTAGCAATCAATACTATCAGTCGCGCATCGCGTTCGCTCTGGCTCGGCCAGTCGACCAGCACATAACCACCGCGTTCGATGCCGTCGATCTGCGCTTCATCGCGCGGTACAAATGGCAGGTTCTGTTGCGACAACAACAGACACGACGGACGATCGCGCTCAACCGCGCTGGTCCACGCTTGCGCGGTTTCGACCGTATCGCACGGACGCCACACGTCGAGGCCCGGGATCATGCGCAAGGTCGCGGCATGTTCGATCGGCTGATGCGTCGGACCATCTTCGCCGAGACCGATCGAATCGTGCGTGAAGACAAAGATCGTGCGCGTCTTCATCAACGCGGCCATGCGCAGGGCGTTGCGCGAATAGTCGGAGAAGGTCAGGAACGTGCCGCCGAACGGCAGATAACCCTTGTGCAACGCGACGCCGTTCATCACCGCGCTCATGCCGAACTCGCGCACGCCGTAGTCGTAGTGGATGTAATTGCCCTTTTCCGGCGACGCGGTGATGTCCATCGCCGCCTTCCAGCGCGTGAGATTGGAGCCGGTCAGATCCGCCGACCCGCCGAGCAACTCGGGCAGCGCACGCGACAAGCCTTCGATGGCAAGCTGCGATGCCTTGCGCGTCGCCACCGTCTGACCCGCGCGATCCGCGTCGCGCACGAGCGCATGCGCGGCATCGCGCCAGTTCGCGGGCAACGCACCGCGCACGCGACGCTCGAACTCCGCCGCATCATCAGGAAAGGCGCGACGATGCGCGTCCATGCGGCGATTCCATTCGTCGTGCGCATTCGTCGTGCGCGGCCGCGCCCGCTTCGCGCGCATCCCACAGCGCGCGTATCGACGATGGAATTTCGAAGGGCGCATGCGTCCAGCCCAAGGCGCGACGCGTCGCTTCGGTCTCGTCCGCGCCGAGCGGTGCGCCGTGAACATCGTGCGTGCCGGACAGCGTCGGCGCGCCGCAACCGATCACGGTCTTGCAACAGATCAGCGTAGGTCTATCCGAATCGCGAGCGGCTTGTATCGCGTGTGAGACCGCTTCGACATCGTGGCCATCGACCGCGCGCACGACGTGCCAGCCGTAGGCTTCGAAGCGCTGCGGTGTGTCGTCGGCGAACCAGCCTTCGACGTGACCATCGATCGAGATGCCGTTATCGTCATAGAGCACCGTCAGTTTGTTCAGGCCCAGCGTGCCCGCAAGCGATGCCGCTTCATGCGACACGCCTTCCATCAAACAGCCATCGCCGACGAACACATACGTTCGATGATCGACGATCTCATGCCCCGGCCGATTGAACTCGCGCGCGAGCAAGTTCTCGGCGAGCGCCATGCCGACTGCATTGGCGAATCCCTGACCGAGCGGGCCAGTCGTCGTTTCGACGCCGGGCGTTACGCCCACTTCGGGATGGCCCGGTGTTTTGCTGACCATTTGCCGGAAGCGTTTCAGTTCCTCAATCGGCAAGTCGTAACCGCTTAAATTTAGTAATCCATATAACAATATCGAACCATGTCCGTTCGACAGCACGAAGCGATCTCGATCGGGCCAGTCCGGATCGACAGGATCGTGCTTCAGATAGCGGCCCCACAGCGCAACGGCAATCTCCGCCATGCCCATCGGCATGCCGGGATGACCGGAATTGGCCTGCTGCACGGCATCGACCGCGAGCATGCGCAACGCGTTCGCCATCTGTCGCGTTTCGGGCGAATGGCGAGTGACAGGCAAAGCTTCAGCGACGGCATTCATAAGATGCCTCCTTCGATACAAATAAGAAACTTGTGCTCAGGCGCGCGCGCAGCGGTCGCGCAACTGAAGAATCATCGGCGTGAAGATGAGTTGCATCGCGAGACCCATCTTGCCGCCGGGCACGACGATCACGTTCGGACGCGACATGAACGAGTCATGCAGCATCGTCAGCAGATACGGAAAGTCGATGCCGCGCGGCTTGGCGAAGCGGATCACGACGAAGCTCTCGTCGGGTTGCGGAATCTCGCGCGCGGTGAACGGGTTCGATGTATCCACCGTCGGCACGCGCTGGAAATTGACATGCGTGCGCGAGAACTGCGGACAGATGTAGTTCACATAGTCGGGCATGCGGCGCAGAATCGTATCGACGACGGCTTCGTGCGAATAGCCGCGCATCGTCTGATCGCGATGCAGCTTCTGAATCCATTCGAGGTTGATGATCGGCACCACGCCGACCAGCAGATCCGCATGGCTCGCGATATCCACCTTCTCCGTGACGGCGCCGCCGTGCAGGCCTTCATAGAACATCATGTCAGTGCCGGGCGTGACGTCTTCCCATTGCGTGAAAGTGCCCGAGTCTTGCTTGAACTTCGCGGCTTCCGCATCGTCGTGTACGTAATGACGGAACTTGCCGCCACCTGTTTCGCCGTAACCCGCGAACAGATGTTCGAGTTCTTCGAGCAGATTCGCTTCGGGACCGAAGTGGCTGAAGTTATGCAGACCGTCGCGCTCGCTTTGCTTCATCGCTTCGCGCATGCCGAGACGATCGTAGCGATGAAACGCATCGCCTTCGACGATCTGCGCATTGATCTTTTCACGCCTGAAAATATGCGTGAAACTCTTCATGACGGTAGTCGTGCCAGCCCCGCTTGAACCGGTCACCGCGACGATCGGATGTTTGACTGACATGCGCTTGCCTCCCTGATGGCTATCTATGTTTGAGCGCTGTTTCAGATGACGACGACAACGACGACTACGCCTCCGTTTCCGGCAGGAACAGCGAACGCTCCTTGAACAAGGGCGATGTGAACGGTTTGTCCTCGCCGCGATCGTATTCGCCGTGGTAGCGCTGAATGCGGTCCACTTCGTTGCGCGAGCCGAGAATGACCGGCACGCGTTGATGCAAGCCATCCGGCGTCACATCGAGAATGCGCTCGCGCCCGGTGATCGATAAACCACTGGCCTGCTCGACGATATAACTCATCGGATTCGCTTCATACAGCAGACGCAAACGGCCTTCCATCTGCGGCGTCTTGAAGTCGCGCGGATACATGAATACGCCGCCGCGCATCAGGATGCGATGCACTTCCGCGACCATCGACGCGATCCAACGCATATTGAAGTCGTGCTCGCGACATCCCGTGCGACCGTCCTTGCATTCCTGAACGTAGCGGCGCACTGGCGGCTCCCAGAACCGTTCGTTCGATGCGTTGATCGCGAACTCACTTGAATCTTCAGGAATGCGAATATCTGAGTGAGTGAGTACGAAATTGCCGACGTCGCGCTCTAGCGTAAAACCATGCGTGCCGTTGCCGACGGATAAAACCAGCATCGTTGATGGCCCGTAGATCGCGTAGCCCGCCGCAACCTGTTCGCGTCCTGGCCGAAGGAACGCGCGTTGATCGGGCGCATCGCGTTCATCGGGCGCGCGGCGCAACACGGAAAAGATGGAACCGACCACGCCGTTGATATCGATGTTCGAGGAGCCATCGAGCGGATCGAACGCGAGCAGATAGTCGCCACGCGGATAAGACTCGGGAATCGCGTAGACTTCATCCATCTCTTCGGACACCATCGCCGCGAGCAAGCCGTCCCACTCGCAATGCTGGAGGAAGATGTCGTTGGTCACGAGATCGAGTTTCTTCTGTTCTTCGCCGTGCCTGTTGATGCTTTGCGCCTAACCATGCTGACCTCCGAGCGCGCCGCGCGTGAGTGCTGCTGCAATGGTCTTGATCGACGCGGCCACATCGATGAGTAGCGCGGACAAGCCGCTCGATGCATCCGAGCCGGGCTGCCGGTCCAGCGTGTCGATCAGAAACTTCGATAAGGTCGTGCGTCCGTCTCGCATGGGGCGCTCCTTAGGGTTGGGTGTCGCTGAAGACGCGGCTTGCGCGGATATCGCCGGCATCGAGCCGCATGAGCGCGTCGGTGTCGGCGGGGCCGCTGCCGCGTTCGGCATCCGCGAACAAACGATTCGCCTGACGAAGCCGCGCACGATCCAGCGCATTGCGCACGGAGCGCGCGTTCGCGAAGTTGGGCATACGAAGGCGACGCGCGAGATAGTCCTCGAAGGCGCTGCGTGCTTCGACATCGAAGCGATAATGCATGTCGTCCAGCATGTGCTCGGCGATTTGCAGCAGCTCGTCCGGCTGATAATCCGGAAACACGATGTGATGCGCGATCCGCGATCTGAAGCCCGGATTGCTTTGAAAGAATGTCTCCATGCGCGCTTCGTAACCGGCGAGAATCACGACCAGATCGTCGCGCTGGTTCTCCATCGTCTGCAGCAGAATCTCAATGGCTTCCTGACCGTAATCGCGCTCGTTCTCCGGTCGATACAGGTAATAAGCCTCGTCGATGAAGAGCACGCCGCCCATCGCACGCTTGAGCACTTCGCGCGTCTTCGGCGCGGTATGTCCGATGTACTGGCCGACGAGATCGTCGCGCGTCACCGATATGAGATGATTGCGGCGGATATAGCCGAGCCGGTGCAACACCTGCGCCATGCGCAGCGCGACGGTCGTCTTGCCGGTGCCCGGATTGCCTGAAAAACACATGTGCAAGGTGGGCGCACCGCACGCTATGCCGAGCGTTTCGCGGGCGCGCTCCACGAGCAGATGCGCCGCGATCTCGCGAATGCGCGTCTTCACCGGCGCGAGTCCGACGAGATCGCGGTCCAGCTCCGCCAGCACTTCGCCGATGCGCGATTCGCGATACAACGCCATCAAGTCGGCTTGCGTTGCGGGTGCTTCGATGTCGAGCGTGGCTTCGGCGCTCATGGTCGCGGTCCTCCATCAATATCGGTCGCCGGCCGGACGGTCGGTGGCATAGGTGCGGATCGAATAGCGCTGGATGCGGTTGCGTTCGTCCTGGCGCTCGAGGCGGAAGCCTTTCTCGTCGCTCGGACGGTTCACCATGAACGACAGCCGCATCGTTTCGAAGCCGCGCACCGAATCGAATGCGTTCACCTTGATGTAGTGCTGCGGATAGGTCTTGCGGCACGCGTTGACTTCCATCATCACGCCGATCGCATCGTGCAGATCGAACATCGGCAGGCCCCACATTTCCCAATACGTATTGCGCGGATGCGGGTCGTCGGTGTATTCGACCGAGCAGGACCAGCCCTGCAACAGCGCGTAATCGATCTGCGCCGAAATCTCCTCGTCCGTCAAAGGCGGCAGAAAAGAAAACGTCCCTTGGGTGATGTTCATGTCTCTACCTCGCGATGAAGGATCAGGATGCGGTTTCGGTAACGGCGTAGTCGGGCGTGTCCGTCGATGCATAGTTGAAGGTCACGTCGCGCCAGGTTTCGAGCGCTTGACGAAGCGGCGTGCACGATCGCGCGGCGGCATCGAGAATATCGAGCCCTTCGTTGACGATGTCGCGTCCTTCGTTGCGCGCCTTGACCATCGCTTCGAGTGCGACGCGATTCGCCGTCGCGCCCGCCTGAATGCCTTGCGGATGCCCGATGGTGCCGCCGCCGAACTGAAGGATCGCGTCGTCGCCGAACAGGTCGAGCAGTTGATGCATCTGTCCCGCGTGAATGCCGCCCGATGCGACCGGCATCACCTTGCGCAGACCCGCCCACGGTTGATCGAAGAAGATGTCGCGCGCGAGATCCGGTTCGTTGCGCGCTTCGCGACAGACGTTGTAGTAGCCTTGCACCGCCATCGGATCGCCTTCGAGCTTGCCGACCGCCGTGCCCGCATGCGCGTGATCGACGCCCGCCATCCGCAGCCACTTGGCGATCACGCGAAACGAAATACCGTGGTTGCGTTGCCGCGTATAAGTGCCATGCCCCGCGCGATGAAGATGGAGAATCATGTCGTTTCTGCGCGCCCATTTCGACATCGACTGAATCGCGGTCCAGCCGATCACGAGGTCGATCATCACGATGCACGAGCCGAGCTCTTTGGCGAATTCGGCGCGTTCGTACATGTCTTCCATCATGCCGGCCGTCACGTTCAGATAGTGGCCTTTCATCTCGCCGGTTTCGGCTTGCGCGCGGCTGACGGCTTCCATCGCGAAGAGATAACGATCGCGCCAGTGCATGAAGGCTTGTGAGTTGATATTTTCGTCATCTTTAAGAAAATCCAGACCGCCTTTGAGACCTTCGTAGACAACGCGTCCGTAGTTCTTTCCTGACAGACCGAGCTTGGGCTTCACCGTCGCGCCGAGCAGCGGGCGACCGTATTTATCGAGCCGTTCGCGTTCGACGATGATGCCCGTCGGCGGCCCTTGAAACGTCTTCAGATATGCAACAGGAATGCGCATGTCTTCGAGACGCAGCGCCTTGAGCGGCTTGAATCCGAACACGTTGCCGATGATCGACGCCGTCAGATTCGCGACCGATCCTTCTTCGAACAGATTGAGGTCGTAAGCGATATAGGCGAAGTACTGCAGTTCGTCGGCGCGTGCATTGGGCACCGGTTCGCATCGATACGCCTTGGCGCGATACATGTCGCACGCGGTCAGACGGTCGGTCCACACGACGGTCCATGTCGCCGTCGACGATTCGCCCGCAACGGCGGCAGCGGCTTCTTCGGGTTCGACGCCCGCTTGCGGCGTGATGCGAAACAGCGCGATGACGTCCGTATCCTTCGGCACATAGTCGGGCTGCCAATAGCCCATCTCGCGATACTTCATGACACCGGCCGCATAGCGCGAGCGCGGATCGGACGGATTGCGCGCCGCCTCGACGGCGGCCTTGTTGAAGTCGTTCATTCCGTTTCCTCGACTGTGAGTGGAGAGTGAGAGTCGCGCTTCAATGGCGCTGCTGTGAAACCAGAGTAAGCGCAGCCTCATCCAAACGGAATTCACGATTTTCTTGCGCGACGCTAAGCGATTCCTTAGTCCGGGTTTGCCCGCATGAGCATGTCGCGCGACGATGGGACACTTTGCTGCGTTTCCGTCACACTACCGAGATGCGCGCCTCAAAGCCGTGCTTCGAGCAATCGCACGGTGCATGGCATCGCGCTTGCATCGGCAGACGATGCCGGTTCTCTCACGGCATCCTGTCACGCATCATCAACCACACGGAGATACGCGAATGCAATGGACGACGCCCAGCTTCACCGATATGCGTTTCGGCTTTGAAATCACGATGTATATCGCGACGCGCTAAGCTAAGCGTCTTCGGTTCGCACGAACGCGCACCGCCCGCGGCGAGTCGCGCCTTCGTGCGTCCTTTCATTCAATGGGATTGTTTTGCGCATCAGGCCATGATCTACGAGACCATCGTCACCACGGCGGATCGCGATGGCCGGGCGCATATCGCGCCGATGGGCGTGCGCTTCGAGGACGGCTTCGCGATCCTCGCGCCATTTCGCCCTTCCACGACGCTCGATAACGTCATCGCGACGAAGAGCGCTGTCGTCAACTTCTGCACCGATGTGCGCGTATTCGCGGGTTGCGTGAGCGGCTTGGCGCGCGACTGGCCGACGGTCGTCGCCACCACCGTGCCGAGCGTGCGCCTCGCCGATACACTCGCGCATACCGAACTGCGTCTCCACGATTTGCACGACGACGACACGCGTCCCACCTTGCGGATGGAGTGCGTGCATCGTGAAACGCATGCACCGTTTGCGGGTTTCAATCGCGCGCAGGCTGCGGTGGTCGAAGGCGCGATTCTCGTGAGCCGGCTTTTCATGCTGCCCGACGACAAGATCGACAGCGAGGTTGCTTACTTGCAGATCGCGATCGATAAAACCGCTGGCGATATGGAGCGCGAAGCGTGGCAATGGCTCTTACAGGCGATCGAGCGACATCGCGCGCAATCGCGGCTCGATCCTTCTCTTAGCACGGGAACCACACGATGACCGTACTGCTCGCGAGCGTCCGCTCCGTGGCCGAAGCGCTCGATGCGGCTCAGGCCGGGGCCGATATCATCGATCTGAAGGAACCCGCTGCGGGGGCGCTCGGCGGCGTCGCCACGGACGAGATCGCGCGTATCGTGCGCGCGTTGCGGACGCGCTATGCGGTGCGGCCGATCAGCGCCACGATCGGCGATCTGCCTGCTCATGCGCTCGATGAGATCGCTGCGCGTGTGGTCGAGGTGGCGGCTACTGGCGTCGATTATGTGAAGGTCGGGGTATCGCCGGGATTGGACGGTTTTGCATGTCTGCGGCATTTGGCTGGCTTGCCGGCGGCTGTTGTGCCGGTTTTGCTTTCTGACTTTGGGTTGGACGGTGCTTTAGTGGCGCTGGCCGTGCAACTCGGGTTTCCCGCTATCGTGTTCGATACTTCTATTAAAGATGGACGGACTTTGTTTGATTGCGTCGATCTTGAAGTTCTCGGGTTGTGTCTTGATCAGGTGCGCAGTCATGGCGTGATGTGTGCGCTCGCTGGCTCGCTGCGTTGGAGCGATCTTGCTAGGGTCCGGTTTTTTGCTCCTGATATTGTGGGGTTTCGAGGGGCACTTTGTTCTGGCGTTGGCGGACGGGCTGGGGTGCTCGATCCTCAGCGGGTGCGGATGTTTGCTTCTGCTTTGCACGTTGTTTTGGAAGAGCCTCATTGAGCGGGTCTTTTGTTGTTGTCATGCGTTTATGTTCAGTAGCCGCCTTCCCGGCGGGGGGCACTTTCTTTGCGGCGGCAAAGAAAGTAACCAAAGAAAGCCGCTGGCCGATCCTAAGCACCTTCTTGAGCGGCCCCGGCACAGGACTTTAGACTTGGCACAGCAGTAGCGAGTGCTCTCGTGGTGTGCTCGGCTAGTGGTTCCCATGCGATTCGCGCTTTCTCGCCTACATCGGTAACGGTCCCCTTCGGCTTGCTCCGGCCTCGCTGCGCGGCCGGTTTAGGTACGTACAGGTACAGGCAACCGGCAGGTGATCAGTGAAACGACCTCGCACGCGGCATCGTTTTAATCGTTATTCGGCCCTACCTTGGTTGGCACTTTCACTAAGATCACGCGCATGCGTCAAGCATCGTCACCAGGCGACGCCTTCGGCACGGACCATGTTTGCAGTGCGCTTAGCCTTGCGGTACGTTAAGGCACGTGGCCTCGTCGCTAAGGCGGCCAAAGAGTCGGGCATGGAAAGGCATCCAGCTAAGAAAATAGCAACCGGGACTGCCCGAGATAAACGAAAGCAATTAAATTCATCGAAGCGCCGACCAAGGTAGGGCCGAATGACGATAAACGCGATGCCGCATTCGAGGTCGTTTCGCCAATTACCTGCCGGTTGCTCATACGTCCCTAAACCGGCCGCGC
The DNA here is from genome assembly GCF_001189365.1 of Candidatus Burkholderia verschuerenii. Classification (GTDB taxonomy): domain Bacteria; phylum Pseudomonadota; class Gammaproteobacteria; order Burkholderiales; family Burkholderiaceae; genus Caballeronia; species Caballeronia verschuerenii. Next base: position 74,007 of record NZ_LFJJ01000001.1, on the reverse strand, counting down.
AGCGGGCCGGATTAAGCCGAAGGGGACCGTTACCAAGGTAGGCGAGAAAGCGCGAATCGCATGGGAACCAGCGCCCGAACGTCCGGCGCGAACACTTGCTACTGCTGTGCCAAGTCTCTAGTACTGTGTCGGGGTCGGCCAAGAAGGTGCTTAGGATCGAACAGCGGCTTTCTTTGGTTACTTTCTTTGCCGCCGCAAAGAAAGTAACCCCTCCGCCGGGAAGGCAGTTACTGACTAAAAAGAACCAAAAAAAATCCCTAAACCACAACATTAAGCAACCGATCCCGCATAACCCGAAACATCATCCTTAGAAAACACCTCAACGATGTAATTAGCATCCCGCACATAAGCCGAAAACCGCGCATCGACGATACCAAGCGAAGCAAGCCCCTCAAGCGAACAATCAGAAGGCAACGTACAAGACTTAACGATCATCAACCGCTCGGCGTTAAGCGAAGACGAAAGCCAAGCCGCCAGACTATCGGACGTAACGTCCCAGTTGGTCATGGCATCCGGCGTCGTCCGCATCAGATCCGTCGGTACCCAGACCGCCACCCGTCCATCGCGCAAAGCCCGCCTGATGCGCTCCTCGTTCGACGCCAGCACCAGTTCCGGCACCACGCCCTGCATCAGAATCGCGTACTGTGCCATCGCGAGCAGACACATGTTATGTGCCGCGAGATCATCGAAACGCCATTCACGCTGATATTGTCGCACCGCATCAGCGAAATCGCCGCCGCCCGGCACGATCACGACGCGTCCCCCGCCCACTTCCCAAAGGCGCGTGAGCCATTCGCGCAGCGCCGGGTCGTGGCTGAGGCTACCCCCGAGCTTCACCACCCACATGGTTCCTGTCCTCGTTCGATCTTTCGTTCGATACCGCTCTTCGATGCTTCGCTGTATCGCGCAGGCTATCACGCGGCGCGCGACGATGCATCGTTTGAAGGAAACGCTTCGTTGCTTGGCGCGCCTTTCCCATCCACCGCACGCGATGCCAGCAACGCCACCGCCACGCTCGGCGCGCATGTCGATGCCCATTCCGCCTGATCCGCCGCATCGCTCGTCACGCCCGCCAGCCGCGAGAAATCGACGTAACCGCGCGCTTCCTCCCTTGCCAGCGCCGCCGCCAGAAAACGTCCGCATCCCGCGCCGACCACAGGCGCCGCCGCGAGCCGCGCGTGCTGCGCGCACACCCGCGCGAGATTCGCCTCGAGCGTGCGAAGCTGCTCGTGCCGCCATGCATGTGCGAAGCGACGCCACTCGGCATCGGCGGCATCGCGCGCGTCACGTCCGATCATTCTCGCGATGCGCGCGCGGCTCGCCGCTTCGGTCTTGGGCCCGTTATCGGCGCTCGCATGCTGATCGTGTTCCGGCCACAATTCGCCGGTCAGACGATAGACGTCCGCCGTCGTCGCGAACCATTCGTTCATCACGCTCGTAGTCTCGCCGCGAAACGCGATGCGATGCGCCACGCCACACAACGGCGTGCGCACCGCGCCCTGATAGACGAGCTCGCCCGTCATAAGACGCTCGGCGTCGTTCGTGCCGCGCGCGACGACCTGGCCATCGACGATCGGAATGATGTCCGTCGTCGTGCTGCCGATATCGATGAGCAAGGCATCGGGCATGCAGGCCGCGACCCATTGCGCCGTCGCCAGCCAGTTCGCCGATGCCACCTTGCGCCAGCCCTCGACGCATGCTGATCGCGCGAACCATGCATCGCCTGCGTAGAACAGCGTGCGCGGGCCGAGGCGTTGCGCGAGCGCGCGCGTCAACGTGCGCACACCTTCTGCGCGATCGGGGAAGAGATCGACCATCTCGCCGGTCATCGTCACCGCATGACGCGCGGATGATTTCGCCGCGTCGGGCCAGCGTTCGAACACGCCGTCGATCACGCGTTCCAGATGCGCGATGCCCTGCCACAACGGGCAGGCCCATTGCGCGACATCGGCGAGCACGTCCGCGCCATGCGTCATCGCGACCTTGACGTGCGCGCCGCCGACATCCCAGCCGAACACCGGTGCTTTAGATTCGCTCATGACGATGCCCCGCACGCGCGCAAGGCCCCGCATCGTCATCGCCGAAACCGGGCACGCGATGCGCCGCGAGCAACTCGGCCGCGAGTTCGCCGCGCCCCTGCTTCGACAATTCCGCATACGCGACGGTCAGGCGCGGATTCACTTCGATCACGACCGGCCCTTGCTGCGGATGCCACACCACGTCGATGCCGACGAAACCGCGCAAGCCATCGAACGCCTGCGCGACGCGCAACGCCAGCCGTTCCAGCGCGCGCCCTTGCGGCCCGTGACGATCGATGCAATCGACATCGACGCCATCGAACTGCACGATGCGTTCGCGCGGCGCATCGTCATCGTCGGCGTCCGACATGCCGATGCGTTGACGGTTGATCGACACCAGGCGCGCGCCGTGGTCGCCGCACATCAGCGAAAGGCTCAGCGCTTCGCCGTCGATCCATGCTTGCAGCACGGGACTGCGGCCGGCTTCCGCGCGCGCCGCGTATTCCGCGCGGGCTGCATCGAGATCGTCGAATACGTAGGTATCGAGGCCGCCCGCGCCATCATCGGGCTTCACGACCCAGCGACGCGACGCATCGGCGCGCGCATCGTCGGGATCGAGCGCGGCCGTCGCCGCGATGCCATGCGATGCAAGACGCGCCGCCGTCGCGCTCTTGCTCGATGCCGCGCGAATCGTTTCCTTCGCGCAGCCGAGCCAGCGCGACGCGCCGACGGCATCATGCAAACGCAGCAGCAAACCATCGCATTCGGGTGCGATGATGCACGCGTAATCGTGCTCGCGCGCCATGCGCGCGACGAAGCGCGTCACGGGTTCGCCGGCCTGCGCGTACGTGAACGCACCGTCGCGCTGCTCGAAGCGCGAACTCGCCACCGTGATTGCGACGCCGGGCAACGCGCGCAGATCGGCGGCGATGGCATCGCGCATCACGCGTCCTTCGACGATGAGCGCGGAAAGATCGGCGAGGCTGCCCGCGCCCGCGACATCGGGATCGATGCCGCCACCGGTGAGATACTCGAAGACAAATATCTTGATCAAGGGAAAGCCATCCATGCAGGTGATACCCGTTCTCGATCTGCTTGACGGCCACGCGGTGCGCGCGGTGCGCGGCGAGCGGTCGCGTTACCGGCCGATCCAGTCGTCCTTGTGCGCGACGAGCGAACCGCTCGACGTCGCGCGTGCACTGCTTGCCGCTACCGGTTCGACGACGCTTTACATCGCCGACCTCGGCGCCATTCTCGAACGCGGCGCGCATGTCGCCGCGCTTGCTGCCTTGTCCGGTACACTCGGCAGCAGTGTCACGATCTGGCTCGATGCAGGCTTCACCGATTTCGCATCTATGAAGGCACTTTTCGAGTCGATCGCGGATGTCGCGCGGTCATCGGACTGTGCAGCGTTTGTGCCCGTGTTCGGCACCGAAACCTTGCGCGATCCGAGAGCGATCGCTTCTGCTCAGGCTGCGGGTTTCGAGCCCGTGCTTTCGCTCGATTATCGGCACGGACGTTCGCTTGGGCTCCTTTCACACGATGATTCCGGCTGGTGGCCCTCGCGGGTGATCGTTATGTCGCTCGATCGGGTTGGGGCTTTTGATGGGCCCGATCTTGGACTTTTTGCTGCTGTTCTCTCACTTGCACAAGGGCGCTCCTTGATTGGCGCGGGAGGGATTCGCCATTCCCATGACCTTCAGCTTGCGGCACGTTCTGGTGCTAGCGCGTGGCTTGTTGCTTCCGCTATTCATGATTTGGCTATCTGCCGTTGATTTACTCTTTATTCAATATTTGTGCCATGCACGTTGGGGGCTTTTGTTTGCTTTCAGATTTATTCGTTGGGTGTTGAGTCTTGGGACATTCATGGGTGACAGTGTGTTGCACTGCGGAGCACTTTTTTTCTTCGGCCTCTCTTGGTGGGTTCGTTTATTCAGTAGCCGCCTCCCCGGCGGAGGGGTCACTTTCTTTGCGGCGGCAAAGAAAGTGACCAAAGAAAGCCGCTGGCCGATCCTAAGCACCTTCTTGAGCAGCCCCGGCACAGGACTTTAGACTTGGCACAGCAGTAGCGAGTGCTCTCGTGGTGTGCTCGGCTAGTGGTTCCCATGCGATCCGCGCTTTCTCGCCTACATCGGTAACGGTCCCCTTCGGCTTACTCCGGCCCGCTTGCGCGGCCGGTTTAGGGACGTATGAGCAACCGGCAGGCAATTAAAGAAACGACCTCGCACACGGCATCGTTTTAATCGTTATTCGGCCCTACCTCGGTTAGCGCTTCTGCCAAGGCAAGCGCACGCGCCCATCTCATTCACGAGCGCGCCTTAAGGCGTGAAGGTCGCGCACGGGCAACCCCAAAGACAGGACTTGGCGTTAAAGCAGGCAACCGTAACTGCCTCAGATCAACGCCTTCAATTGAGCCTTTGTCGAAACGCCAACCCAGGTAGGGCCGAATAGCGAAGAAACCGATGCGGCATTCGAGGTCGTTTCGCTAATCATCTGCCGGTTGCCTGTACGTCCCTAAACCGGCCGCGCAGCGGGCCGGAGTAAGCCGAAGGGGACCGTTACCAAGGTGGGCGAGAAAGCGCCAATCGCATGGGAACCAGCGCCCGAAATCACGGTGAGAACACTCGCTACTGCTGTGCCAAGTCTAAAGTCCTGTGCCGGGGCCGCTCAAGAAGGTGCTTAGGATCGGACAAGCGGTTTTCTTTGGTTACTTTCTTTGCCGCCGCAAAGAAAGTAACCCTACCGCCGGGGAGGCGGCTACTGAATAAACCCAAACCACCATCAAAAGCCGAAGCGCAAAAAAAATAAACCGGCATAAAGCTTGCTAAAACGCACGACCATGCAACCATCCCCGTCCCCAGAACAAAGTCCCTCAAAAAACAACAACAACTGGACCTGTCCGTTCTGCCCACTGCTATGCGACGACATCTCCCTGACCGAGACCGCCAACGCGCGACTCGAAGCGCCGCACACCGCCTGTCCGCGTCTCGCGCGATCACTTGCCTATCAGGTTCCGCCCGATGCAAACCGGACCTCCGAGATCGACGGACGCGCCACCGACCTGCCAGAAGCGCTGTCGCAAGCCGCGCACATATTGACGAACGCGCGTCGACCGCTGTTCGGCGGACTGACCACCGACGTGGCCGGCGCACGCGCGCTCTATGAACTAGCCGCCACGCACGGCGCGATCCTCAATCATCTTCACGGCGATGCGCTCGCCGCCGCGACAATCGCGATGCAGGATCGCGGCGCGTTCTTTACGACGCTGTCGGAAGTGCGCTCGCGCGCCGATCTGATCGTCGTGTTCGGATGCGAACCCTCACGGCGATACCCGCGCTTCTATGAACGCGCGCTGAGCGACTCGCGCAAAGTCGAAGTCGTATTCGTTGGATGCAAACAGGACAGCGCGTACACAGGCGCCGCCGATTCGATCCTCGATCGCGACGACCCGTTCGATACGCTCGCGCTCTGGTCCGCGCTCGCCGAAAGCAATCGCAAGCCTCAGGCGCAGGAACTCGTCGCGCTGACGGAACGCATCGGACGCGCGCACTACACGGCAATCGTGTACGAGCCTGCGGCACTGCCCGTACCGCACGCAGTGCTCGCCATCGAAGCGTTGCATCGCATCGTCAAGGCGATCAATCGTACCGTGCGCGCGGGCGCGCTCGCACTCGGCGGCGATGACGGCGCGCTCACTGTCAATCAATCGGTGACGTGGCTTTCGGGCTTTCCCTTGCGCACGCGCGTGGCCTACGGCATGCCGCTCGATCACGACGCGCATCGCTACAGCACGCAATCTTTGATAGCGAAAAAAGACATCGACGCCTTGCTTTGGGTATCGAGTTTCGCGCCCGAGCCTTTGCCCGCATCGCTCGATGAAAACGTGCCCGTCGTCGTACTCGGTCATGCAGGAACGAGGCTCGAGAAACGCCCGGGCCCGACCGTGTTTATTCCCGTCGCTACACCCGGCATCGACGATGGCGGACATGTGTTTCGCGTCGATTCATCGGTGGTGGCGCATTTGGCTGCGGCGCGCGCGTCGGGTCTGCCGAGCGTCGCGTCGGTCGTCACGGAACTGATCGCGCGCAGGAGGCCGTCATGAGCCTCACGCGACTGCGCAATGGCATCGTCTACGATCCGGCCAACGGCATCGACGGCAAGCAACGCGACATCTACATACGCGATGGCCGCATCGTGTCCAATGATGATGCACGTAACGAAAACATTGCGGCCGAACGCGACTTCGATGCGAGCGGCATGGTCGTGATGGCGGGCGGCATCGATCTGCACTCGCATATCGGCGGCGGCAAGACGAATCTCTCGCGTCTGCTGCTGCCCGAGGATCATCGCAACGATCCGCGCGCCGTGCCCGATCGTCCCAGCGAAGGCCGCTATATGCGTCTGCCTTCATGCGGAACCTGCACGCCCGGCACGCTCGCCACCGGCTATCGTTACGCGGAAATGGGCTACACGGCCGCGTTCGAACCGGCGATGATCGCATCGAACGCGCGTCACGCGCATCTGGAAATGGGCGACACGCCGATCATCGATCACGGCGCATACGTGATGATGGGCAACGACGAACTGTTTCTGCAAATGCTCGCGGCAAACGACGATTTCGAACATCTGCGCGATTACGTCGGATGGACCATCAACGCGAGCAAGGCGCTCGGCGTGAAGGTGGTGAATCCCGGCGGCATCTCCGCGTTCAAGTTCAATCAGCGCTCGCTGGATGTCGACGAGAAGCACGTTCACTACGGAATCACGCCGCGCGAGGTATTGAAGACGCTGACGCGCGCGCTCACCGAGTTGCGCGTGCCGCATCCCTTGCACGTGCATTCGAGCAATCTCGGCGTGCCGGGCAATATCGAATCGACCATCAAGACGATGGATGCCGCCGAAGGTCTGCCCATTCACCTCACGCATATCCAGTTTCATAGCTACGGCACGGAAGGGCCACGCAAGTTTTCGTCGGGTGCGCGCGCCATCGCGGAAGCGGTGAATGCGCGGCCGAACGTCACCATCGACGTGGGCCAGATCATCTTCGGGCAAACCGTCACCGCATCCGGCGACACGATGATGCAGTTCAAGAACGCGCCGCTCGCCAATCCGCGCAAGTGGGTGCTCGGCGATATCGAATGCGATGCGGGTTGCGGCGTCGTGCCGTTCCGCTATCGCGAACAAAGCTATGTGAATGCGCTGCAGTGGATCATCGGGCTGGAAATCTTTCTGCTCGTCGACGATCCGTGGCGCGTGTCGATGACGACCGATCATCCGAACGGCGCGCCGTTAACGAGTTATCCGCATCTGATCCGCCTGCTGATGGACAAGTCCTTCCGCGACGAACAACTCGACAAGCTGCAGGCCGATGCGAAAACCGCCAGCGCGCTCGGCGACATCACGCGCGAGTTCTCGCTGTACGACATCGCGATCATCACGCGCGCGGGTCCGGCGCGTTTGCTCGGGCTGACCGATCGGGGTCATCTCGGCGCTGGCGCGGCGGCGGATATCGCGGTGTATCGCGAAGACGCCGACCGCGAACGCATGTTCACTTCGCCATCCTATGTATTCAAGGACGGCGAGTTGATCGCGCGCGACGGCACGCTGCTCAAGACACCGGCTGGCGGTATTCATTACGTCATGCCGGATTACGATCGCGCGATCGAAAAGCGCGTGCGCGCCTTCACCGAAGCCAATCTCGCAAGCAAGTTCGAAAACGCCGCCATCGGCGACAACGAAATCTGCGCGTGCTGCAACGGCGGCCGATTGCTGCCCGTCGCATGCTTCGCAACGGATCGAAGGTGACGGCGATGCGCATCAACGACACGCAGATCGACGACACCTTCGCCGAAGCCTTCCCGATGAAGGCGACGCGTCTCGTCATCACCGCGCACACGCCAACATGGGCGCGTCACGCGGCGAATTCGCTGACGGGCTTCGCGACGTCCGTGATCGATTGCGGCTGCGAAGCGGGCATCGAACGCGAACTCACGCGCGATGAGACGCCCGATGGCAAACCCGGCATCGCCGTGCTGATGTTCGCGATCTCGTCGAAGGAACTCGCCAAACAAATTGCGCGACGTGTCGGCCAATGCGTGCTGACGTGCCCGACCACGGCCGTGTATGGCGGCATCGATCCGTCGACGAGCCGCGCGCCGCTCTCCGACAATTCGCCGCTCGGCTCGGGCCTGCGCTTCTTCGGCGATGGCTGGCAAATATCGAAGGTGCTCGACGGCAAGCGCTATTGGCGCGTGCCTGTGATGGACGGCGAGTTCGTCTGCGAAGACTTCACGTCGACGGTCAAAGCGGTCGGCGGCGGTAACTTGCTGTTCCTCGCGCGCGACATCGACAGCGCATTGCATGCAGCAGAAGCCGCCGTCAGCGCGATGCATCGCTTGCCGAACGTGATCACGCCGTTTCCGGGCGGCGTGGTGCGCTCGGGTTCGAAGATCGGTTCGAAGTATGCGGGCGCGACGGCCTCCACCAACGATGCGTTTTGCCCCACGCTCGTAGGTCTTTCGAAGAAAAGCGAATTGACGCCGGAGATCGCGTGCGTGCTGGAAATCGTGATCGACGGCCTCACCGATGCCGATGTCGGCGCGGCGATGACGGCGGGCATGGCTGCGGCGACATCGATCGGACGCGCGGGCGGCGTGCTGCGAATATCGGCGGGCAATTATGGCGGCAAGCTCGGGCCGTATCACTTCAAGCTGCACGAACTCGCGGCGGGCATCGACGGGAGCCGCGCATGAAGGCCACGACATTGCGCGTAAAAACTACGCCGGGCTTTTGCGTCGATGGGTCGAAATTGCTGCCTGCGTCGCTGGCTGCGGCATCGGCGAGCGAGTTGCCGCGCATCGTGCTCCAAGGCGCGGGCGAAACCTGCGCGCTCGGTGACCTCTTCGATATCGCGCAGACCGATGCATCGACCGCATCGCTCGTCATCGAAGGCGATGTGGCATGGCTTGATCGCATCGGCGCGAATCTCGACGCGGGCAGCGTGGCGATACACGGCAACGCGGGCGACTACGCCGGCATCCATATGACGAGCGGCGAATTGCACATTCACGGCGATGCGGGATGCTTCACCGCATGCGAGATGCGCGGCGGGCGCATGACGATTCACGGCAACGCAGGCGATTTCGCGGCGGGCGCGCTGCCGGGTGACATGGAAAGCATGACGGGCGGCACGCTGACGATTCACGGCAATGCAGGCGCGCGGCTCGCGGATCGCATGCGGCGCGGCACCGTGCTGGTCGCGGGCAATGCGGGCGACTTCGCGGCGTCGCGACTCGTTGCGGGCACGGTCTGCATCGGCGGCCAAGTCGATGCACACTTGGGTTATGGCATGCGGCGCGGCACAGTTTTGCTGATGCACGCGCCCGGGCGCATCGGCGTGACCTTTACCGAAGGCGGTCACGGCTTCGACGTATTCTGGCGGCTGTTCTCGCGCATGCTGGCGCGCGAGATCGCGCCCTTCGCATCGCTCGACGGCAGCGCGCCGCCCGTCCGCTACGCCGGCGATGTTGCGGTGGACGGACGGGGGGAATTGCTGATCGTCAAATCGTGAGCCACCGACAAGAATAGTGCTTGATTTATAGGGAATCGTGCAATTGCAACCATCGATCGAATCGAAACGAGCAGGAGGCAAGTCATGAGCGCAGCGCGCACACCCGCAGCGACGCGCAACGCAGCGAACCCGGCGAACGAACGTTTCGCGCGGCCGCTGATCGGTCTGCACTGGATCATTGCGATCGCCATCATTGCGATGCTGTGCGTCGGGTTCTATATGGGCAGCCTGCCGCGCGGGCTGCCCTTCAAGTCGACGCTTGTGAACGTGCACAAGTCGCTCGGCATCACCGTTTTCCTGCTGGTGCTGCTTCGCATCTGGGCACGGCTGGCTTATAGCCGGCCACCTCTGCCACCGATGCAGACGTGGCAACGCGCCGCCGCCGCGAGCATCACGCAGGCTCTTTTATACGTCGGCATGGTGGGCATGCCGCTCACCGGTTATCTCGGCTCGTCGTTCAACAAGTTCGGCACGAAGTTCTGGGGTTTGCCGTTGCCGCAATGGGGTTGGGACGACAAAGGGCTGCGGCATATCTTCTTCATCATTCACGAGTATCTTGCATGGATGATGATCGCGATGATCGCCCTGCACTTTCTCGGCGCGCTGAAGCATCAACTGATCGATCGTGACGGCCTGTTGCGGAGGATGTGGCCATGAAGATACGCGTGCTCGGATCGTCGGCCGGCGGCGGGTTTCCGCAATGGAACTGCAACTGCCGCAATTGCGATGGCGTGCGGCGCGGCAGCATCGCGGCGCGTGCGCGCACGCAGTCGTCGATTGCGGTCAGCGATAACGGCGAGGACTGGCTGCTCGTCAACGCATCGCCCGATATTCTGGCGCAGATCGCGGCAAACCCCGAACTGCAACCCGCGCGACGCGTGCGCGATACCGGCATCGCGGCCGTCGTCACGATGGATGCGCAGATCGATCACGTCACCGGCCTCCTGATGCTGCGCGAACGCGGCACGCCCTTGCCGCTCTACACGACCGATGCCGTGTGGCAAGACCTCTCGACGGGCTTTCCGATTACGTCGATTCTGTCGCATTACTGCGGCGTGGAGCATCGTCGCATCGCGCTCGATGGCGCGGCGTTTTCCGTGCCGGAGCTGCCGCGCGTGAGCATCGAGGCGTTGCCGTTGTCGAGCAAGGCGCCGCCGTATTCGCCGCATCGTCATGCGCCCGAAGTGGGCGACAACATCGGCCTGATGTTCACGAATAATGCTTCTGGCAAGCGCGCATTCTATGCACCGGGCCTGGGCGAACTCGAACCGCATATCCTCGATGCGATGCGCGAGGCGGATCTTCTGCTCGTCGATGGCACCGTCTGGACCGACGACGAAATGATCCGCCTCGGCCTCACGAAGAAGACTGGCCGCGACATGGGCCATCTCGCGCAAAGCGGCGCGGGCGGCATGATCGACGTGCTCGATTCGATTGCGCGCGACGGACAACGCAAGGTCCTCATTCATATCAACAACACGAACCCGATCCTTATCGAGGACGGGCCCGAACGGCGCATGTTGACGGAGCGCGGCATCGAAGTCGCGCACGACGGCATGAGCTTCGAACTATGAAACACGCATAGAGCCGTTCAGATGCATGAACCGATGATCAACCCGAGCACGGGTCCGATCTTCACCGCAGTGAAGGACGATGGTCCCGCATGGACGCGCGACGAATTCGAGGCACAGTTGCGCGCAAAGGGCACGACCTATCACATCCATCATCCGTTCAACGTGAAGATGAACAGTGGCGGCTGTTCGAAGGAGCAGATTCGCGGCTGGGTCGCGAACCGCTTCTACTATCAGATCAACATTCCGCTGAAGGATGCAGCGGTGATGTCCAATTGCCCCGATCGCGACACGCGACGCCGCTGGGTGCTGCGCATTCTCGATCACGATGGCTATGAAGATCAGCCCGGCGGTATCGAAGCGTGGGCGCGTTTGGGCGATGCAGTCGGCCTCTCGCGCGACGATCTCTGGTCGCTGAAACTCGTCACGCCCGGCGTGCGCTTCGCCGTCGATGCGTACGTGAATTTCGCGCGCCGTGCGCCGTGGCAGGAATCCGTGTGTTCGTCGCTGACCGAAATGTTCGCGCCGCAGATTCACAAGGACCGGCTCGCGACGTGGCCCGAGCATTACAAGTGGATCGAGCCTGAAGGATTGCATTACTTTCGCTCGCGCGTATCGCTTGCGCAGCGCGATGTCGAGCATGGTCTTGAAGTGACGCTCGCGCACTTCAAAACGCGTACCGAGCAACACCGCGCGCTCGACATTCTGCAATTCAAACTCGACATTCTGTGGACCATGCTCGATTCGATCGAAAAGGCCTTTCCGTCATGAGCGATCCAACGAAACGCGTACAGGAAGCCGTCGACGCACCCGACGATTCGCTGCATCCGAAACTCAAGCGCCTGTTCCGTCTGCAATGGGAACCGGCACAGGAAGCGCATGTGTTGCTGTATCCCGAAGGCATGGTGAAGCTGAATCAAAGCGCGGCAGAGATTCTCTTGCGATGCGACGGTTCGCGCGATATTCCCACGCTCGTCGCCGATCTGGAGCAGACGTTCAACGCGACCGGCTTGGGCGACGACGTGCGCGCCTTTATCGCCGGCGCACGCGCGCGAGGCTGGCTGGAGTAACGATATGACCGACTTGTCCGTTCCCACTGCAAAGCCCGAACACGAAGGCGTCGCCATTCCGCCGCCGCTATGGCTGCTCGCGGAACTGACCTATCGATGCCCGCTGCATTGCGTGTTCTGCTACAACCCGACGAATTACGCGGAGCACAATCGCGAACTCGACACGGCGCAATGGATAGACGTGCTGCGTCAGGCGCGCGAACTCGGCGCGGCGCAACTCGGCTTTTCCGGCGGCGAACCGCTGCTGCGCGACGATCTCGAAACGCTCGTCGCCGAGGCGCGCAAGCTCGGTTTCTATACGAATCTGATCACGTCGGGAATCGGGCTGACGGACAAACGGCTCGGCGCGTTGAAAGAGGCCGGGCTCGATCATATCCAGTTGTCGTTTCAGGACTCCACGCAAGAGCTCAACGACTTTCTCTCGCATACGAAGACCTTCGATCTGAAGAATCGCGTCGCTAAGCTCATCAAGGCGCACGACTTTCCGATGGTCCTCAATTGCGTGCTGCATCGCTATAACCTGCCACATATCGGACGCATCATCGATATGGCGCTCGAGATGGGCGCAGAGTATCTCGAACTCGCGAACACGCAGTACTACGGCTGGGCGCATGCGAATCGCGCGCAACTCATGCCGACCGGCGATCAACTGAAAGAAGCGGAAGCGATCGTCGAGCGCTACAGGAAAGAGATCGGCGACAAGTGTAAGATCTTCTTCGTCGTGCCCGATTACTACGAGACGCGTCCCAAGCGTTGCATGAACGGCTGGGGACAAGTGTTTCTCGGCATTGCGCCGGACGGTGCGGCCTTGCCGTGTCACACCGCGCGCGCGCTGCCGGGCCTCACGTTTCCGAACGTCACCGAAACTTCCGTGCGCGAAATCTGGTACGAGAGCGATGCGTTCAATCGCTTTCGCGGCTTCGGCTGGATGAAAGAACCCTGCAGAAGCTGCGACGAGAAAACCATCGATCTAGGCGGATGCCGTTGTCAGGCGTATCTGCTGACGCAAGACCCGGCGAATGCCGATCCCGTCTGCGATAAGTCGCCGCATCACGAGCGCGTGATCGAAGTGGTGCGTGCCGCGTCGACACGTCAGGAGCCGCAAGAGCAACCGATCGTCTTCCGCAACGATGCGAATTCGAGGCGCTTCGCCGAACGAGCAAGCCCACAGGAAGGGGGAGAGAAAACACCATGATTCACGATATATCCGTGCTGCTGGTGGACGATCACGCCGTCGTGCGTGAAGGCTATAAGCGTTTGCTCGAACTGAGTCCCGACGTGAACGTCGCGGACGAAGCGGCGAATGCATCGGAGGCGTATCAGAAGTTCTGCGCGCTGCAGCCGGATGTCGTGGTGATGGATCTGGCCTTGCCGGGCGCGAGCGGTATCGAGGCGATGCGGCGCATGCTCGCGCGCGAACCGCAGGCGCATGTGCTGATCTTCAGCGTGCATGAAGAAGCGATCTTCGTGCGACGCGCGCTCGATGCCGGCGCGCGCGGCTACGTGACCAAGGCGAGCGCGCCCGATGTGCTCGTCGAAGCCGTGCGATCGGTGGCGCGGCGCGTGTCGTATCTCAGTCCCGATGTATCGCAGGCGCTTGCGTTGCGCGCGAGCATTCAGGACGGACGGCAATTGTCGAAGCGCGAATTCGAAGTGCTGCGTCTGCTCGTGCAGGGCTATACGTTGCCGAGCATCGCCGAGAAACTCGGTTTGAGTCAGAAGACCGTGGCGAATCATCAATCGGTGATACGGCAGAAATTCGGCGCGGACAACGGCGTGCAACTCGCGCAGATCGCCAATCGTTTAGGGCTTCATTTCGCGGACTTTGCGGCGTCGTCGGATCTTTCGTTCAGATCGTTCGGGCCTGCGGTCGGCAACGGCACGCCCGCCTGAACCGGCACGCGCGCGCAAAACAAAAAACCCTCGCCAGGACGGCTCGCGAGATGAAACTCGCCGCCGAGCGCTTCCACGCGCTCGCGCATGCCGATCAGACCGAGCCCTTTACGCGGCTTCGACAGATTGACGCCGGAACCGTCATCGGTCATGGTCACGACAATTTCGCCCGGACCGCGCGCCAGGTAGATTTCCACATGCGCATCGCGCGCGAACTTCGACACGTTCGTCAATCCTTCCTGCACCAGCCGATACAGCGTGATGTTGAGCGCATCGCTCAGATTGTCGAACTCGCCTTCGACGGCAAGCGTGAAGGCCGCATCTGGCAAGCGCTCGCGCCAGCCGTCCACGCAGTGTTCGAGCGCCGTCGGCAAGCCGAATTCGTCGAGCCCGATCGGACGCAGCTTGCGGATCATGCCGCCGATTTCGCGATACACATGCGTCGCGCTTTGCATCAGCGCCAGCGACAGGCGATGAATCTCCGCTTCGCGTTGCGCCGATAAGTCGCGGATGCGCCCTGCATCGAGCGATATCGCATTGAGGTACTGACCCAACTCGTCGTGCAGTTCGCGCGCGAGATGACGGCGCTCGGTTTCCTGTGCGGCGATGGCCTGACTCGCCAGCCGCCGATTCTCCGCCAGCAGATGCTCCGCCTCTTCTTCGAGCGCGCGGCGACGTCGCGCTTCACGCTGCGCTTCCTGATAGCGCCGCCATGCAAACCACGCGCAACCTACTGCCAGCACCAGCATGGTCGCGGGTAATTCGTCGAGTTGAAAACGTTCAGCGCGACGCGTCCAGTGATACGCCCACTCGCTGAAATCGAAGCGCGCGAACAGCATGCCGGCCACCACCGTGACGGCGATCACGCAAGCGAAGTCGCGCCACACCGTCGAGTGCGGCGAGCGTGGACGCGAAGTATCCGCGTGCGTGGGGAGGGAGTCGGATGGCATCACGGAAGTATTCTACGCATGCGGCACTCGCGCGGTGCGTGCTTAAAAAGACGTTTGGGAACGCTTCCCTGTGCGATCGGGAAAAGCTCCCGGTCCTTTAGCGAATTCTTATGCGACGCTTTCATTGAAACAACATCCATCGAATAAGCAATAAAAAACATTCTTAGGAGGAGACGATGAAGAGCATGCCTCGTCAGGGCAAACCCGCGCATCCGTTCAAACCCCGAGCCGGTTTGCAGCTCGTGTTCGGAGGCGCGTTCGCAAGCATGACTGTCGGTGCATGGGCTCAGGCGCCGAGCGCCCCCGACCCCGCATCAGGTGCTACGCCTGTCGCCGCCGCGAGCGCGCCGCCTAACGTCGAGTTGCCCAATATCGTGGTGGTCGGCACGACGCCTTTAGTGGGCGTCGGCACGCCGCTGGAAAAAGTGCCCGCCAACGTGCAGACGATCAAGGGCGGCCAGATCGATGCACAGCATCCGCCGACCATCACCGATTATTTGCAGAAGAACGTCGGCAGCGTGGATATCAACGATGCGCAAGGCAATCCTTCGCAAGCGGATATTCTTTATCGCGGCTTTACCGCATCGCCCTTGCTCGGCACGCCGCAAGGCCTGTCGGTGTTTCTCGATGGCGTGCGCGTCAACGAACCGTTCGGCGATGTCGTCAATTGGGATCTGATTCCGCAAGCCGCGATTCAGACCATGCAGATCATCCCCGGTTCGAATCCGACCTTCGGTCTCAATACGCTGGGCGGCGCGATTGCGGTGCAGACCAAGAATGGCCGCAGTAATCCGGGCGGCAATGTGGATGTGGGCTTCGGCTCGTTCGGACGCAAGTATGCGCAGATCGAGCAAGGCGGCGTAATCGGCGATCATCTCGACTATTACTTCACGGCGAATATCACCAACGACAACGGCTGGGCCGATCACAATTCGAGCCGCCTGCGTCAGGCCTTCGGCAAGATTCGCTACACCGATTCCGATACGACGATCTCCGTGTCGATGGGCGGCGCGGACAACACGCTGAACGGCTCGCAGACCATTCCGCGTTCGTTCATGGACAACTTCCGGCAAGCCTATACGTTTCCAGATATGAACGAAAACCAGCTCGGCTATCTGACCATCAACGCGGAACATTACTTCACGCCGAACGTGCAATTGAGCGGCAACCTCTATTACCGGCACTATCGCAACAAGAATGTGAGCAGCAACGTCAACGACGACTTCGATCCGAACGGCGACGATGCCGACGAACTCACGCAGGCCTTCAACGATCAATCGGTGATCGTCACCGACAGCTACGGCGCGAGCATGCAGCTCACGCTGCTCAATAAACTGTTCGGCAAGGATAACCAACTGATTGTCGGTGCGGCGGGCGACTTCGCGAATTCGCACTTCACGCAGGCATCGCAGGCGGCGGAGTTCACCGACAGCCGCGCAACCATCGGCACGGGGCCGTTCGTGCCCGACACCGATGCGAAGACGCGCAACGAGAACTGGGGCATCTACTTCGAGAACACCTTCTCCTTCACTGAGCAATGGTCGATGACGCTCGCGGGCCGCTATAACTGGGCCAAGGCGACCATTGGCGATGAAAGCGGTGTGCAACCGCTGCTCGATGGAAACCACACGTTCTCGCGTTTCAATCCGGCCATCGGCTTCAACTGGAATCCGACGCCGTGGTTCACCGCGTATGCCACCTATAACGAAGGCATGCGCTCGCCGACCGCAATCGAACTGGCCTGCGCGGACCCGAACGCGCCGTGCTCGCTGTCGAACGATTTCATCGCAGATCCGGATCTCAAGCCGGTGATCTCGAAGACTTTCGAGATCGGCGCGCGCGGACGCATCGGCGCGCATACGCAATGGAGCGCGGCCGCGTACAGCACGACGCTCACCGACGAAATCCAGTTTGTCAGCAGCCAGGGCGCGGCCAGCACGCTCGGCTATTTCCAGAACGTGGGCAAGACGCGTCGTCAGGGTTTCGAACTCGCGGGACGCACGCAATGGGGCGCGTTGAGCGTGGCCGCGAGCTACAGCTATGTCAATGCGACGTATCGTTCGACCTGGACGAAAAGCAGCGCGAGCAATTCGAGCGCGGACGACGACGGCAATATCACCGTGCACTCGGGCGACCGCATACCGGGCATTCCGGCCAATACGGTGGAGCTGCGTCTGGACTACAACGTGTTCCCGCAATGGAACGTGGGCACGAACATGACGTATCGCAGCAACATCTTCGCGCGCGGCGACGAAAACAATCAGGACGTGAACGGCAGTGTCGCCGGTTATTTCCTGATCGATCTCGACACCACGTACAACGTCACCAAGCAGTTTCAGGTCTATGCAACGGTCAAGAACCTGTTGAACAAGCGCTACGCCAACTTCGCGATTCTCGGCGAGAACTTCTTCAACGGTCCGAACCATACCTTCAACGGCGCCGATACCGTCAACGAGCAGTTCCTCGGCGTGGGCGCGCCGCGCGGCGTGTGGGTGGGGATGCGATACGCGTGGAAGTGATGCTCAACGGTCTTTCAGTTCGGCCAGCGTATTGCCGATCACGCGGTGGCAGAAGAACTTTTCTTCGTCACCGCGTGGAATCGTTTGAGCCGATGCGCGCCATTTCCGGTCGAGCAGGTCCACCATGCGATATTCCAGCTCCTTTGCGCTCACGCCCCAGCGCTGATCGATGCGCGACAACGCGACGCCCGCCGCGCGATACAGCGACATTAGCACGTAGAGATCGGGCTCGGGCTGCAGCGGGTTCTCGAGCAATGTGCATAGCCGCTCGATATCCACTCCCGTCAGTCGCGGAAAGTACGCCTGAAAAATCCGCGCGAACAGCCGCGCTTTTGCGGTGTTCAAGCGCGCGATATTCAGGTTCAGCGACGTCATCCCCTGATGGACCCGATACCGCGTCAGCGCTTCCGGCAGATTGGCGAAGCGCGCGCCCTGCAGCATGCATTCGAACCAGAAACCGAGATCATCAACGATGTCCAGATTCGGGTCATAGCGAATGCCGAAGCGCTCGACGAACTCTCGCCTCATCATCACGCTCGGATTGGCGAGATAAGCCGCGCCGATGATGAAGCGCGCCTTGATCTCCGCGTCCTCGAGCGGAAACGAACTGGTCGTGTGATCGTCGCCGAAATGCTGAATCTGCGTGCCGAGCACGGTGATCTCGGGATGCGCATCGAGAAACGCGGCCTGCTTGCTCAGACGATCCGGCAGCGCGATGTCATCGTGGTCGATACGCGCGATGTACTCTCCGCGACACAGCGAAAACGCCCGATTCGCATTGCTGGCGCGACCCTGATTATGTTCGAGCGCGAAGATGCGAATGCGTGAGTCGTTCAGCCCGCGCGCGAGTTCGAGCGTATCGTCCTTGCTGGCGTCGTCGAGCAAGAGAATTTCGAAGTCCGCATCTTGCTGCAAGAGCGACCGAAGTGTTTCGACGATATGCCTGCTGGCGTTATAAGTAGGAACGACAACGGAGATTTTCGGCATGGCGCGTGATCGGCTGGTTCGTTGAACAATGCAACCCGCTACACGGGTACAGCCATGCATTGTCTGCCAGCGAGCAAGACGCAATGTCAAAGAAGGTCGATGCTTCCCGCCTCGCGTGGCCGACAGAAACGAACGCTCAACGCGGCCGGAACGGATACACCTTCGCCGGCCGCCGTTGCTGCAAATCCGCGAGATAGTTCTCGACGAAGCGGCCGAGCGCGTTAGCCTTGAGTTGTTCGAGCATGCGCATCGCGTCGCTGGGCGATTCAGGCCCTAGCACGAGCGCGCCCACGCCGAGTTCGCCGAGCCGCGCGACCATCGCGCAGGACGAGAGCGAGCCGGAATCGAAGAGGCGGATCGCCTCGATGGCTTCGTCTTCGAGTTCGATGTCGACATCCGTGCACGGATCGAAACGAAACGCGCCGTTCTTGTCGACGAAACCGGGCAACCAACTGCAGTTGCCCTTGCTTCCCTGCGCCGCGACGAGCAAGCGCTTGCGTGCAGGTACGTCCGAGATTTCCTGAAATGCCGCAGCCAAGGTGAGCATGATGGACCTCGTTGCGGAGCCTACGCCGATACTATCAGCGCCCATGCCAGCGTCGTGTCCCGGATCATGCAACGATGCGCGGCACAAAACGAAACGGCCGCGCTTTTCGACCTACGCGTATCAGCGTCCGACGATCGATCCCGCGCTCTGCGGATACGTCACGATGCCCCAGGCAAGCGGCAAATCACCGATCTGCTTCACCTCATCATAGCTCGATGCATCGAGTACGTAGACCGCGTTGGAACGTCCGCACGCAAGCAGGATCTTCGCGCCATCGGGCGTGAAGCTGAAGTGCCAGCAACGCTGACCGACGGTGACGTCCTTCATGTGCTCGTAGGTGGTGCCGTCGAACACCTGCAAGGTCTTGTCGCGCGCGGCGGCGACGATCAGATGCTTGCCCGACGGATCGAACGAGATGCCGTACGGACCCATCTTCGTATCGACGGTCTTCACGATCTTCATGCTGCCGGCATCGAGCACGACGAACTTGTTGGTATTCTCAAGCGTCACGACATACTGCTTGCCGCCGGGCGCCGCCTTGATGCCACGCGGACGCGAACCCTTCGGCAGATGCACCGTGCGCACCGGCTTGCCCGTGCCGACGCGATACACCGACACCGTATCGTCGCCTTCGTTGGTGACGAGGAACTGCTTGCTATCGGGCGAGAACTCGACGCCTTCGGTCTCGTGTCCGCTCTTGACCGAATGCGTGACCTTCATCGTCTTCAGATCGACGATGGCGATTTCGGCCGGCGGCGAGTTGGCATCGTCGTCGTCCTTTTCGGGCTGGCCCGGCTTGGGCGGTCTGCCGCTTTCGCCCGGCTCGTACGTCACATACGCATAGCCGCCGTACACGCGCACGAATTCCGGGTTCTTGCCGATATTCACGCGGCGCGTGATCTTGCCCGTCGACGTATCGATCTCCGACAGATCGCTCGTCTCCTTGTTGGCGGTATAAAGACGCGTGCCGTCCTTGTTGAGGCTCAGTCCGCGCGGACCGTCGCGGCCGTTGTCGAACATCGTCTTCATCGACAGATCGCTCAGGTCGATCACGCCGACGCCGGCCTTCTCGCTCGTGACATAGGCGGTTGCGGCATGCACCGCGCCCGCGCTCAACGCGAGCATCGATGCGCAGGCGATAGCGATCGCCCTGAATCTGACTTGCATGGTCGTCTCCGGCAATTTCGTTTCGATTATTCGTCAAGCAACGGGCGAAGCGTCGCCCGTGCGAACGCACGTGCCTCTTGAGGAAACTTAGCCCAAGACGCGTTGTGCTGGCAATGTCGAAGGACGGGAGAAATTCCCGAATTCGCCCTCGCGCGTCGGTGTCAGCGCGTGGCCGAGGGATCGGCGGCGACGAGATCGATCAGCGCCTTGCCCGCGCGCTGCCACGAGAGGTCGGTGTTGCCGCGCATATCGACAGAGCGCTGGAACACGGCCTTGCCGTTCGATGCATCTTCCACGCGCAGGTTGATGTTGAGGATCAGGTTGCTGATCTTCTGCACCCAGCAGACGCCGACGCGCGATACACCTAGCTGCTTCGCGACGCGCAATTCGCAGCCGTTGCACGCGCTCATGTCCTGCGTGCTGCGCAACGATGCGATGAGCTCGTTCGCCGGCGCGTTATCAGTCACGTCGAACAGCGCGCGCTGGCGCAGATCGTCGCGCAGCGCGTTGCTGATCATCGCGAGGCGTTGGGCTTGCGTGCGATTCGTCGCGTCGTCGTTATAGGCGGCGTTATCGTCGATCAGCGTGCAGTCGAGCAGCGCGATCGATGGACGCGCACCTTCCGCGCGTGCATCGGCAAGCGACAACACGACGAGCACGCACGACACGAAAAAAAGCGGCAAGCGATCGGCAAATGGCATGGTTGGGGTCTCGCGTTGAATGCTGCATGACGATAACGCGGATTTACCATACCGTCCGCGCGCGCAGCGATCAAGCAATCGGCAAGCCTCGATTCGCAAGACGTTTGCCGCCGCGTTCAAGGCGGAGTAACGTTGATCCTTGAGCGATTGCTCTAAAGGAGGCGACCATGCCTGACGATTCCGCTCAATGGCGCGTGTTCGATTACGAAGGCTTCGAGATACACGTGCTGCCTCAGCTCAAGGCGACGCCCGAGCACGCCGCGCCGCGCGACTCGGACCGCTACGTGTATATCGGCCACGTCTGTCGGCACGGCGCGAACGCGCGTGAACCCGGCGAAGCCGTACACTTCCACGCGGACGGCGACGACGCGTTCAAACGCGAGGAAGACGCCGTCGACGAAGCACGACATATCGGCCGCGCGATCATCGACGGCACGCATCCGGATTTGTCCGTGTTGCCGATCGTGTCGCATCACCATCATCCCGGATGACGCAAGCACGCATGAACGAACCCGAAGACGACGACGTACGCATCGAAAGCCTGAGCACCATCACGTTCGCCACGCACGACATGGCGCGCTCGGTGCGCTTCTATGAAACGCTGGGCTTTCGCATCGTCTACGGCGGCGCGAACGAGGCGTTCACGTCGTTTGCGTTCGGCTCGTCGTTTCTCAACATCACCAGCGAAACGCACGGCCCGATCCAATGGTGGGGCCGCGTGATCATCTACGTCTCCGATGTAGACGCGTTTTATCGCCGGGCGATATCGCGCGGTATCGAGCCGCAATTCGCCCCGCGCGATGCGCCCTGGAACGAGCGCTATTTTCATCTCACCGACCCCGACGGCCACGAACTCAGCTTCGCGCGTCCGCTTTGAAACGCATCGGCCGGGCATGCCGTTCGCTTGAAAAAGAGTGGCGGCTAACGCACGCATCGGCCTTTTGATATGACCGTTCGCGTACATACCGCTGCATCGCATTCCCTGACGATGCAGTCGTACCGTGCTGCGCGTTCAGCGTGAAAGCAACATGACGATTGAGTTATTAAACGTCTGTTGCTATTTCGCAAAACGCCTGACAGCGCGCGCACGACGGGCGTAGAGTTCAAGTGCTTTGTCAGGAAAGTGGTGCGTTGCGGCACGTAATTTCGTGATCCGGGCTTAAAGCCGATGACGGCACAAGCCGTTTACCTGGACATGGAAGCCGCGTGTGGAGACTTTTGATGAAGAGCGCGTACGAGCAGTCCCTTCGATACCAGGTAGAAAAGTGGCTTGCGCCGGGCAGCATTCCGGTTCACGTCACCCAGTTCAGTCGCACCCGCGCCGATCGCCGGCGCTTTGTCCGGGTCGAGACATTTCATGGCGCGGCGTCTCGTGCCCTGTTTTTCTT
Organism: Candidatus Burkholderia verschuerenii; assembly: GCF_001189365.1. Classification (GTDB taxonomy): domain Bacteria; phylum Pseudomonadota; class Gammaproteobacteria; order Burkholderiales; family Burkholderiaceae; genus Caballeronia; species Caballeronia verschuerenii. The sequence continues at coordinate 51,626 of NZ_LFJJ01000001.1, read as the reverse complement.
CCGTCATGACGACGGACACTGGTGCCCTTATCCGCCCGCGCGCGAGCAGCGCAATATGTGCAGCGAACGCCTGGCGGCTTGATCGAAACGCTGATGTAGCGAAAGTTAAAGCTTCAGGTTGTTGAGAAACTGGAACCACATCGCACCGAGCGGATTGACATGAGCGGCGTCGGCGGTTTCCTTCACTTTCTCGCGTGGCATGTCGTTGTGGTCGCTGTCGTCGCGTTGGGCGTGAGCCGCATTGCGCGACTCGTGTAGCGCGATGGCGCTGTCCGCGATCTGCTGCGCCGATGCCTCGTCGCAATCGCGGCCGAGCAATACGCCGAACACCACATCACGATTATGGCCACGCGATGCGAATTGCATGGCCAGCGCAATCCGTTCCCTGTAGATCGCCTCTCGCGCTTCGCGCTCCTGTGCTTCGCGTGCATCGCGTTCGGCTTCTTCCTGCTTCTTTTGCGCGTTCCAGCGCTCCATTTCTTCCGCGAAAATGCGGTCGTAGACCGCGCGTTGCCCGGCATCGGACAGAATCGCGTACGCGTCCTTTATTTCGAGGAATTCCGCGCGCGCGGCTTCTTCGTTGCCGGCATTACGATCGGGATGGCAACGCATCGCGGCCTTGCGATACGCGCGTTTGATTTCATCGTCGGAGGCGTGCTCGCTCACGCCCAGCGTTTCGTATAACGTCGCCATGCTCGCGTTCGGTGGATGCAGTCGCGAAGATGCTATCACGCGAAATTTGTCACCTTATTTGTCACGTTTATGCGCGCGTCGCCATGATTCCGTCATACTGGGGCGCGAGAATCCCGCGTCCGCCACCCGCGTCCGCCACCCGCACCCACGCATTCCTACGATGGCTTTATCCCTTTCCCACATTCAACATCTGTTCGATCGATACGGCTCGATCGCGTATAGCGGCGAACCGGTCAGCCAGCTGCAACACGCGTTGCAGACCGCATCGCTCGCGGAAGACACGGGCGCAGCGCCGGAACTGATCGTCGCGGGTCTGCTGCACGATCTCGGGCATCTGCTCAATCTGCAAGGCGAAACGCCGACCGAACGCGGAATCGACGATCTGCATCAATACTTCGCGCTGCCGTTTCTGCGCCCGATGTTCTCCGATGCCGTGCTCGAGCCGATTCGCCTGCACGTCGACGCCAAGCGCTGCCTGTGCGCGATCGATGCGTCGTATCACGCGAAGCTGTCGGCCGATTCGGTGCGGAGTCTGTAATTGCAAGGCGGCGTGTTCAGCGATGAAGACGCGCAGGCGTTCCTCGCCAAACCCTACGCGGAAGATGCGCTCGCGCTGCGCCGCTGGGACGATCAGGCGAAAGACGCGCAGCGCATCACGCCCGATCTGGCTCACTATATGGACATCGTGACGCGCGTCGCGCATTAAGTTAAGCGGCAACCTGCGTTGCGAAAGAGGGATCGAGTAGACTGCGAAACATGTCCTCGCCCTCACTTAGACACGCCTTGCAAGTAGCCTTCAAACGGCCGGCGTGCAGCGCGCCGTGAAAGGCGGCAACTTCCGCATCACCGCCGCCGTCGTAGCTTCCGCGCTATTCATGCAGAACATGGATGGCACCATCGTCGCCACCGCGATTCCGACGATGGCGCGCGATCTCCACATCGAAACCGTCCATCTCAGCAGCGCGATCACGGCCTATCTCGTCGCGCTGACCGTCTTCATTCCCGCCAGCGGCTGGGTCGCCGATCGCTTCGGCGCGCGGCGCGTGTTCATGTGGGCGATCGCCACGTTCACGCTGGCATCGATCGCGAGCGCGGCGGCGACATCGCTGCCGCAACTGATCGCGGCGCGCATCGTGCAAGGTCTCGGCGGCGCGATGATGGTGCCCGTCGGCCGCCTGATCCTGTTTCGCGGCGTCAAGCGCGAAGAACTGCTTCAGGCGACGACCTGGCTCACGATGCCCGCGCTCGTCGGTCCGCTGCTCGGTCCGCCGCTCGGCGGCTTTCTCACCGATGCACTATCGTGGCGCAGCATCTTCTGGGTTAACGTGCCGGTCGGGATCGTCGGGCTTTTTCTGACGTGGAAGCTGCTGCCGCCGTCGACGCCCGAGCATCGCACGCCGCCCGATCTACGCGGCATGTTGCTGTCGGGTGCATCGCTGACGCTGTTCATGATCGGCATCGAAAGCGCCGGGCGCGGCGTGTTGCCGGCGGGCGCGCCGTGGATCTGCGTTGCCGTCGGGCTGCTGCTGTTTCGCGTGACCGTGCTCCATTGCCGCAAGGTCGAGAATCCGGCGATCGACTTTTCGCTGCTGTCGATTCCGACCTTCCACGCCGCCACCGTCGCGGGCAGCCTGTTCCGTGCAGGCGCTGGCGCGCTGCCGTTTCTCGTGCCGCTCACCTTGCAGACGGGCTTCGGCTATAGCGCGACGAACAGCGGCCTCATCACGTTCGCGAGCGCGCTCGGCTCGTTCTGCATGCGCCCGATGACCGCCACCGCCCTGCGCCATTTCTCCGTGCGCACCGTGCTGTGCGCGGGCAGCGTCTGCTTTGCGGCCGTGCTGGCCGTCTGTTCGTTGATGTCGCAAGCGTGGCCTGCGTCGGCCATCTTCGTGCTGCTGCTGATCGGCGGACTCGGCCGATCGCTCAGTTTCGCGACCATGGGCGCGCTCGCTTTCGCCGACGTGCCCAAGCCGCGCCTCGCCGCCGCGACGTCTTTTCAGGGCACCGCGCAGCAGTTGATGAAGGCGGTCGGAGTCACGGTCGCGGCCGGCACCATCCAGGCGACGATGCTCGTTTCGGGCAGCACGCACACCGAGCGCTGGCAGCTCGCGTGCGGTTTTATCGCTACGGCCGCCGTCGTGCTCGCGTCGCTGCCGATGTTCCTGCGCCTTTCCGTCGAAGCCGGCGCCGGCATTTCAGCGCCGACGCCGAAGCGCGCCGAGCGCACGTTATCCCTACCGATTCGTAAAATATTTCATCATATTTAAGACAAGTCCATGATCCACAAGGGAAATTTATGCATATATAATGCGGCTTCGCCTTGATTCGTACGACCGATGCGCCGTCAAATTCTTCTACTCTTACTGTCGATCAGCCTCACGCAAGCCGCCGTCGCGCAAGGAAGCGCCCAGCCGGCCAGCGACGCCTACGCGCAAGACGCAACGACACAAGACCAGAAGACCCAGCAGGCCAGTCACAAGATTTCGGAAATGATCGCGCGCAAGTTCGGCGTGGCGCGTGAAAAGGCTCAGACCATCGCGGCGGCGGTCATGTCGTCCGCCTCGCGGTACTCGCTTCCTCCCGCGCTGCTGCTCGCCATTATCTCGATCGAATCGCGTTTCAAGGAAACGGCAAAGGGCCCGAACAATGCGTCCGGGTTGATGCAGGTCGTGCCGTCGGCGCACAAGACCCTCGTGCGCAATCTCGATTTATACGACCCGGAAGACAATATCGCCGCAGGTTCGGCGATTCTGAACGGTTATCTGAAAACCGCTCAAGGCGACGTCGATTCCGCGCTGAAAAGTTACGGCGGATCGCGTGCTTATGCCGAGAAAGTCAGTTTGCGTGTGAAGTCGTTCGAATCGGCCACCACGCCTGACGTCGGACCCGTTCTGGTGTCCGCGCCAGCGCAATAAAGCCGCTTACATATTTCTATTTCTAGTTGCGCGCCGCCGCGTGGCGGATGCCGCAGTCTTGCCCGGCGATCGCACCCGCATGCGCGCTCAGGCAAATCAATAGCCCTTCTGCGTCGACGTGCCGCCGTTCGAATTCATGCCGTTCGAATTCATCTGGTTGTTCGGCGCGCCCTGATTCTGCATCGTCCCGCTGCCGCCGTTCATGGTGCCGTTGCCCATGCCGCTCTTGACGCCGGTGCCTATCGTGCCGTCCTGCGAGCCGCCCACGCCGGTGCCGTTCATGCCGACACCCGGGCCGCCCTTGCCGGCAGCGCCCGAGCCTGCGCCGGTTGCGCCATTACCGCCCGCGCCCGCCGAGCCCATGCCCGCGCCGCCGCCTGCTCCACCGCCACCGCCCGCACCGCCGCCGGCCTGCGCATAAACGCCGCCCGACAAGCCGAGCACCAACGCGGAAATCACTAGCTTCTTCGTAGTCGAGTTCATTGCGAGTCTCCATGTTGCGTTTCATTCGAAGCGGCTAGAGCGCCGCTTCGTCCGCAAGAGTGATAGCGCAATGGGCGTGCCGCGCGATCGATCGTCAATCCCGTCAATCAATAGCCATACGCCGCCGGCGCGCACTGCACATAGGCGTGGCGATAGTTGTCGTAGCAGGTGCCCGGGGGCGGCGCGGGTTGCGCATAAGCCGGTTGGGCGTAGGCCTGCTGGACATACGCGGGTTGCTGATACACCGGTTGGGCATAGGTCGGCTGCGCATTGGCCACCGATGTCACGAGCGCGCCCAGCATCGCGCCGCCGATCAGCGCACCGACGATTGCGCCGCCGTTGCCGCCGCCGTGCCCGCCGCCGCCATGACGACCCCAGTCGCCGCGTCCGTGCGCCGATGCCTGTCCGGCCACGGTGAGACTACCGATCATCAACAAGACAAGTGCTGCGCGTTTCATGAGCTTCTCCTATCCCCGTTTGCCGGGTTGATGGAAATAATCTTAAGCAAATGGCTAAGAAACAAGTGCAGCAGTTGGTAACTGTGGAGTTCAACGCTTACAAAGTCGCTAAAGACAAATTAGTTCGGATATCGAATTAAAAGGTGTGAATGTAACAAAACCTTAAGGCGTCGTTACACTTGGACGCGTGGTCTGCGCGACTTTCGATGAACGCGCATAATGCCCGCATCGCGCGCATTTCGAACGTCCGCTTAAGCGGAATTTCATCGCCCGCTTCAAACATTTCTGGCGGCGTGCCCGCTTTTTGCTATCTCACTCTCCACATCTGCGATCCATCGCGGTGAATTTTCGCGTGAACTTTATCGATTGCGCGCGAGTCCCTTGATCCTCAGATGACTTGAACCGGTCACGTTGATCGGCCACGCTAACCACGCTCGCGGCTCAGTGTCTTTTTAATTGGGCCCGTCATATTTGCCTCGTTTGTTCAACGTCATTGCATCCGACGCATCGCACGCCGTGTCGCCGCTCAGCGCGACGCACGATAAAAACGCAGCATCGATGGAGACGTCATGACTCAACCTGCCCTGTCGCCCCGTTTTCCCAATGCCTTCGCCGAGGCCGTGAATGTCGGCCTCTCCAAGCAGCCGCAGAAAGAGCTGCCTTCGATGTATCTGTATGACGAAGTCGGCTCCGCGCTGTTCGAAGTCATCACCGCGTTGCCGGAATACGGCGTGACGCGCGCCGAGGAACGCGTGCTGAAGGCGCACGCCGCCGATATCGTCGCCGCGATGCCGGGCAACGTGACCATCGCCGAACTCGGCAGCGGCAGCGGCCGCAAGACGCGCCGCATTCTCGAGGCGCTGTCGAGAAAGCAACCTACCGCTTACCATCCGATTGAAATTTCGCACACGGCCTTGCAGTTGTGCCGCCGCGAACTGGGCGATATCGAGCGTTTGTCGATCGTCGGACACGAGCGCGATTATCTCGCCGGACTCGCCGAAGTCTACGCGAAGCGCAAGGAAGGCGAGCGTCTTCTGGTGCTGTTTCTTGGCAGCACGATCGGCAACTTCGCGCGCCTCGCCGCGACCAAGTTTCTGCGCTCGATTCGCGGCATGTTGAAGCCCGGCGACGGCCTCTTGCTCGGCACCGATCTGATCAAGCCGCTACCGATGCTGATCGCTGCGTACGACGATCCCATCGGCGTGACGGCCGCGTTCAATCTGAATCTGCTGGCGCGGATCAATCGCGAGCTGGGCGGCGACATTCCCATCGACGCGTTCGAGCATGTCGCGCGTTTCAATCCGGATGTGCGCAGCATCGAAATGCATTTGCGGGCCAAGCGCGCCGTGAGCGTGCGCGTGCGCGGCGCGGATTTGCGCGTCGATTTCCGCGAAGGCGAAACGATCTGGACGGAAAGCAGCCACAAATATTCGGCTGAAGAAGTCGCGCCGATTGCCGCCGATGCGGGCTTCGAATGCACGCATCAATGGCGCGACGAAGAATGGCAGTTTGCGGAGAGTTTGCTGATCGCGCGATGATTGCGCAATGAGTCAGTGCTGCTCGAAGCGCTCGTAACGCTTCTCGACGTGGCGCTCTTCGATCTGATAATCGGTGACGCGGGCCAGCGGCGGTCCGCGTCGCAGCCATTCGAGCATCAGATCGACCTGATTCGCCGCGCCCTGCATGACGGCTTCGACCGAGCCGTCATCGAGATTGGCCACCCAGCCGCGCACGCCGAGCGCATGCGCCTTTCTGACAGTGTGATGCCGAAAGCCGACGCCCTGCACCACGCCTCGCACGCGCACATAGTAGGTTTCGATCCTCGAATCGAGATCCGGACCGGACATCGCGTATTCCCCTTCAGTTGTCATTCATAGGCCGCATTGTAGACAGCCCGGGCGATGTCCACTCAACTGAGTCTGAACGGCTGCGCCATATCCGCATGCTCGCCCGCGCGCGGATGCGGCACGCGCGGCAGCGTCACTTCGAACAGCGTGCCCGCGCCGGCGGTCGAATGCGCGCTCACATCGCCGCCGTGCATCTGCGCGATTTCGCGCGTGATGTATAGCCCGAGGCCCAGTCCGCTCGACTCGCTCGGGCGTCGTCCGGAGCGATACGGCGCGAAAATGGTCGGCAGGACATCGGCGGGAATTTCGCCAGCGTTCTGCACGACGATCACGACATCGTCGACGCGGCCTTCGAGCCGCACCTGAATCGCCGAGCCTTCGAGCCCGTGCTGCAACGCATTGCCGATAAGATTCGAAAACACTTGCGAAAGCAGGTCGCCATCGCCGTGCAAAAGCGTATCGCCTTGCGGCAGGATGAACATGCGCCCCTTGCCGACCCGCGCCTCGTATTCCTCGACGATATTCTTCGCGAGCGTCATCAGATCGACGGCGCGCGGTTGCAGCACCACGCGTCCGCCGCGCAGGCGCGCGAGGTTCAGCAACTGATCGACCATCCGCACCATGCGCATGCCGCTCGACTTGATGCGTCCGCCGATATTCGCGACGTTCTCGTCCTTCACGAAGCGCGACAGATATTCCGCCGATGCGATCACCGCGCTCAACGGCGTGCGCAGATCGTGACCGAGCACGGCCATCAGCATTTCGTTTGCATCGAGCAGTTGCTGCACGGTCGCGAGTTGCGTCGCGAGCTGCTGCTTCTGGCGCTCCATGTGAATGAACACGTCGACCTTCGAATTGAGGATGCGCGAATCGAACGGCTTGTAGAGAAAATCGACCGCGCCCGCTTCGTAGCCGCGAAACGTGCGGTTCGCGTCCTGCGCCGTCGCCGTCAGAAAGATGATCGGCACGTGCGCGGTGCGCGGGCTGCCGCGCATCAGTTCGGCGAGTTCGAAACCATCCATGCCGGGCATGTTGACGTCGAGAATCGCGAGCGCGATTTCGTGCTTGAGCAAGAGCTCGAGCGCGGCCGGACCCGATTCGGCCTTGAGCACCGACAGATCGGGCCGCGCCAGCGATGCTTCCAGCGCGGTGATGTTGTTGCGGATGTCGTCGACGATCAGCACATGGATGGGTTGCGTCATCAAGTGACTCCTTGCCTGCCTTATTCGTTGCGGCCGATGCAGCGGGCCAGCCGCATCGCCATGTCGTCCAGCGTCAGCACTTCGTGCCGCGCGCATTCGCCGATGGCCGCGAGCGGCATCGATGACGCGCCCGCCGTGTGCGGGTCCTGCACCCAGCACGCGCCGCCTGCATCGCAGATCGCGCGCGCCGCGTGCGCCGTCGTCGTTCGCGCCCGACAGCACGATGCCGAGCAGATGTTCGCCATACGCGTGCGCGGCCGATTCGAACAGCACGTCGACCGACGGCCGCGAAAAGCGCACCGGCGGATCGACCGACAACGCAATTGCCGGCGACGCGCCGTTTTCCGCTTCGACCATCATGTGATACCCCGGCGGCCCGAAATACGCGGTGCCGCGCGCGATCACGTCCTTGTCGAACGGCTCGACGACCTTCAGCGCGCAGCGCTCCGCGAACAGCGTCGGCAGCAGGCTCGGCTGCCCTTGCCGCACATGCATGACGATCAGCACCGGCGGCGCGATATCGCGTTGCAGGGCGGGCATCAGATGACTCAGCGCCTCGACGCCGCCCGCCGATGCGCCGATCACGATCGCGCCGAATCTCTGTTCTTCGGAAGCAACGTTCATCGCTATACCTTCTGGTAAAGCCGCTCGCGCGAGTTGAAATCGAAGAAGTGATCGGTGTACTTCGAGAACCGCAAACTCTCCTTGCTGCCCAGTCCGAGAAAGCCGCGCCGCACCAGCGAATCGCTGAACAGACCGAGCGCGCGATCCTGCAGCGAACGATCGAAATAGATCAGCACATTGCGGCACGAGACCAGATGCGCTTCGAGAAACACGCTGTCGGTGGCGAGACTGTGATCCGCGAACACCACGCGCGACTTGAGCGTCTGCGAGAATTTCGCCGCGCCGTAAGCCGCGTGATAGTAGTCCGACAGCAAGCGCTTGCCGCCCGCCGCCAGATAGTTCTGGCTAAAGCCCTTCATGCGGTCGAGCGGATAGATGCCGTTTTCCGCCGCGCGCAGCGCCTGCGCGTTGATGTCGGTCGCATAGAACACGGTGCGGTCGGCGATCTTCTCTTCCGCGAACAACAGCGCGAGCGACCACAATTCCTCGCCGCTGCTGCATCCCGCGACCCACACCTTGATCGAAGGATACGTCTGCAAAATAGGCACGACCTGTTCGCGGATCGCGCGAAAGTACTGCGGATCGCGGAACATCTCGCTCACCTGCACGGTGAGGTATTGAAACAGCCGCGCGAACAGCGACGGATCGCGCAGGATGCGCTCTTGCAGATGCGACAGCGTCGGCACGTCAAAATCGTGCACCGCCTGCGCGAGCCTGCGCCGCAGCGAACTCGCCGAGTAATGCCGGAAATCGTGCTGATACTTGAGGTAGATCGCCTCGAGAATCAGCTTGAGCTCGATATCGAAGAGGGCGTCTTCGTCGTGCTTGGCGTCGTTCATCGCGTTCATCTTTGCCGAAGCCACATGCGGCACAGAGAGACGAGCTTGTCCACGTCGATCGGCTTGGAGATGTAATCGTCCGCGCCCGCTTCGAGACACTTCTGCCGATCGCTCTGCATCGCCTTGGCGGTCAGCGCGATCACCGGCAGACGCGCATGCTGCGGCTGCTTGCGAATTTCCGTCATCGCGGTGAGGCCGTCCATCTCCGGCATCATGATGTCCATCAGCACGAGATCGATATTGTCGTGACGCGCCAGCGCTTCGAGCGCCTCGCGTCCGTTGCGGGCGATTTCCAGCTTCGCGCCGAGCGGCTCGATCACGCGCGACAACGCGAAGATATTGCGCACGTCGTCTTCCGCCAGCAGGATGGTGCGGCCTTCGAACACGTCGTCGCGCTGACGCGCCGCGCGCAGCATGCGCTGCTGTTCGGGCGGCAGCGCGCTTTCCACGCTATGCAGGAACAGCGTGACTTCATCGAGCAGACGTTCCGGCGACTTCACCCCCTTGATGATGATCGATTTCGAATATCGGCGCAGCCGCTGTTCCTCTTCCTGCGACAACAAACGTCCCGTATAGACGATCACCGGCGGCGATGCATGCGCGCTGCTCGTCGACACGCGTTCGAGCAGTTCGTAGCCGGAGCCGTCGGGCAGTGCCAGGTCCATCACGACGCAATCGAACACGGCGCGCTGCATTTCCTCCAGCGCTTCGGCAATCGAACCCGCTTCGACGATCGCCACGGTTTCGCTCGCGAGCAGCGCGTGAATACTCTTGCGCAACGCGGGATCGTCTTCGACCACCAGCACGCGCCGCATGCCCTGCGACGAACGCGCTTCGAGCTTGCGGATGGCGGTCGCGAGTTCGTCGCGGGTGCTGGGCTTGAAGGTGTAGCCGATTGCACCGAGATGAAGCGCGACATCGGCGTGATCGGTCGCCGAGACGATATGGATCGGAATATGACGCGTGAGCGGATCGTGCTTGAGCCATTCGAGCACGGTCAGCCCCGATTGATCCGGCAAGCCGATATCCAGCAGGATGCCGTTCGGCTGCATCTCGCGCGCGATTTCGACGCCTTGCGTCGCGTTGGTCGCGTGCACGCAGTCGAAGTCGAGTTCGTGCGCGAGCTCGTAGAGAATGCGCGCGAAGTTCAGATCGTCTTCGATGACGAGAATCGCGCGATCGGGACGCTTGCGATTGGCGCGATCGTCGGGAATGGGCGGCGTATCGACGGCGGGAACCGGCAGCGGCCTGAGCTCCGGCTGCGCGACGGGCACGGACACAGGCAGCGCGATCGCCGCGGCCGGTTCCGGCTCCTTCATATGTCCGATGGTATCGAGCTTCGCGGTGACGGTGCCTTCGCGCGCGGCGATCGGCAAGGTGACCGCGAACACGCTGCCGCGCCCCAGTTCGCTCGATACGGAAACCGAGCCGCACAGCAATCGCGAAAACTCGCGCGAGATCGACAGCCCGAGACCGCTGCCGCCGTATTTGCGGCTCGTCGTGCCATCGGCCTGCTGGAATGCCTGAAAGATCATCTCCTGCTTTTCGCGCGCGATGCCGATGCCCGTATCGCGCACTTCGAAACGCAGCGCATCGTCGCCCGCGCGTTCGACGACCACGCTCACGCTGCCCTTCTCGGTGAACTTGAACGCGTTCGCGAGCAGATTGCGCAGCACCTGCAACAGGCGCTGATTGTCGGTGACGAAATACTGCGGCACGTTCGCGCCGTGCGCGGTGATGAATTCGAGGCCCTTGCTTTCGGCGATCGGCGCGAAGGTTTGCCGCAGCGTCTGCAGAATCGAATCGACGGCGGCGGACGTGAACTGCACGTCCATCTGACCGGCTTCGACTTTCGACAGATCGAGAATGTCGTTGATGAGCGCCAGCAAGTCGCTGTTCGACGAGTGGATCGTCGCGGCATAGCGCACCTGTTCGTCGCTCAGGTTGCCGGGCTTGTTGTCCTGAAGCAGCTTGGCGAGGATCAGCGAGCTGTTGAGCGGCGTGCGCAATTCGTGCGACATGTTCGCCAGGAACTCGGACTTGTACTGGCTGGCGCGCTCCATTTCCAGCGCGTTCGCCGTCAGTTCCTGCTGGGCGTGAAGCAGTTTCGCCTTCTGCCGCTCCAGATTCTGCGAATGTTCTTCGAGCTGCACATTGGTCTGCTCGAGCTCCGCCTGCGAGTCCTGCAACGCGCGGCCACGCTCCTCGAGTTCCTCGTTCGATACGCGCAGTTCTTCCTGCTGAACCTGCAATTCCTCGCTCTGGCGCTGCGTTTCTTCGAGCAGTTCGACCAGCCGCTGACGATAACGCGCCGATCGCAGCGCCATGCCGATCGCTTCCGACGCCGATTCCACCAGCGCCCGCGCATCCTGGAAACGCCCGTCGCGGCCGACGAAACCGAGTTCGATCGCGCCCGCGACATCGCCGTCGGCGAGCAGGGGCGCGATCAGCACTTGCGATGCCGCGCCTTCGCCCAGCGCCGAACCGGCCTTCAGATAGTGCGCGGAGGCATCGCGCAATTCGAGCACGCGCTTGTCCTCGACCGCCTGCCCGACCAGCCCCTCGCCGCGCGCGATCCGCTTCGGCGCGCCGTTCTCTTCCGGCAGCGCCCAGCCGGCCACGCGCGTGAGCGCTTCGCCGTCGAGCGCGTAGACTACGCCGACCTTCGCATCGAGATAGGGCACCAGCGTGCGCAGGATGCTCACGCCGATCGACGCCGGCGACTGCTCGCCGCGCAGCTGCATGTTCATCTGCGCCACGCCCTGCTGCAGCCACGCCGTGCATTGAACCGCCAGCCGCGATTTGATATACAGATGCGCGACCGCCGCGAGCACGAGCAGCACGAAAATGCCCATCGCGCGATTGAGCTGCAGGACGGCGATGTTCGCGCCCGGCTCGGCCACGGAGAACACGTAGCCGCCGATCATCAATATCGACGATGCGATCGCGGTCCAGACCGGCGACGACGGCCGGTCATGCCACATGCACAGCACGACCGGCAGCACGTAGAAAACCCAGATCGCGACGCGCGTCGGCGTGAGCAGATCGATGGTGAAGACGATGGCCATCGCGATCGCGATGGCGAAGTAAATCCAGGAGGCGTGGTTTCGAGTGTCTTGGGGCATCGTTCACCAGTGACGTTCGTGTTGGCACGGCTTCCCGTGCGGCAGGCACGGACCATAGCATGAGCCGCAAGTCCTTGTCACATCTGGCTTTGCGGGATTTTGACGGCGCGGCAATGGTTACGAAACACGGCCTTCTAGGCCATGACAACGAGGTAAGAATGACTGATTTTTCCGGCTCCCGCGTGCTTGTCACCGGCGCTTCGGGGTTCGTGGGCTCGGCGGTCGCGCGGCTCGCGATCGAACGCGGTTTCGATGTGCGCGTGCTGGTGCGCGCGACGAGTCCGCGCAAGAACGTGGAATCGCTCGATGCGGAGATCGTCGTCGGCGACATGCGCGACGAGGCGTCGATGCGCGCGGCGCTGAAGGGCTGCCGCTTCCTGTTCCACGTCGCGGCGGACTATCGCATCTGGGCGCCGGACCCGAGCGAGATCGAGCGCGCGAACCTGCTCGGCACCGAGGCGACCATGCGCGCGGCGCTGGCCGAAGGCGTCGAGCGCATCGTCTATACGAGCAGCGTGGCGACGCTCAAGGTGACGAGTTCGGGCGCGATCGTCGACGAAACCAAGCCATCGGATGCGCAGAGCACGATCGGCGCGTACAAGCGCAGCAAGGTGCTGGCGGAGCGCGCGGTCGAGCGGATGGTCGCGCAGAACGCGCTGCCGGCGGTGATCGTCAATCCGTCGACGCCGATCGGCCCGCGCGACGTCCGGCCGACGCCGACCGGGCGCATCATCGTGGAGGCGGCGACGGGCAAGATTCCGGCTTTCGTCGATACCGGCCTCAATCTCGTGCACGTCGACGATGTCGCTAACGGGCATTTTCTGGCGCTCGAGCGCGGCAAGATCGGCGAGCGATACATCCTCGGCGGCGAGAATCTGCCCTTGCAGCAGATGCTGACGGATATCGCTGGCTTCGTCGGACGCAAACCGCCGACGATGAAACTGCCGCGCGGCCCGCTGTATCAGCTGGCGATCGGCGCGGAATGGTTCGCGAAAATCAGCGGCAAAGAGCCGTTCGTCACCGTCGACGCGCTGCGGATGTCGAAAAACAAGATGTATTTCATGTCGGCGAAAGCGGAGCGGGAACTGGGTTACGCGGCGCGGCCGTATCGCGAAGGGCTGAAGGATGCGCTGGAGTGGTTTCGGGGGAATGGCTACCTGAACGGGTGACGGATGACGGATGACGCTTGACACGGCCCGGGCCTGAGTACTATTGCTACCGGTCGGGAGAGCGAGCGGCAAGGCCCGGCCGTCGGCGAACAGCGTTGTCGAACCGAAGCGTGCCGGACATCTGAATCCGATCAGGCGAGGTTGACCGTGCAGACACATCGGCGTCGGGATGCCGTTCGCGCATGGTTCGGTCTCGCCGCTCTCGTTCGCCCGATCCGGCGAATCCCGGCCCTGATTTTCTCCGCCGGCGCGCTCTGGGTCTGTACCGTCATGCCCGCTCACGGCGCCCGCAGTTTTTACACCGGCAGCTACGATGCAGCGGTGATGAATTTCGGCAGTATCGCCGTGCCGCGCGACGTGGGCACGGGCAATACGATCGCCACGCGCCAGACACCCTACGATTCGCTCACCGCGCATCAGGGCTATGCCTGCGGCGTGAATGTGGTCACCACGATGTCGGTCCTGATGTCGGGCTCGGGGGTATCGGGCATCTATCAAACCAACATTCCGGGCGTCGGCATCCGGATTTACATGTGGGTCACGTCGAGTTACTACAATACGCCGACCACGCCGACCCTTATTCCCAACGCGTGGACGTATTCCTATCCGGAGAGCTTCGGCAATTACGGCACGGGGATCACGCAAGTAAAAGTCGATCTGGTCGCGACCGGCGCGGTCGATCTCAGCGGCGGCAACGCGCTGGTCTATGTCGTCAACCCGTGGATCACCGTCTCCGATGGCACGAGCACGCTCAACGGCGCCTCCCTCACGGTCAACGCGACGTTCACGACCTCGACCTGCTCGGTGCTGAACAGCAACGTGCCTGTTCAGTTGCCGAAGGCTTTCGTTTCGCAACTGACGTCCGTGAACTCGACCGTCGGCGACACCGCGTTCAGCCTCGATCTGCAATGCACGGCGGGCACGAACGTCTTCGTCACCCTGACCGATGCCTCCAACACCGCGAACCGCAGCGCGATCGCCACGCTCGGGCCGGGTTCGTCGACGCAAGGCGTGGGCGTGCGGATTCTCAACGGCACGACGCCCATCTCTTTCGGCCCCGATTCGGCGCTGGCGGGCACCGTCAATCAGATCGCCGTCGGAAAAGCGGCCGGCGGCATCATGCATGTTCCGCTCACCGCGCAGTACATCTGCACCTCGTCGGGCCCGGTCGTGCCTGGCAACGTCGCCGCCAAACTGACATTCACCTTTTCGTATCAGTGAGACAGCGCGCTTCGCCCAACTCTTCTATAAGACTTAAAAAAACTTAAGTCGATGATCCGGCAAGGGAAACGCCCGTTTTCACGCTTTTTGCCGGCCCGCTTTCACACGCGCCGCCCGCAAAATCAGGCAGAATAGCGGTTTGTTGCCAGAGGGTGACGAGACCGGCGGCTTTCCCCAACCTGTTTTCGGATGTCGAGACAAGCGATGAGTAATCAGCAACCCACCATCATCTACACCCTGACCGACGAAGCTCCGCGTCTCGCGACCAGCGCGTTTCTGCCGATCATCCGTACTTTCACCGCACCCGCGGGCATCAACGTGACGACGAGCGACATTTCCGTCGCCGGGCGCATTCTGGGCGAATTCCCCGAATTCCTGACCGACGCGCAGAAGGTTCCGGACAACCTCGCCGCACTCGGCGACCTCACGCAGGACGCCGACACCAACATCATCAAGCTGCCGAACATCAGCGCGTCGGTGCATCAGCTGATCAGCGCGATCAAGGAACTGCAGAGCAAGGGCTACAAGCTGCCCGACTATCCGGAAGAGCCGAAGAACGACGAAGAGAAAGCCATCCGCGCGCGTTACGGCAAGTGCCTGGGCTCGGCCGTGAACCCGGTGCTGCGCGAAGGCAATTCGGATCGCCGCGCGCCGCTGGCCGTCAAGAATTACGCGAAGAAGCATCCGCATAGCATGGGCGAGTGGAGCATGGCCTCGCGCACGCACGTCGCGCATATGAAGCACGGCGACTTCTATCACGGCGAAAAGTCGATCACGAACGACAAAGACCGCGAAGTCCGCATGGAGCTCGTCACGAAGTCGGGCGAAACCATTGTGCTGAAGCCGAAGGTCAAGCTGCAGGCGGGCGAGATCGTCGATTCCATGTTCATGAGCAAGCGCCCGCTCGTCGAGTTCTACGAAGAGCAGATGGAAGACGCGTTCAAGACCGGCGTCATGCTATCGCTGCACGTCAAGGCGACCATGATGAAGGTCTCGCACCCGATCGTCTTCGGTCACGCCGTGAAGGTGTTCTACAAGGACGCGTTCGCCAAGCACGCCAAGCTGTTCGAGCAGCTCGGCATCAACGTGAACAACGGTCTGGTCGATCTGTACACGAAGATCGAAGCGCTGCCGGAATCGCAGCGCGAGGAAGTCATCCGCGACATGCACGCGTGCCACGAACATCGCCCGGCGCTGGCCATGGTCGATTCCGCCAAGGGCATCTCGAACCTGCACGCACCGAACGACGTGATCGTCGACGCATCGATGCCCGCGATGATTCGCGCCGGCGGCAAGATGTGGGGCGCCGATGGCCGTCCGCAAGACACCAAGTGTCTGATTCCGGAAAGCACGTTCGCGCGCATCTATCAGGAAATCATCAACTTCTGCAAGACCAACGGCCGCTTCGATCCGAAGACGATGGGCACGGTGCCGAACGTCGGCCTGATGGCGCAGAAGGCCGAAGAGTACGGCTCGCACGACAAGACCTACGAAATCGCGCAGGACGGCACGGCGCGCCTCGTCGATAACGCGACCAACGAAGTCATCGACTCGCTGACGCAGGAAGTCGAAAAGGGCGACATCTGGCGCATGTGTCTGGTGAAGGACGAGCCGATCCGCGACTGGATCAAGCTCGCCGTCACGCGCGCGAAGAATTCGGGCATGCCGGCGGTGTTCTGGCTCGACCCGTATCGTCCGCACGAAAACGAATTGATCAAGAAGGTCGAAACGTACCTGAAGGATTACGACACCAAGGGCCTCGAAATCCAGATCATGTCGCAAGTACGCGCGATGCGTTACACGCTGGAACGCGTGATTCGCGGCATGGACACGATTTCGGTCACCGGCAACATCCTGCGCGACTACCTGACCGACCTGTTCCCGATCATGGAACTCGGCACCAGCGCGAAGATGCTGTCGATCGTTCCGCTGATGGCGGGCGGCGGCCTGTATGAAACGGGCGCGGGCGGCTCGGCGCCGAAGCACGTCAAGCAACTGGTCGAAGAGAACCATCTGCGTTGGGACTCGCTCGGCGAATTCCTCGCGCTGGCGGTGTCGCTGGAAGAACTCGGCATCAAGAACGACAACGCGCGTGCCAAGCTCGTCGCGAAGGCGCTCGATGCCGCCACCGGCAAGCTGCTCGACAACAACAAGAGCCCGTCGCCGAAGACCGGCGAACTCGACAATCGCGGCAGCCAGTTCTATCTCGCGATGTACTGGGCGCAGGAACTCGCGAACCAGTCGGAAGACGCGGAACTCGCCAAGCTGTTCGCGCCGCTCGCCAAGACGCTCGCCGACAACGAGAAGAAGATCGTCGACGAACTCGCTTCCGTGCAGGGCAAGGAAGCGGATATCGGCGGCTACTATCTGCCGGACGACGCGAAGCTCGACTCGGTCATGCGCCCGAGCGCGACGCTGAACGCGGCCATCGATGCGTTGAAAGCCAACGTCAAGTAAGGAAGGTTCGACGCGCTTCGGGTGCGTCGAGGTGAAACCGGCATCTCTTTGTGGAGATGCCGGTTTTGTTTTTGCCCACACATCTGTCGTGTAATCCGCGCCTTGCAAGCAATTGGTTACAACCTGTGTCGGTCGCGTGAAAGTCGAGCAGGTAAAATCCGTGTCTTGTTGCTAGCACGCAAGACTTAAGACACTCGCATGAATCTACACGAACAGCTGGGCGCGCTGGAGTCGAGCCTCAATACGCTCCTTCAGGCCGCCGCGTCTGCCCAATCCTCCGCCGAATCCGCGCCCGCTCCCACTTCTTCGCGCGAAGAAGCGCGGACCGTTAACGAACCGCCGTCGCTCGATGAATCGCGCGTCGACGAACCCACCGCGTTGAACGAACCGCCGACGCTGACCGTGTCGCGTCCGCAGCGCGATGCCATCGAGATGACCATCGGCGACAAGTCGGTGCTGCTGAGCGCGCAGGGGATTTCGGAGCTGATCGAAGAGTTGTCGAACGTGCGGGCGTCGATGTCGGTCGAGCAGCCGGGCGGCATCGCGCCGGGCTGGCGCTTCGCGACGACGAAGAATCCGATCATGGCGGTGCAGAAGCAGCCGAACGGCGACCGCCTGCTGATCATACGTCACAACGGACACGGCTGGGTGCCGTTCACGTTTTCGCCGAACATGGTCATCGAGTTGTATGCCATGTTGACGCAGAAGTAAGCCGCAGGAAGATTCAGGAACCTTCCTGCGTCGGCGCCTGAACACGCGCCTTCCATTGCCCGCCCTTGCCGCTCCAGAAACGCACCGCCGAACCGATCGTCGCGCTCACATAGAACGCGGCGATCAGCGGCAACAGCGGCGCCCACAGCAGCGACCTCCGGTAATAACGCAGCATCGGCGCATAGGCGATGCACATGCCGATCCACGCCAGCCACGCGGGCCAGGCGCGCGCGCCCATCGTCAGCGCGAGGAGCGGCGGCGCGATATAGATCACCAGCATGCCGAGCACCGTGCCCGCCAGCAGCAGCGCCGAATAGCGCAGCTGCGTGAACGCGGTGCGCGCGATCATGTTCCAGATCTCGCGCCACGAATCGTACGGACGCAGCGACTCGCTCGAATCGGCGAGATCGAGGCGAATCGGTCGCGCATCGCTCTTGCCCGCGCGATGCTTGATGCGCTCGGCGAGACTGCAATCGTCGATCAACTCCTGCCGGATCGACTCGATGCCGCCCGCTTCCGCCAGCGCCGAGCGGCGCACCAGCATGCAACCGCCCGCCGCGCCGGCCGTTACTTTCTTCGGATCGTTGACCCACGCGAACGGATACAGCTTTGCGAAGAAGAACACGAAGGCGGGAATCAGCGCCTTTTCCCACAGCGAGTCGCAACGCAAACGCACCATCAGCGAGACCAGATCGCGATCCTTGAGGATGGTGCGCGAGACGAGTTGCGTCGCGGCATCGGCCGGATGGTAGATGTCGGCGTCGGTCAGCAGCAGATATTCGGCGGGCAGGCCGAGCGTATCGATCGCGCCGATGCCCTGCGACTGCGCCCACACCTTGCCCGACCAGCCCGGCGGCAGCGGCTTCGCGCTCAGCACGGTGAGGCGATCTTCGAGCCCGAGATCGCGGGCGGCAGCGACCGCGACGGCCGCCGTGCCGTCCGTGCTGTGATCGTCGACGACGATTACGTGAAACGCGCCTTCATAGTCCTGCTTGAGCAGCGAGCCGACCGCGCGGCCGATGACATCCGCCTCGTTGCGCGCCGGCACGACGGCGACGAGCGCGGGCCACGCGCCGCGACGCGCGATCTCGGCATTGCCGACCGCGTGAACCGTCGTCGCCGACAACGCGGGCGCGGCCTGCGCGCGCCAGAAGCCGCCGCGCGCGAACAGCAGCACGATCCAGATCAGAAGGGAAAGCCAGGCGATCAATAGCATGAGTCGTTATTCGTCTGATGATGCGGGCGCACGCAGCGGCAACCGGCCGGCGGCGCGGCAAGCCGTGCATCGTTGCGCGAAAAATACAGCGTCGCCGCTGTCTCGAATACGCGGAAAAACCGCGCGGGATCAAGCGGCGGCGGGCGGGCGGCCCCGGGAATCCAAGAGTTTAATGGGTTCTTCGATCCGCCGTATTTGCGCGCGCGACGGGCTTCGCGCGGCGCCGGGGTGCCAAGCACCCAAAAAGGGAACGCGTTAGAATACGCGGTCAATCTGGACGCGCGGATGAAAACAATCGACTCTTTTTTCGACTTTTGCGACGTGCGCCAGCGGTTCTTCGTAATCCAAATGTAAAAACAGGTGAAGCCGACCGGTCCGATGCAGTCATCTACCCTGCGTCAGCTTCACCGGCTCCCCGAAACCCGCGCCAGTCGGAGTTCGTTCGAATATGCGTATCATCCTTGCTCAACCCCGCGGCTTTTGTGCGGGCGTGGTCCGTGCGATCGAGATCGTCGATCGGGCCCTCGAACGACATGGCGCACCGGTCTATGTGCGTCACGAAATCGTGCACAATCGTCATGTCGTGGACAATCTGCGCGGCAAGGGCGCGCGTTTTGTCGAAGAACTCGATGAAGTGCCGCACGGCGCGGTTGCGGTTTTCAGCGCGCACGGCGTCGCGAAAAGCGTCGAACACGATGCGCAGACGCGCGGTCTCGACGTGCTCGACGCCACCTGCCCGCTCGTCACCAAGGTGCACGTTCTCAGGGCCGGCAATACGTCGCGCAGGGCCGCACGCTGATTCTGATCGGCCACGCGGGCCATCCGGAAGTCGAAGGCACGATCGGGCAGATTCCCGCCAAGGTCGTGCTGGTGCAGAGCGAAGCCGAAGTCGCGACGCTCGCGTCCGACGCACCGGTCGCCTACGTGACGCAGACCACGCTGTCGGTGGACGATACGCGCGGCATCATCGATGCGCTGCATCGGCGGTTTACCGATATCGTCGGCCCGGACACGCGCGACATCTGCTACGCGACGCAGAATCGGCAAGCGGCGATGCGCGAGTTGAGCACACAGGTCGATGTACTGCTGGTGGTCGGCGCGACCAACAGCTCCAATTCGAACCGGCTGCGCGAGATCGGCGCCGAGAGCGGCGTGGCGAGCTATCTCGTCGCGGACGGTTCAGAGATCAAGGCCGAATGGTTTGCGCATGCGCAGACGGTCGGCATTACGGCGGGTGCTTCGGCGCCCGAGGAAATGGTCGAACATGTGATCGATGCCTTGCGCGCCATCGGACCCGTCGAAGTGACGACGATGTCCGGCCGCGAGGAAAAGGTCGAGTTCAAACTCCCCGCGAAGCTCACGCAACCGCTCGCCGCCATCGAGGCGACGACGGCGACTGCGACGGCCGTTCGCGAAGAATAAGGAGAGCAGCAATTGTCTATTCCGATGCTTCAGAAGGCCCGAGTCGGCGCCTACATCTTCAAACAGCACATCACGGGCACCAAGCGTTACCCGCTCGCGCTGATGCTGGAACCGCTGTTCCGCTGCAATCTGGCGTGTAACGGCTGCGGCAAGATCGACTATCCAGATCCGATCCTGAACCAGCGTCTGTCGCTCGAAGAGTGCCTCGGCGCGGTCGATGAGTGCGGCGCGCCGGTGGTGTCGATCGCGGGCGGCGAACCGTTGCTGCACAAGGAAATGCCGCAGATCGTCAAGGGCATCATGGCGCGCAAGAAGTTCGTGTATCTGTGCACGAACGCGCTGCTGATGGAAAAGAAAATGGACGATTACAAGCCGAGCCCGTACTTCGTCTGGTCGGTTCACCTCGACGGCGATCGCGAAGCGCACGATCACTCGGTGTCGCAACCGGGCACGTACGACAAGGCCGTCGCGGCCATCAAGGAAGCGAAGCGTCGTGGCTTCCGCGTGAACATCAATTGCACGCTGTTCAACGATGCCGAACCGGAGCGCGTGGCGAAGTTCTTCGACACGCTCGGCCCGATCGGCGTGGACGGCATCACGGTGTCGCCGGGTTACGCGTACGAGCGCGCGCCGGATCAGCAGCACTTCCTGAACCGCGACAAGACGAAGAACCTGTTCCGCGAGATTTTCAAGCGCGGCAACAACGGCAAGAACTGGTCGTTCAGCCAGTCGACGCTGTTCCTCGACTTCCTCGCGGGCAATCAGACGTATCAATGCACGCCGTGGGGCAACCCGGCGCGCACGGTGTTCGGCTGGCAGAAGCCCTGCTATCTGGTCGGCGAAGGTTACGTGAAGACCTTCAAGGAACTGATGGAAACCACCGAGTGGGACAAGTACGGCACCGGCAAGTACGAGAAATGCGCGGACTGCATGGTCCACTGCGGCTTCGAAGCGACCGCCGTGATGGATACGGTGGCGCATCCGCTCAAGGCCGCGAAGATCGCGCTGTCGGGTCCGCGCACGACAGGCGCGTTCGCGAAGGAACTGCCGATCGACAAGCAGCGTCCGGCCGAGTTCGTGTTCTCCAAGCATGTGGAAATCAAGCTCGAAGAGATCGGGCGCATGCAGAAGGGGAAGGGATCGAAGACGGCGGCTGTGGCGAATTGATGTGCGCTAGCGGATGATAAGAAGGGCGGATGACGGTGGGTTGTCCGCCCTTTTTGTTTGTCGCGTCACGCCTCACTTCGCGCCTGACAGATTCCGGAAAGTTCCAGACATATTCAGGATCATGAACTTTCCAGTCATCCTCACCGATCGGCTCAAACGGCCGGTCGTACCACAAGACACTCCCGCGCAATTCTTCAAGTACGCGACGGCTGTCTCGATTCGATTGATGCTTGGCCGCTAATATAGTCTTTCGTCCGGTCACGATATCGCTCCTCTTCGTTCGATGGCTCTCGCTTTGAGGCAGAAGAAAGGGATTCGTTTCCAATCGACGCATTGCACACGGTAAAGAATTGTGCAAACAAAAAAAGCGCGACAGCTCTCGCCATCGCGCCCCATACCCCCGCCACAAAAAACCTCAACTCAGCAGCACTTCCCCGCCCCCGATCCATACCGCGCTTCCTGTCGCTCGCGGAAAAACTCCGCGTACGTCATCATTGGTTTGTCGGGGTGCGTCGTCTGCATGTGCGTGACGTAGGCGTCGTAGTCGGGCAGGCCGACCATCAGACGCATCGTCTGGCCGAGATAGAGGCCTGCTTGCCGGAGATCGCTGAACATCGTGCGCTCCCGACGATCAGTGGCCCGAGCGCACGGCGGCCGCCGCGCCCGAAGGCATCGCTTCGAACGGAGTCTCGCGCACCGTCGGACGCGACTCGCGACGCGCCCGCAGCACCGTCACCACGCCGAACACCGCGATGCTCAGCACCACGAACATGAACAGCCCGGCGAGCACCGCATCGACGTAATCGTTGAAGATGATGCGCTGCATCTCCGGCAGTGACTTCGCCGGCGCCATGACCTTGCCTGCGTCGAATGCGTCTTTCAGCTTGGACGCGTGGGCGAGGAAGCCGACTTTCGGATTCGCATCGAAAATCTTCTGCCAGCCCGCGGTCAGCGTGCAGATGAGCAGCCACACCGTCGGCACGAGCGTGACCCATGCGTAACGCTCGCGCTTCATCTTGAACAGCACGACGGTGCCGAGCATCAGCGCGATACCGGCCAACATCTGGTTCGAGATGCCGAACAACGGCCACAGCGTATTGATGCCGCCAAACGGATCGACCACGCCCTGATACAGGAAGTAGCCCCACGCGGCCACGCACAAACCCGTCGCAACCAGGTTCGCCGGCAGCGATTCCGTGCGGCGCAGCGCCGGATGAAACGTGCCGAGCAAGTCCTGCAGCATGAAGCGGCCAGCGCGCGTGCCTGCATCGACGGCGGTGAGGATGAACAGCGCCTCGAAGAGAATCGCGAAGTGATACCAGAACGCCATCATCGCTTCGCCGCCGATCACCTGATGCAGAATGTGCGCCATGCCGACCGCCAGCGTCGGTGCGCCGCCCGCTCGCGCGATGATCGTCGTCTCGCCGACCGCCTTCGCCGTCGACGTCAGCATATCCGGCGTCAGCATGAAGCCCCAGCCCGATACCGTCTGCGCGACCGCTTCCGGCGTCGTGCCGAGCACGGCGGCGGGGCTGTTCATCGCGAAGTAGACGCCCGGCTCGATCACGCACGCAGCCACGAGCGCCATGATCGCGACAAACGATTCCATCAGCATCGCGCCGTAGCCGATGAAGCGCATGTTCACTTCGTTGTCGATCATCTTGGGCGTCGTGCCCG
This sequence comes from Candidatus Burkholderia verschuerenii, assembly GCF_001189365.1. Taxonomy (GTDB): domain Bacteria; phylum Pseudomonadota; class Gammaproteobacteria; order Burkholderiales; family Burkholderiaceae; genus Caballeronia; species Caballeronia verschuerenii. The sequence goes on along the minus strand of NZ_LFJJ01000001.1, from coordinate 28,400 downwards.
ACGAGATCAGCGCGTGGAAGCCCGACACCGCGCCGCACGCGATCGTGATGAACAGGAACGGGAACAGATTGCCCGCCCACACCGGCCCGCTGCCGTCGACGAACTTCGTGAACGCGGGCATCTTCAGTTCGGGCGCGACGATCAGAATGCCGATGGCCAAGCCGAGAATCGTGCCGATCTTGAGAAAGGTCGACAGATAATCGCGCGGCGCGAGCAGCAGCCACACCGGCAACACCGACGCGACGAAACCGTAACCGATCAGAATCCACACGAGCTGCACGCCGGTGAACGTGAAGTACGGCGCGATCGTCGCCGATTCCGCGACGTGGCCGCCGAACACGATCGCCAGCATCAGCCCGACGAAGCCGATGATCGACACTTCGCCGATCTTCCCCGGACGGATATAGCGCGTGTAGATGCCCATGAACAACGCGATCGGAATCGTCGCGGCGACGGTGAACGTGCCCCACGGCGAATTCGTCAGCGCCTTCACGACAATCAGCGCGAGCACCGCGAGAATGATCACCATGATCAGGAACGCGCAGAACAGCGCGATCACGCCGGGCACGGTGCCGAGTTCCATCTTGATGAGATCGCCGAGCGAGCGGCCATCGCGTCGCGTGGAAATGAACAGGATGACGAAATCCTGCACCGCGCCCGCGAACACCACGCCCGCGAGAATCCACAGCATGCCGGGCGTGTAGCCCATCTGCGCGGCGAGCACCGGGCCGACCAGCGGACCCGCGCCCGCGATCGCCGCGAAGTGATGCCCGAACAGCACGTACTTGTTGGTCGGCACGTAGTCGAGGCCGTCGTTGTGACGCACGGCCGGCGTCATGCGCAGGCCGTCGAGTTGCAACACCTTGCCCGCGATAAAGCGCGAATAAAATCGATACGCGATGAGATAAACGCAGACCACCGCGATGACGATCCACAAAGCGCTGACGCGCTCGCCGTGCGCAAGTGCGATGGTGCCGAATGCGAACGCGCCCAGCAGCGCGAGCGCGATCCAGACCAGGAATCCGGAAGCCCGATTCATGGTGTCTCCTTGAGTGTTATGACTTGGGGTAAGCCCTCGGTCTCTATCGATGCGCCGCAAAGACGCATTGGGCGGTAGTATTCGCTTTCGCTCGATCGCTCACAAGCGCAACACTACGTACGTCGCGCTACGTAGCTTCACGTAGCGGCAAACCCTGTGTCATGAATCTCAAGGCCAAGATCTTTCTGCTCGCCATCGTGCCGTTCGCGCTCGCGATCGGCGGTATCGAATATGGCGTGCGGCAACAGGCGACATCGCTCGCGCAGGCGCAGCACGCGACCACGCAATCGGCCTACATGTCGAGCAAGGAGCTCGAACTGCGGCATTACGTGGAGATCGCCAAGAGCGCGATTTCGCCGTACTACGACGCGCCGCCCGGCGATCCCCGCAGCGAAGACGCGCGCCGTCAGCTCGCGCTCGATGCCTTGCAGCGGCTCGACTTCGGACAGGACGGCTACTTTTTCGTCTACACGATGCGCGGCAAATCGCTGATGCATCCGCGTCAGCCGGATCTGGTCGGCAAGGATTTATGGCTGATGCGCGATCCGAACGGCGCGCTGACCATTCAGGCGCTCATCAATCAGGCATCGCGCGGCGGCGGCTATGTGCGCTACGTGTGGCGACGTCCGTCGACCGGCAAGCTCGCGCCCAAGCTCGGCTACGTGATTCCGCTCGAACGATGGGGCTGGATGATCGGCACCGGCATCTATCTGGAAGACGTGGAAACGACGCTCGCGCGCATCGATGCGCAGGCGGCGTCGAACATCGATCGCACGGTAATGTGGATCGGCGCGATCGCGCTGGCGGCGCTGGCGAGCATCGCGTTGTGCGCGGCCGTGCTGAATATCAGCGAGCATCGCAGCGCGGATATCAAGCTCAAGCGACTCGCGCGGCAAGTGGTGGAATCGCAGGAACAGGAACGCGCGCGGCTGTCGCGCGAATTGCACGACGGCATCAGTCAGATGCTGGTGTCGGTCAAGCTGCTGCTCGAATCGGCGCTGTTGCGATTCGAACGCGGCAAGGCACGCGAGCCCGATGCCGAAGCCGCGCTGTCCACGAGCCTCGGCCGCTTGTCGGGCACGTTGCGCGAAGTGCGCCGCATCTCGCACGCGCTGCGACCGACGATGCTCGACGATCTCGGCCTCGCCGCCGCGCTCGAACAACTCGCGCGCGAACTCGACGGACAGGAAGGACTCGAGGTGAGCTTCGAATCCGCGTCGCGCCCCACCGACTTGCCGGATACCGTCAACACGGTACTCTTTCGCATCGCGCAGGAAGCGCTGAACAACATCACGCGCCACGCGAAGGCCACGCGCGCCGCGCTCACGCTCGATGTATCGAAGCATGCGGTGAGTCTGGAAATCGTCGATAACGGACAGGGCTTCGACGTGTCCGCGATCCTGTCCGATCCGGCGCGCGGCCTCGGCCTGCGCAACATGCGCGAACGGCTCGATACGCTCGGCGGCAAGCTGCGCATCGAGTCGCAACTCGGCCGCACCGCCGTCGTCGCGACAGTTCCGCTGCCGCTCGCCGCACCCAACACGCAAGGACATGCCGATGCACTCTGAACCTGCCCGCGTCATCCTCGTCGACGATCATCCGCTGGTGCGCGACGGCCTGCGCGCGCGACTCGACGCGATGCCGCATCTGCGTGTGATCGGCGAAGCGGGCAACGCGGACGAAGCGCTCGCGCTCGCCGCCGACGAAGCGAATCCGCCCGATCTCGCGCTGATGGACGTCGGCATGGCGGGCATGAGCGGCATTCAGCTCGCGGCGCTGTTTCACGAGCGGCATCTCGGCATCCGCGTGCTGATGCTGTCGATGCACGACAACGTCGAATACGTGACGCAGGCGGTACGCGCGGGCGCGAGCGGTTATGTGCTGAAGGATTCGCCGGCGACGGAAATCGTCCAGGCGATCGATGCGGTTTTGGCCGGGCGGACCTTCTTCAGCGCGGGACTGGCCGCGCGCATGATCCAGGCACAATCGATGCAGACGCCGCTCGAACGTCTGACGCCGCGCGAACTCGATATCCTCGATGCGCTGGCGCAAGGGTTATCGAGCAAGCAGATCGCGCAGCAGCATGGTTTGTCGGTGCGGACGGTGGAAACGCACCGGCTCAACCTGAAGCGCAAACTCGATATCGACGGTCAGGCCGAATTGATCAAGTTCGCGGTGGAGCATCGGCGCTTTTGAATGTTCGGGCGATCAGCCGGCCGAGCGGGCGTTGTGTTCCGACAGATACTTGATGAGCGCATCGACGCCGCCCTTCTGCAACTGACCGGCGAATTGCGACTGATAGACCTGGATGAGCCAGGCGCCCATCATGTCGATGTCGTAGATTTTCCAGCCTTGCGGCATTTTTTCCAGCCGATAGCGCACCGGATTGTCGCCGCCGCCCGCCGACACCACGTGCGATTCGACGACCGTATCCTTCGCGCCGGCGTCGATCTTGGGCGCGTCGAAGCGGAAGCTCACGTCCTGGTCGCGCAATTGCGACAGGGACGCGGCATAGGTGCGAACGAGCAAGGTCTGGAACTGGTCGTACAGCTGTTTTTGCTGCTCGGGCGTGGCGCTGGTCCACGCCTTGCCTACGGCGATGCGCGTCGTGCGCTGAAAGTCGGTGGCGGGCAGAAAGCGCGTCTCGACGAGTTCGGTGATCTTCGCCATGTCGCCGCCGCGTGCTTTGGGATCGGCCTTCATCGCGTTGACGGTGCCCTGGACGGCATCCTTCACGACGGCATCGGGACTGGTCTGGGCAAGCGCCGCGCCGGAAAAAGTCAGCGTGGCGAGGAGGAAAGCGAAGTAAATCGACAAATAGCGTTTCATGGCGCCCGTTCTCTATTCTTGATGGTTCGTCGGCGGCGAAGGCCGCCGGTTAAGGCTGTGGAGCCAGTATACCGACAGCGCCGCCACGCGACAGTTCACTCCGCGTCAGGCGCGGTCGGCTAGTGAAACGGACCGGTATACTTGCGCGGCGATCGTAATCGTTTCATGCGTTAGAACCGAACTTCGCCGAATCTCGGCCTCAACGTTGTCCGCACTGCGGTGCGCAAAAAAATACAGGACCATCCGGTAGCGTCTTCATGCTGACGTCCAACATTACCCGCTTCGTTACGCTGGCCATCCGCAAGCCGGCGCGGATTATCGGCCTTTCGCTGCTGCTCGGCGTGCTGAGCACGATTTATGTCGTCCATCACTTCAAGATCAGCACGGATGTCAGTCAGTTGATCGAGAACGAGCCCGACTGGGCGGCGCGCGATAAAGCCATCGACGATGCATTCCCCTCGCGCGGCGCGACGCTGCTGATCGTGGTGGATGCGCCCGCGCCCGAATTCGCCAGCGCCGCCGCGACGGAACTCGCCACCGCGCTCGCGAAGGAGCCGGAGCAATTCAAGTCGGTCGCGCAGCCGGAAGGCGGCGATTTCTTCGAGCACAACGGCCTGCTCTACTTGCCGCCCGCCAAGGTCGATGAAGTCACGAAGCAGCTCGCGCAGGCGCGCCCGCTCGTCAATCAGCTCGCGCACGATCCGACGCTGACCGGCCTCGCGCAGACGCTCAACACCACGCTCAACGTGCCGCTGATGCTCGGTCAGGTGAATCTCGGCCAGATGTCGCATTTGCTGGGCACGAGCGCGACGGTGCTCGACCGCGTGCTCGCGAATCAGCCCGCCGCGTTCTCGTGGCGCGATATCGCCGATTCATCGAAGGACGGTCAGCCGGGACGCGCGTTCGTCACCGTCATTCCCGAACTTAACTTCAACGCGCTGAAGGCGGCGGCGGGTGCATCGGATGCGATCCGCGCCAAGTTCACCGAACTCGGCCTGGACAAAAAGTATGCGGCGCGCGTGCGTCTGACCGGCGCGCAACCGCTCGCCGACGAGGAATTCGCCTCCGTGCAGGACGGCGCGGTGCTCAACGGCGTGCTGACCTTCCTCGTCGTGCTGATGATCCTGTGGGTCGCGCTGCGCTCCAAGCGCATGATTCTCGCGGTGTTCATCACGCTGTTCGTCGGGCTCGCGATCACCGCCGCGCTCGGCCTGATGATGGTCCACGCGCTCAACATGATTTCGGTCGCGTTCATGGTGCTGTTCGTCGGCCTGGGCGTGGACTTCGGCATTCAGTTCGGCGTGAAGTATCGCGAGGAACGGCACAAGCACAAGCGGCTCGATGTATCGCTGGCGGAGACCGCGCGGCATGTCGCCGTGCCGCTCACGCTCGCCGCCGCCGCGACCGCCGCGAGCTTCTTCTCGTTCCTGCCGACGGCGTATCGCGGCGTGTCGGAACTCGGCTTGATCGCGGGCGTCGGCATGTTCGTCGCGTACATCACGAACATGACGCTGCTGCCCGCGCTGATCAAGGTGTTCGCGCCGCCGGGCGAAGCCAGTTCGCCGGGCTTTCCGGTGCTCGCTCCCGTCGATGAATTCCTCGATCGGCATCGCAAGCCGGTGCTGATCGGCACGCTGGTCGTCGTGATCGGCTCGTTGCCGCTGCTGACGCAGTTGCGCTTCGACTTCAATCCGCTGCATCTGAAGGATCCGCACACGGAGTCGATGGCGACGCTCGCCTCGCTGAAGGATTCGCCGGAAGCGTCGGTGAACAATGTGGCCGTGCTGGCGCCGTCGCTCGCGGATGCCGACCGCATCGCCGCGAAGCTGCGCGCGCTGCCGCAAGTGGGCAGCGCATCGACGCTCTCGTCGCTGATTCCCGCCGATCAGCCGCAAAAGCTCGCGCTCATCAAAACGGCCGCCGATCAGCTGATGCCCGCGCTCACGCAGCAAACGGCATCGCCGGTCACGGACGACGTGCGCGTCGCGACGCTCAAGCGCGTGTCGAGCCAGTTGTCGCTCGCCGCCGACGAACATCCCGGCGCGGGCGCGAACGAAGCCAAGCATCTGTCGCAGACGCTCGCCAAGCTCGCCGCCGTCGATGCCGCCACCCGCGATCGCGCCGAACACGCGATGGCCGATCCATTGCGCATCGCGCTGGCGCAATTGCGCGCGCTGCTCACGCCGAGCGAAATCACCCGCGATACGCTGCCGCCCGCGCTCGCCGACGACCTGATCAACGCGAAGGGACAAGCGCTCGTCTCCGTGTCGCCGAAAACGCCGCCCGGCGTCGATCCCAACGACGACACCCTGCTCGCCCATTTCGCCGATGCCGTGCAGAAGGCCGAGCCGAACGCCATCGGCGGGCCGATTTCGGTGCGTCATTCGGCGGACCTGATCATCAAGGCGTTCCAGCAGGCGGCCGCGTATTCGCTGATCGCCATTGCCGTGCTGCTATGGATCGCGCTGCGTCGTTTCGGCGATGTTCTGAGAACTTTGGTACCGTTGCTCGTTTCCGCCATCGTCACGCTCGAGTTGTGCGTCGTGTTCCGGATGCCGCTCAACTTCGCGAACATCATTGCGTTGCCGCTCATGCTCGGGGTCGGCGTGGCGTTCAAGGTTTACTTCGTGATGGCCTGGCGCTCGGGTCAGACGCGCTTGCTGCAATCCAGTCTCACTCATGCCGTGATGTTCAGCGCCGCGACTACCGCGACCGCGTTCGGCAGCCTGTGGTTTTCGCATCATCCGGGCACGTCCAGCATGGGCCGGCTGCTGGCGTTGTCGCTCTTTTGCACGCTGATCGGCGCGGTGGTGTTCCAGCCCGTGCTGATGGGCAAGCCGCGCCGCGTGCGCGCGGCCGACCGGGCGAAGCTGCGCGTCGCCGAACGACATGACAACCTAAGAGGAATTGAAGAATGACCGTGGGATCGGCCTTATCGAAAAGCGCGCTACGCAAACTGGGATGGAGTCTGGCCATTGCCTCGACGATCGCGACGACGGGATGCGCGACCGGCCCGGATCGCAATCCGAAAGACCCGCTCGAGCCGATGAACCGGACGGTCTTCAAGTTCAACGACACGCTCGATACCTACGTCTCGAAGCCGGCCGCGCAGTTTTACGTCGACTACACGCCGAGCCCGTTCCGCACGGCGGTCAGCAACTTCTTCTCGAATCTGGGCGATTTCAGCAACTTCGCGAACAACCTGCTGCAGCTGAAGATCACCGACGCGACGCACGATTTGATGCGGATCGCGATGAACTCGGTGTTCGGTATCGGCGGTTTGATCGATATTGCTTCGCCTGCGGGCTTGCCGAAGCATCATCAGGATTTCGGTCTGACGCTCGGCCATTACGGCATGCCTTCCGGACCGTATCTGGTGATTCCGCTGCTCGGTCCGAGCTCGATTCGCGATTCGACCACCTGGCTGGTCGACTGGCGCGTGAATCCGATCAGCTATGCCGACGACTATATTCGCTGGCCGCTGTACGGCGTGAACTTCATCAGCGCGCGTGCCGATCTGATCGGCGCGACCGATCTTCTGTCGCAAGCGGCGCTCGACAAATACGCCTTCGTCCGCGATGCGTATATGCAGCGTCGCCAGTATCTGCTGACGGGCCGCGGTGCCTCGACCTTGCCCGACTATGGCGATGAAGGCGCGGCAACGCCGGAAGGCGCGAGCGCGCCGGCGGGAAGCACGGGCGGCGGCAGTTCGGAGCAAGGCTTGCCGAACTACAGCGATCCGGGCGCATCGGCGCCGGCCGGTGGCGCGAACACGCCGGACACGAACGGTCCCGGCCCGAGTTCGAGCAAGGCGATGGGCTTGCCGCAGTATGACGATCCGGGTGCGGCGAAGAAGTGATGCCGGTGAGCGGGTAGAAATGGAAACGGGCGCGGAAAGCGCCAGTTTTTCTTCGCGACGTTGACCGGTTCACTCGTCTTCGAGACTGCGTCCTTGCTCCCAAACGGCAGCGGCTGCCTCGTAGATGCCGCCACCACGACGCCCGACCGCGAGCACGACGATATCGGCCGGCTCTTCGCCGTCACGCACGAGATACACCAGCCGATAGCCGATGCCGCGTATTTTGATCTTGTAGCAATCGACCAATGGCGACCTGAGTTCGGCACCGGGAACACGTGGAGTCAGAAGCCGCTTTTTGAGGCCGGCCTTGAACAGCGTTTTGATCGATCCGTCTAGCTGTGCCCAGTCTTCCAGCGCTTCCGGCACGAAGCGAAGTTCATATGGCATCAAAGATCGTCGAGATCGACCTTGACCGCGCGGCTCACCGACTTGAGGCGAGATTGCACATGCTTCGCGAGTTGCTGCTCGTCATATAGCTCGGCCATTTGAGCCATGACTTCGGGCGAAACCGTGTAGAACGCCGGGCGATTGTGATTGAGCACGGCGACCGGCTCACCGTTGGCCTCTTCGATCACCTTGCTCGGATTCTGTTTGAACTCCGAGATGCTGACGCTGAGTACGCTGTGAATGCGTTCCATGATAAAAATAGGGCTAAATTTAGCCCTATTTTAGGCTCAACTGGCGCGCATGCCAAATGCGTTATTGCGCTTCCTCCGCCAAATCCTCAACCGACAACTTCGGCGCTTCCACCTCGCCCACATCCTTCCGATACTGCTCGAACAGCTCATCCGCGTAACGAATCTGCGTGCGGCCGTGCGGCGACTGGTCGCCTTTCTCGTCGAGATTCACGAACACCATCTTCTCGACCGTCAGAATGCTTTTACGCGTGATCTTGTTGCGCACTTCCGCGCGCAGCGTGATGGACGAGCGGCCGAAATGCGTCGCCGTGATGCCCAGTTCGATGATGTCGCCCTGACGCGCCGAACTCACGAAGTTGATTTCCGACATGAACTTGGTCACGACGCGCTGATTGCCCAGTTGCGGGATGGCGTAAATGGCCGCTTCCTCGTCGATCCAGCGCAGCAGGCTGCAGCCGAACAGCGTGCCGTTCGGATTCAGGTCTTCGGGCTTGACCCATTTGCGAGTATGAAAATTCATGGCTGATCCTCTGTCTTTCCTGCAGATGCGCAGCGAATAGCGCGCGCATCGACTAAGGGTTTTCCTTGATTATACTGAGATAGGGGTTAACCCGCAGAAAGCAAGATTAAAAATCAGTCGAAAGCGAATGCGCCCGCGATGTCGAACGCATGGCGCGCCTGAACGAGCGTCGATTTGGCCGCGCGCGCATCGCCGGCGAGGCGCAGCAGCGCGCCGAATTGCGATGGCTGGCGCATCAGTTCGCGCAAAATCGGGCCGATCGTGGTCGTGCCGTCATCGCGCAGGCCTGCCGTGGCGGCTGGCGGCAAGGTGCGCCACGCCGGATCGACCACCGCGCGGCACACCGCGAACGGCAAGCCGCGCGCCGTCGCGATCGCCCCGGCGATATGCGATTCCATATCGACCGCCAGCGCGCCCGACGCCGAATGCAGCGAGCGCTTTTCCGCCTCGCTCTTGACCGGCGCGGCGACGCCCGCCATCGCGCCGCGACGCGTGACGCGCGCGAGCGGCGGGCTCGCCAGCGCATCGACGATGCGGGCCGACCACGCCTCGTCCGTCTTCAGCGGACCGAACGGACCGAACGGACCGCTCACCGTATCCGCGATGATCAGCGTTCCCGGTTCCAGATCCGGCGCGAGTCCGCCCGCCGTCCCGAAGCTGACGATGCCCGAGCAGCCGCGCGTCAACGCTTCGGACAACGCGCGCTCCAGCCAGTCGGCGCGCGCCGCGTACACAGCTTCGACGCCGCGTCCGCGCGCGATCTTCGCTTCGAACGCCATGCCGGTGACCGCGATCACGGGCGCGATGCAGCGCATGTCGCGACGCGCGGCGTCGGCGGATCGCCCGACGAGCGCTTTCACATGCCCACCGACACGCGCGTCAGACCTTCGCGCGTCAGATTGCGATACCGCGCCAGCGCCCACAGCGCGAAGAACTTGCGATAGCCGTGATAGCGCAGATAAAACACGCGCGGGAAACCGGTCGCGGTGAAGCGCGTTTCGTCCCACAGCCCATGATCCTGCTGCGTCTTCAGCAACCAGTCGATGCCGCGCGCGACCGCCGGATCGTCCACGCGGCCCGCCGCCATCAGCCCGAGCACGGCCCACGCCGTCTGCGATGCCGTGCTCTGCGCCTGCTCGTAACCGCGATAGTCGAGCTTGTAGCTCTCGCCGTCCTCGCCCCAGCCGCCGTCCGCGTTCTGAATGGCGATAAGCCAGTCCGCGCCGCGCTTCACGCGCGAATCGTCCGGGCCGATGCCCGCCGCATTCAGCGCGCACAGCGCCGACCAGGTGCCGTAGACGTAGTTCAGGCCCCATCGCCCGTACCAGCTGCCATCGCGTTCCTGCCGCTTGACGATGTAATCGAGCGCGCGCCGCGCCGGTTCGCTGTTGGCGGGCGTTTCGCCAAGTTGCGCGAGCATCGACAGGCAGCGCGCGGAGACATCGACGGTCGGCGGATCGAGCAGCGCGCCGTGATCCGAAAACGGGATGTTGTTGAGATATTCGTGGGTGTTTTCCGGCTCGAACGCGCCCCAGCCGCCGTCGCCGCTCTGCATGCCGACGATCCACTCGCGCCCGCGCGCGATCGCCTCGCCGTACATCGCCGTGCCGTTTTCGCGGTCGGCGCGTTCCATCGCCATCGCGACGACAGCCGTATCGTCGACGTCCGGATAATGCGGATTGGCGAACTGGAACGCCCAGCCGCCCGGCCGCACATTCGGACGACGCGAAATCCAATCGCCGCGCACATCCAGAATCTGCAGCGGACGCAGCCATTCGAGACCGCGCGACACCGCCGCGCGCGCCTTCGGCATGCCGGTTTCGAGCAGCGCATGCGCCGCCAGCGACGTATCCCACACCGGCGACAGACACGGCTGGCAATACGCTTCGCCATCGTCGGCGTCGTCGATGATCAGCAGCTTGTCGAGCGACTTGCGCGCGATCGCCCGGTTCGGATGCTCGGGCGGGTAGCCGAGCACGTCGTACATCATCACCGAGTTGGCCATCGCCGGGAAAATCGCGCCGAGGCCGTCCTCGCCGTTCAGCCGTTCGTCGACGAAACGCACGGCTTCGTTGATGGCCTGCTCGCGGACGCCCTTCGGCAGCACGGGATCGGCCACGCGCAGAATCGAATCGACGACGCGGAAAAATGCGAACCAGCCGCGGCTCTGATGCCCCGAACGCGACGGCATGCCCGTGTTGACGGGCAGATCGCGAAACACTTCGTCGATACGCACGCCGCGCGGATTGCGCGCGCGCGGGCGTTTGGCGTTCAGCACCAGCAACGGCACGATCACCGTGCGCGCCCAGTACGACACCTTCGACAGATGGAACGGGAACCACATCGGCAGACGCATGATCTCGACGGGCATCATCGGCACCGCGCGCCACGACACCACGCCGAACAGCGCCAGCAAGATGCGCGTGAAGACGTTGACCTTTTCCGCGCCGCCCGCCGCCAGAATCGCGCCGCGCGCGCGCTGCATGTGGTCGGCATCGGGCGAATCGCCGATCATTTTCAGCGCGAAGTACGCCTTGACGGTCGCGGAGACGTCCATCGCGCCATCGGCGAACAGCGGCCAGCCGCCGTTCTCGCGCTGGATACGGCGCAGATAGCTGCCGATCTTCGCTTCGAGTTCGGGATTCGCCTGCTCGCCGAGATAGTGGACGAGCAGCACGTATTCGGCCGAAATGGTAGCGTCGGCTTCGAGTTCGTACAGCCAGTAGCCATCGGGAAGCTGCGCCGCGAGCAGCGCGTCGGTGGCGCGGTTGATCGTCGCGTCGAGCGCGGAATCGGGCAACGCGCGCGTGACGGGCGTGGCGAGTGTCTCGGCTGTGGCTGCCGTGGCTGCTGTGGCGTTCGCCGGCGGAGTCGTTTCGGCCGACAGGGATAAATCGTTCATCTGCTTTCCATCGATGGGTTCATCAGCGTATCCGCGGCCTTCTGGCCCGAGCGGATAGCGCCTTCGATCGTCGCGGGCAGGCCGGTGGCCGTCCAGTCGCCCGCGAGCGTGAAATTGTTCCAGCGCGTGCGCGTCCCCGCGCGCAGTCCTTCCTGCGAGGGTATCGCGGCAAAAGTCGCGTGTTCGTCGACGACGACCTGCCAGGGCGGCGCAGGCTCCGGCGGCAGCCGCATGGCTTTCGCGACTTTGCGCCAGGCGGTGCGCGCGAGCTCGTCGTGCGGCGTGGCGAGCAGCCGGTCGGCGCTTGCCAGCGTCACCGAGAGCCGGTCGTCGCGCGCGAACAGCCAGTCCGACGTGCCGTTGACGAAGCACGTCAGCGGCGCGGCGCCCATCGGCGCATCGACGGCGAAGTGCACGGTAACGATTGCGCGATACGTATCCGGCGCGGCGATGTCCGGCACCAGCCTGCGCGCGACGTCCGGCGGCACCGCGAGCACAACGCCGTCGCCGGGCGCGATCACAAGCGAGTCCGTCGAATCGTCGAACGCGAGCGAGCTTACACGCTCCTTCGAATCCGTGCCCGAAACGCCGATGCCCGCGACGCGCGCGCCGAGCCGAATTTCCGCGCCGCCGTACTGCAGATGCCGCAGCGCCGGTTCGATGAAGGCATTCGACAGCCCGCTCTTCGCGATCAGCGGACGGCACGCCTGCCCGCCCGCCGCCAGCGTTTCGCGCAGCAATTGCCCGGCGACGGTCGCGCTTGCCTCGGACGGATCGGCGTTGAGCATCGTGCGCAGCAGCGGACGGATCAGCAGATCCCACACGCGGCCTTTTTTGCGCACGGTTTCATCGACGGTGCGGCCCGGCTTGGCGAACAGCACCGGCAGCAAGGCGAGATAGTCGGCGGGCTGCGAGTTCGGCACGCGCGCGTCTGCATCGAAAATCCAGCGCGGCAGACGGCCGTTCGACATGCGGATCGCCCATTCCTGACCGCTCGCCAGATCGAAGAACGGATACTCGGCCTGCGCGGGACCTTCGAGCGTATCGGTCGCGCCGATCGCACGGAGATACGCGATCGCCGATTGATTGCCCGACAGCAGCAGATGATTGCCGTTGTCGACGGTGAGCCCGAGCTTCGTATCGAAATAGGAACGGCAGCGTCCGCCCGCGTGCGATGCGGCTTCGTGCAGCACGACGCGCGCGCCGCGCCGCTGCGCCTGCACCGCTGCCGCGAGTCCGGCAAGACCGGCGCCGACGACGTGAACCAGCCGCGGCATCAGATCAGATTGCGCGCCACGATCCACAACAGGCGCGAACGCGGCGTGCGCACGCGCTCGCGCGGCAGGTCGAAGCCGCGCTTGAGATTGGCGTCGAGCACCGTGCGATACGCGGCCGACATGATGCGCGGCGCGCGCACCTGCGATCGGGGCGACGCCGCCATGATCGCGTCGGACTGTGCGTAATGTCCCTTGGCGCGTTCGGCGAGCACGGCGCACACGCGCGGCAGCCGCGCGTCGCCGACGATGCTGGCCGGATCGCTGGTCGAAATGCCTTCGCGCGCCAGCAGTTCGCGCGGCAGGTAGACGCGGCCGATGCCGGCGTCTTCGTCGATATCGCGCAGGATGTTGGTCAGTTGCAGCGCGCGGCCGAGATGGTGCGCCAGCCGGCGTCCGGCGTCCTCGTGCATCCCGAAGATTCTCACCGACAGACGGCCCACGGCGCTCGCGACGCGGTCGCAATACAGGTCGAGCGTGGCTTCGTCCGGCGCGACAATATCGCATGCGGCGTCCATCGCCATGCCGTCGATCACGGCCTGGAAATCGTCGTGCGACAGGTGGAACGACTGGATATGGCGCGTCAGCGCCTCGAGCGATTTTTTCGGCGTGCCGGCGTAGCACGCGTCGATGTCGTCGCGCCAGCGATCGAGCGCGACGGCGCGTTCGCGGCGCGGCAGCGTGCCTTTGTCGGCGATATCGTCGACAGCGCGGCAAAACGCGTAGATCTGGTACATCGCGTCGCGCTGCGCGGCCGGGAGGATGCGCATCGCGAGATAAAACGAGCTCCCCGACGATGCCTTCGCGGCATCGGTGGAAGATTCTTCGTCAGCGATGATATTGGAAACGGCCAAGGCGGACTCCGCGGTGGCGCCCCCGGCGACTGGCGGGCGCATTGAGAGACGACGCCGGCGGCGACGAGACCCGGATGCGCGCGGAATGACCTGGCGCTTGCGTGATGCACGGGGGTTCGAACGCGGGAAGAACGGCGCGCTTCCGGCGATGACTCGGCCGGAAGCGACTCAAAGTATACCAATTTGCGCCCCGTTACGGTGCCCCGCGCGTGTCGCCTGCGCGAAGGCTTCGGCGCGGGCCTCAGGCGAAGCCGACCGTCCGGTTGCGCCCTTCTCGCTTGGCGGTATACAACGCCGCATCGGATTCATTGATGAGCGCCTCGTATGACGAGGTGACGTCGCGCCGCGCCGTCGCCACGCCGACGCTCGCCGTGACCGGCACGCGCGCGCCCTTCACGTCGATCGGCGTTTCGCCGATCACGCAGCGCACTTTCTCGGCGACGACCATCGCGTCGTCGAAGGGCGTGCACGGCAGCAGCAGCGCGAACTCCTCGCCGCCGAAGCGTCCGAACACGTCCTGCACGCGCACGGTCCGGGCGACGCGTTCGGCCATCACGCGCAACACGGTATCGCCGACGAGATGGGCGAGCTGATCGTTGATGCGTTTGAAATGGTCGAGGTCGAACAGCAGCATCGACAGTTCGCCGCCGTAGCGCTGCCAGCGCGAAAATTGGTCGCCCAGCCGGTGATCGAAATAACGCCGGTTGGCGATGCCCGTCAGCCCGTCGCGATCGGCGAATTCCTGCAGCTTGGCGACGGCTTCGTCGCGGGCGCGCTGCATCATGCTGGCGTGGGTGACATCGGAAATGGTCACGCAGACCGCACCGACGTCGCGCTCGTGCGTGACCGGCATGAAGGTGCAGTCCTGCTGCATGTAGTCGACGCCGCCGGTGATCGGCCGGTCATGGTCGAACTTGAAGAGATACGGCCGCTGTTCCCACGAACTGAACGCGAAGCTGCCGAGCTGGAACACGCTTTCGACCTTGCGCGTAAACCACACGCGCGGCAGTTCCGGAAAACTGGCGAAGATCGAGCGGCCGATCACCTGTTCGGCCGGCTTGCCGCTGTGGTCCGCCATGAAGCGGTTCCACATCAGCACGTTCAGGTCGCGGTCGAGCACGAAAATGCCGAACCCCACCCGTTCGATCACCAGCTCGCTCAGCACCTGCCGCAGTTGTTCCATGCGTCGCTCAGAGGCTCGACAGGAGTGCGTCGAGCGCCTGATTCAGATGCGAAATCGCATCTTCGGCCATCAGCATCACCAGATGCGCGCGGAAGCTGTGATCTTCCAGCGCGAAATTCACTTCGAGCAGCAGCGCGGTTTTCCACGCCAGCATGCCGGGCTGGAACACGTCGTCCAGCGACAAATCCTGTCCGAGCATGCCCGGCGGCGAGAAAATCGGCGCGCGGCCGAGGTTGTCGAAAATGCACGACACGCACGCGCCCATCAGCACGGTCGCCACGTCGAAAATCAGTTTGGCGCGGGTCGTGGTTTCGTAGCTCGACTTGGTTTACGGATCGTCGACGAGCGCGCACAGCTAATCGACGCTGCCGCTCTTGCACAGCACGATCGCCTCGCCCTTGATGTCCGAGCGGAAGCCCTGGCGCACGGCCGTCACGGTATCGGTGATGCCGGTCATTTCGGCGAGCGCGCCCGATGCCTCCGACACGTCGACCACGCGCACGCGCGGCACCGACAGTTCGATGAACGTGCCCAGCAGCTTCGACAGGCGCGTCGCGGCCTGGCCCATCGCCATGTTGGCGACTTCCTGGAGGGCGTCGCGCTGGTCTTCGTTGAAAGCCTGAATCGACTGATCAGCCATGAAGTCCGTACTCCTTCAAAACGGGCCGCAATGCATCGGGCGTCACCGGCTTCTCCAGAAACGCGATCGCGCCGAGCGAGCGCACGCGTTCCTTGGCCATCGGCTGCACATCGGCGGATACGACGATCACGAACACGTTGAGATCTTCGTGCTGCAGCGCGTCCAGCACCTGATAGCCGGTCATGTCGGGCATCGTCAGGTCGAGAAACATCACGGAAGCGCGGCCCGCGCGATACAACTCCAGCGCCTCGCGTCCGTTGGTCGCATAGGAAATGTCGACGTCCCAGTCCTCGGGCAGCGAGCGCGTCAGCACCTTGCGGGCGAGCAGGGAATCATCGGCTATGACAATCGGCAACGGCATGGTCGGCAGAATCGGTAAGCGGTTCTAGTTCGGGGCTTGTAGCTTCGGATGAGACCGCACAGGACGCTCTCGGGCATGTTTACGACACCGCTCCGGCGATCTTTACGGACCAGCGCACGATTTCACGCGGCATTTCTCCGGGCGAAACGCTGCGCGTGAGCATAAACATCGGACAAGACGCATTGTCGGTGCAACAGAATGTCAAAGCAACTCGACAGAAGGCCGACATCGAATCGAATGCGCCGGTGGATGCACCATATTGGTAAATCCGCCTCATCAGGCGCATTTGTCATACCTTTCTCACTTTTGTGTACGTTTGCGCTTTTGAATCTCTCGCTAAGTTCGCCGCGTATGATGAACTGACCCGATTTCACGCTATACTCGCCCGTTCCGGACACGCAAACTGGCATCGTTCGTGCATGCTAGTCGTGGTTACACTGCGGAAGAACGGTCGCACGGGGCTCACAGCGTCCTTTCATGTCCGCGCACGAGTAAAAGCTGCCAATCTCCGCCAAAAATGACGCCGCCACGCGAGGAGTCCGACGCCGAGCAAGCCACGGAACAGTGGCAAGAGGAACCGCCGTTTCCGGTGGTGCCCGAACGCAACTTCGCCGCGCAGCGCATGACGCTGTATGCGCTGCTGGTTGCGGCCATCGTGTTGCCTTGCGTCTACGTCGCGCTTACCGCCTTTACCGATTTCCGCGCCCGCGAAACCGACGCGGGCAACGCCGTCGCGCGTAACGCGCGGGTCGCCGAAGAGCACGCGCTCAAGGTGTTCGATCTCAACGTGACGCTGAACGAACGCATCGTCGATCTGCTCGACGGGCTCGACGCCGAAGGCATCCGCCGTCAGGGCGCGTCGATCCATCAGCGATTGAAGGCGATGAGCGGCAGCTATCAGCAGGTGTCGGCGGCTTCGGTGTTCGGGCCGGACGGCAAGCTGCTCGCGACCAGCCGCGCGGATATCACCATCGCCACGCGCGAGGACTTCAGCGGTCTGCGCAACGCGCGCACCATCGAGCAGGTGTCGCGCGTGATGATGGGCAAGGTCGCGGGCGAGCAGGTCTTCAACACGGCGGTGGCGCGGCGCGGACCGAACGGCAAGTTCGACGGCATCGTGTCGATCGCGCTGCGGCCGTCGTATTTCAACGCGTTCTATCCCGAGCTGATCGGCGATGCGCCGAGCGTGTCACTCGGCCTCACGCGCACCGACGGCGAAGTGCTGGCGTGGTATCCGCCGCGTCCGCCCGATCGCATGTCGCTGGCGAGCGACTCGCCGTTGCGCGCCGCGATCCGCACCGGCGCGCGCGCGGGCGTGCTGCAGATGGTCTCAGGCCTCGATCAGCAACTGAAGATCGTCGCGTTCCGGCGCGTCGGAAATTATCCGGTGTATGTATCGAGCGGCTATCCGATCGATACGATCTGGTCCGACTGGTGGAAGCATCTGAGCGTGCTGGCGCTGTCGATCTTCGCGCCGTGCGTCGTGCTGTGGGGCGTGATCTTCCAGTCGCTGCGTCGGCTGCGCACCGAAAAGGAAGCGTGGGAGCGCTGGCAGGCCGAAGCGTCGATGCGCCGCTCGATCGAATCGGCATACCGGCAGGCGCGCAAGATGGAGGCGCTCGTCAATCTGGTCGGCAGTGTCGCGCACGACTTCAACAATCTGCTGATAATCGTCTCCATCAATGTGCAGATCGCGCGGCGGCGCGGCGCGCCCGGGCTCGATCGCGAACTCACCGCGATGGAACGCGCGCTCAAGAGCGGCCAGTCGCTGACGCGCCAGTTGCTCGGCGTCGCGCGCAAGCAGCCGCTGCGCACGGAGACCATCGCGATCGGCAAATGGGTGCCGGCGGGGCGCGAACTGCTGCGGGCGTCGCTCGGCGCGAAGGTGGCGCTGAACGTCGCGGTGACGCCGGACGTCTGGGCGATCCGCGTCGATCCCGCCGAACTCGAACTCGCGCTGATCAATCTCGCCGTCAACGCGCGCGACGCGATGCCCAACGGCGGCACCTTCACCGTGCGCGCGGACAACGTGCGCTTCCGTCATGAAGACGGCTTTCCGATCACCAGCGATTTCGTGCAGCTCTCGCTGGAAGACACCGGTTTCGGCATGAGTCCCGACGTGCTCGGCCACGCCTTCGAGCCGCTGTTTACGACCAAGCCGAAGGGCATGGGCACCGGTCTCGGCCTGCCGCAAGTGTTCGCGTTCTGCGAGCGCGCGGGCGGTCTCGCCACCATCGACAGCGCGATCGGCGCGGGCACGGCGGTGCGGCTGTATCTGCCGCGCGCGGCCGCCGCGCAGACGGGCAAGGTCGTCGAGGACGCGCCGGTCAGCGCGCAGAAGAAGGAAGTGTCGGGCTTGCGCGTGCTGCTCGTCGAAGACAACGAGGAAGTCGCCGCCGGCACCGAAGTCTTGCTCGCGATGATGGGCCATCACGTCACTTACGTCTTCAACGCGGACACCGCCGTCGCGGCGCTGGAAGAGGCGCGCGCGGCATGGCGAAACGAGCCGGGCGGCTTTCCCTTCGATGTCGTGCTGTCCGACATCCATATGCCGGGGCGTTTGAACGGCATCGATCTGGCCGAATTCCTCGAGCGCTTCGAGCCGTGCATTCCGGCGATTCTCGTCACCGGTTACGCGGAAGAACTCGATCGCGCGCGCCACGTCGATGCCCGCGTGCTGTCCAAGCCGTTCGATATCGCGCTGCTCGACTCGCTGCTGCGCTCCATTCGCGAAGGCATCGCGAGCGGCCCCACGAAGGCCGCCGCCCGTCCGCTCGACGGCTGAGCGCGCGCCGGACCTTCGCGCCGGACTTTTGTACCCGCTTTGTAAAAAGCGGCTTTGTTCTCCGTTCGCCTTCTGTGAATCCGCGTGCCGATCGCATCCACGCCCGGACCCCGGCACGCTCGTTGCGTGATGCTCCACACTTGCGGCGCGCATCGAACGCCGCCGGAATCCCGACATCCCGCTCAATCGCAGGAGGCTTTCATGCGACACACCGTCATCGGAGTTTTCGATACTTACGCGCAGGCCGAAGACACGCGCTCGGCGTTAATCAGCGCGGGATTTCCGCGCGCCGACATCGACTTGCAGGCGAATCCGAAGCGCGACGACGCCGCCGTGCCGTCCGCGATGCCCGACGCGGAAACGCATCAGGAGCCGGGGATTCTGGCGAACATCGAGCGCTTCTTCAGCATGCTGTTCGGCGGACGCGAGCAGCCGCCGGAAGTCGCGCATTACTCGGAAGCCGTGCGGCGCGGCGCAGTGCTCGTCGCCGTCGATACGCCGAGCGTCGAGCAGGCCGACATCGCGCGCGCGACGCTCACCGATCAGGGCGCAGTCGATATCGACGAGCGTGCGGCGAGCTGGAGCGCGCTGGATCATCGCGAGTCGGCGACGCCGGTCGAAGACGAGCGCGATCATTCGGTGCTCGACGAACTGGGCCTCGGACGCGGCAGCGCCGTGCCGGGCCGCGAGCCGGTCAACGATGCGCGCATGACGCCGCGTGCCCGCGCCTATCCGCGCGCGGATGTCGGCGATCCGGCCGTCGAGCCGCTGCTCGATCCGCTCGAAGATCCGCTGGGCGATCCGCTCGCGCGTCGCGATCCGGCGGCGCTGTCGTCGCGCGATTACATTAGCGATCCCGCCGACGATACCTTGATGCCGCGTGAAGGCGCGCGCCGCACCGACTCATCGCTCGAAGCACGCGATCCGGTGACCGGCATGCCGGTGAATCCCGCCACGGCGCGCGGCGAACTCGCCGGCGATTCGTTATCGGAACGCGACGCCCTCGCCGGCCGCGACGCGCTCGCGCCGAATACAGGGATGACCGAACGCGAAGCCCGTGCGCGTCAGGAAGCCGGCACGCTGCCCGGCGTGCGCACCGATATGGCCGACGAATGGCGTTCGGTGAACGATCCGCTCGGCCCGCTCGATGAACCCGCCAAGCCGAATCAGGCGGCACCGGGCATGCAGAGTCAGACGCCGGGGATGCAGTCGCAGAGCATGAGTGCATCTTCCGAGCCGATGAGAATGGCGGAAGGTACGCAGGCGACCGGCCCGCAGACCGTGCCCAACGAGTATATGGAGTACGAGGAAGACTTCCGCGCGGACTACGACACGCGCTATGCGACGACCGGCGAGCCGTACGAGGATTATCAGAGCGCGTATCGCTACGGCGCGACGCTCGGCAACGACGATCGCTTCCGCAATCGCGCGTGGGACGATCAGATGGAATACGAGATGCGCCGCGACTGGGAAAGCCGGCATCCGACGGGCGCGGATACGTGGGATCGCTTCAAGGCGGCGATTCGTCACGGCTGGGATCGCGTGACGGGACATCATCACGTCTGATCTACGCCATCGCTTCGAGTAAAACGCGGCCCGCTTCACAGCGGGCCGTTTGCCTGGTGCGAATCAGGCGGCGAGCTTGCGCACCCACGCGACGTATCGATCCATGAACGCCTGCAGGAACTTGCACGTGTCGTCGCTGACGATATTGCCGTTCGCGTCGATGCGATTCTCGTCGTGCTTGATGAACATCTCTAGCTGGCCGAGCAACGCGATATCGAGGTAAGCGCACACGCCGCGCAAATGCGATTGCGCCAGCGCCGTGCCGAGCGCACCGATCGACGTGCCGATGATCGCGCCCGGCTTGCCGCCACACACGCTTTGTCCCCACGGACGCGAACCCCAGTCGAGCGCGTTCTTCATTCTTCAGCACGCCGGGAATCGAGCGATTGTACTCGGGCGTGACGATCAGCACCGCATTCGCGTCCTTGATCTTCTGCTTGAAGTCGAGCGCAACTTGCGGATAGTCGGCGTCGTAATCCTGACTATAGAGCGGCAGGCCGCCGATATCGAGATGCTCGAAAGTGAAATCGTCCGGCGCGAGCGATTCGAGCGCGTGCGCCAGCTGCTTGTTGAACGAACCCTTGCGAAGGCTTCCGACCACCACAGCGATCTTGTAGACCATGACGTCTCTCTCTCCATCGTGGGAAAAATTGGAATCGCGCAAAAAAATGCGGGCGTCGCTCATGATAGGCGAGTCGACCGGGGCACGCCACGCGACGGTTTATCCGTCAGACAATAGTCTGAGTCAATCGAAGTGGCAGCCCAGTTCGCCCCCCGCCACTGCGCGGTTCCGGTGCAACTATCCCCATGTTTATCCACAGAAACTGTGGATAACTTCGCAACAAGCCGTTACACGGCGGAATTTGATTCTCCGGTGAAACATTCGCGAGGAAATAACGCTCGTTCGACCACTTTTTGCAGACGTAGAGCGAACGCTACGCCAGCATTCAACCAGTCTCGACAACAATGTGTTTGCTCAATCGGTATTTTTGTCCCATAAGAAAACTCCTAGACTGGCTCTCAAGCGTCGCGTGACGCAAGCCAATTAGGAGTGACCTCATGAAGAACGCACTGATCAGCGGAGTTGTCTTGTCGGCGCTGCTCGCTACCGCGCCGGCCTTCGCACAATCCGCTTACAACGCGAAGTCGCGCGCCGAAGTGAAGGCGGAATTGTCGAGCGCGCGCCGCGCCGGCGATCTGGAACCCGTCAATTCGCTGAGCTATCCGCAATTGCGTCCGTATCAGGAACGTCACGCGCAGGTTCGCGCAGGTGTGAGTGGACGTGGCGCGCAGTAAGTTGAAGCACGAGTTGAAGTACTGAATTGAAGCACTGCAGGTAGAAGAATCCCTCCTCCACCATCGAAACAGGTGGATTCGCCCGGTGATCCCCGTCACCGGGCGTTTTTTATGGGCGCTTCGTTTGCCTCATTTGCATCGGGCGATCAGATCAGCACGGTCAGGCAGAACGTCACCGTGATCAGCGAGACGACGGTCGAGAACAGAATCGCGCTCGATGTCACGCCGCCCTCGCAATCGTAGAACTCCGCGAGCATGAACGGTCCGGTGCCGGTCGGCAGCGCGCTGAGAATCACCGCGGTCTTCGACCACAGCGGCGGCAAGCCGAACAGATGAAACGCGAGCCACCACGTCAGGATGGGCTGCGCGAACAGCTTCAGCGTGACGAGCGCGCTGGTCGTCTTGACGCTTTGCGCCTCGCCCTTTGGGCCGAGAAACAAGCCCAGCGCGACGAGCGCACACGGACTCGCCGCGCCGCCGAGCAGCTTGAGCAAAGCCTCGCCGCCTTCCGGCACCTGCATGCCCGAGCCGCTGAACAGCGCGCCCGCGATCGACGCGACCAGCAAGGGATTCTTGATCAGCGACAGCCCCACGCGCCCGAACGTCGCGCTCAGGCGCTTCTCCGTTTGCAGGCCGAGTTCGATCAGCACGATCGCCACGGCGAACAGCACGCACACGGTAATGATCGTCGCGATGACGGCGGGCGCGAGACTTTCCTTGCCGAACGCGAGCAGACACAGCGGCAAGCCGACGAAGCCGGTATTCGGATACGCGGCATTGAGCCCGTCGATGCTCGCATCCGCGAGATGACGCGACTGCATCAGACGCACGACCAGCGTCACGATAAACACCGCCGCCGACCCGATGCCGAACGCCGCGATAAACGCAGGTTGATCGAGCGAGCTCCACGGCGTCTTCGCCATGATGTCGAACAGCAGCGCGGGCAGCGCGGGCAGCGCGAGATACACGACGAAGCGATTCAGTTCGGACGCGGCGGTCGGCCCGAGCTTGTTGAACTTGCGGCACGCGTAGCCCGCGAAGATGAGACCGAAGATCGGCAGGATGATGGTGAAGAGCGGCGTAAGCAGGGAAGACAGTGCTGAAAACGCGAAAGGCTAGTGAACCGGCGGAGGCATTTAAGCGGCGACTGAGAAGTTGTGCGGAAGGCGTGAGGATACCCGGTGTCAAAAAGGTGAGCCGATTCGGGAGTGCATCGACGGTGAGTTGGATGTGTCGCGCGACACTCACTCTATCGATTCATTACGGATCACGAACGATTTCACAGTTTCGCGCAAGTTCTTTACTTTGCGTCGCAACTATATGTTGGCAAAGGAATTTGCCAACCAGCTGCATTTTTTCGCGAGGTGACGCGAACAAGTATGACAAATCGCACCTTGCGTCCAGACGTGTTGCAAAAACGCCATAGGTGAGTCGATACGGGAGGACGTCGAGCGGTGCATCGTTAGGTGCGAATCGCTTCACGTATGCGCGTCGCGCGCGGTGCATTTTCGTGGAAAACCTCGCTCGATCAGACAGTTAGCCGCATCGACCGATTTTCGGGATAAGGTCGCGCATGCCGCGCGTTTCTCACCTGACGCGTCCAAAGGTGAGCGTTTCCGGGACGGCGCATCAACGGAACGAAGTTTGCTCAATCATCTTCCCTCGCTCCTCACACACAGCAATCAAGCGACATGAAAATCAGACGACCCTGGGCTTACGGGGCTGCGGCGCTGCTCGCGATTGGCGGTATCGGTTTGTTGGCGGCTTGCGTATCGAAGGGCACGCGAAAGGCGGGCAATAAGCAAGTACCGGAGCCGTCGAAGGCCGTCGATCTCGACCGCTATCTCGGCCACTGGCACGAGTTCGCGCGCTACGAAAACCGCTTTGAGCGCGGCTGCGAAGCCGTCACCGCGAACTACGCGAAGCGCGAGGACGGGCTGATCTCCGTCATCAACGGATGTCATCAGGGCGAAATGAACGGGCCGTATCGCACGGCGGAAGGACGCGCGAAGATCGTCCCCGGATCGAACGGGACCAAGCTGAAGGTGTCGTTCTTCGGACCGTTCTATGTCGGCGATTACTGGATTCTCGATCACGCCGACGATTACTCTTGGTCTATCGTCGGCGAACCGACCGGGCGCTATCTATGGATTCTGACGCGCGACGCCAAGCCCGGCGGCGAGTTGCGTCGCATGTTGCTCGAACGCACGCGCGCGCTCGGCTACGACGTTACGCTGCTGCGCGAGACGCAGCATCGATAAGCATCAATCGTCGATGGCCGCGTAGATCAGCCGCTCGTATTCCTTCGCGATCGGAAACGGCTCTTCCGCGCGGCGCTGGATCATAAACAGGCAGATCATGTTCTCGACCGGATCGGCGAACCAGCTCGTGCCGAGCGCGCCCGGCCACGAGAACGATCCGGCCGACCGGTAACCCGCCGGAATCTGCAGCGCGGGTTCGTCGATGGTCGCGACGCCGAGCCCGAAACCCTGCGCGCGCCACACCGGATAACCGAAGGCCGGAATCTGCCGTTGCACGGGCGTGAGAAAGTTGGCGCGCATCATATCGACGGATTTGTGCGACAAAAGACGCTGGCCGCTCATGCGCTCGTCGCCTTGCCATCGCCCGCGTCCGAGCAGCATGCGCGCGAAAAGGAGATAGTCGTCGGCAGTCGATACGAGTCCGCCTCCGCCGCTCTGAAAGCGCTCCTCTTCAGCCACCGGCTCGACGACGGGTGATCTTCGACATGACGCGTGCCATCCGCGCCGATCGCATACGAGGTCGACAGGCGCGCGGCCTGATCGGCGGAAACGCAGAACGCGGTGTCCGTCATGCCGAGCGGCTCGAAAATGCGCGTGCGGAAAAATTCGCCGAGCGGCATCCCGGCTATGCGCTGCACGAGCACGCCGAGCACATCCGTCGCGATTCCGTAATGCCAGCGCTCGCCCGGCTGAAAGATCAGCGGCAACGCGGCGACATGTTCGAGCCAGCGCGACGGATCGACCGTCGCATCGAAGCCGTTGAAGATGTTCTCGTACGCGGCGGAGAGTTCGCCCGTCGTCGTGAAGTGATACGCGAAACCCGCGCGATGCGTGAGCAGATCGAGCAGCGTGATCGGCCGGCGCGCGGCTTCGGTCTGCGCGAGCGGTCCTTCGGGATCGCTCAACACGCGCAGATTCGCGAGCTCCGGCAGCCATTGCGCCACCGGCGATTCCAACGCGATGCGCCCGTGTTCGACCAGCATCAGCGCCGCGACGCTGGTCACCGGCTTGGTCATCGACGCGATGCGAAACAGCGTGTCGCGCGTCATCGGCGTGCGCGCGTCGGCGTCGCGGAAACCTTGCGCGTCGGCCTGCGCGATCTCGCCGTGCCGCCACGTCATCGTGACGATACCGGCGATATCGCCCGAATCGACGAAGCGTTGCATCGCGGGGCGCACGGCGGCGAGCCGCGCGGAATCGAATCCGGCGAGGGACATCAGCAAATCTCCTGGCTGAACGGCCCGGCGTGCGGAAACTTACTGGCTCGCGCCGGCCCTGCAGGCGACGAGCAGCGAATTGCTGGTGTCGCCGGTGGATTGATCGATCACGTCGTAGCCGCCCGGACAGAGCGCCTTCGCGTTATCGGTGCAGTTGCGCCAGCCGCCGCCGGCGGGGCAGCTGATCTGTTGCGTCGGACGGCCGTCGGCGGAGAACAGCGGCGGCGCGCTACTGCATCCGCCAAGCGCCATCGCACTCACGGTTAGCATCACGAACAGCGCGCGACGGCCGCAGACTTTGCCGAGTTTCATCCGACACCCCTTGGTTTTTCAGGTCTTTATTGTTGGCGATGCGCTGCGTTCGGCGCGTCATGTTGCAAGTATGCCACGCAATGCTTTCGCGCCGATTTTGACGCCGACCGGGCGCGACGACGCGCTTCGCGGACAAAATAAGGACACGCCGCGTGCGCTTGTCACGCTGACGCGCTACGCTGCAAAACCCGCCTTAAAGGCACCCAAGCTATCATTCCGCCCGGCGCGCGCTTTCACGAGAAGTCGCGCGTTTCGTCCGAAGAACAAATTCACAAGCCGGAGACTCAATGTCGTTTTTCATCGTCCTTGCAGCACTGCTGTTTCTGATGCTCGCCGCGTATCGCGGCTACAGCGTCATTCTGTTCGCGCCGATCGCCGCGCTCGCGGCCGTCCTGCTTACCGATCCCGCCGCCGTCGCGCCGGTCTTCTCCGGCATCTTCATGGAGAAGATGGTCGGTTTCGTGAAGCTGTACTTTCCCGTGTTTCTGCTCGGTGCCGTGTTCGGCAAGGTCATCGAGTTGTCGGGCTTTTCGGAGGCGATCGTGGTCGCCGCGATCCGCTATATCGGCAAATCGCGCGTGAATGCGGTGATCGTCGCGGTGTGCGCGCTGCTCACCTATGGCGGCGTGTCGCTGTTCGTCGTGGTGTTCGCGGTGTATCCGTTCGCGGCGGAAATGTATCGGCAGAGCAATATCCCGAAGCGGCTGATGCCCGGCGCGATCGCGCTTGGCGCGTTCTCGTTCACGATGGATTCGCTGCCGGGCACGCCGCAGATCCAGAACATCATCCCGACGACCTTCTTCAAGACGACCGGCTGGGCCGCGCCGTGGCTCGGCGTGATCGGCTCGGCGTTCATCATCGTGGTCGGCCTGACGTTTCTGGAATGGCGCCGCCGCTCCGCGATGGCGACCGGCAAAGGCTACGGCACGTCGCTGGTCAACGAGCCGGAGCATCTGGAGTCGGCGACGCTGCCGAATCCGGTGCTCGCCATCGCGCCGCTGATTCTGGTCGGCGTCGCCAATTTCGCGCTGACCAAGTGGATTCCGACCTGGTATGGCGCGAGTTACACGGTGCCGCCGGAAGTGCTGCCGGGCGTGCATGCGCCGGTGACGACGGCAATCAAGACCGTGGTCGCGATCTGGGCCGTGGAAGGCGCGTTGCTGCTCGGCATCGTGCTGGTGTTGCTGACGGCGTTTTCGCGCGTGAAGGAGCGCTTCGCGACGGGCACGCGCGTGGCGGTCGCGGGCGCGCTGCTCGCGGCAATGAACACGGCGTCGGAGTACGGCTTCGGCGGCGTGATCGCGGCGCTGCGGGGCTTTCTGGTCGTCAGCGATGCGTTGAAGAGCATCCCGAATCCGCCGGTCAATGCGGCAATTTCGGTGAGTACGCTGGCGGGCATCACGGGA
The DNA here is from genome assembly GCF_001189365.1 of Candidatus Burkholderia verschuerenii. GTDB lineage: Bacteria > Pseudomonadota > Gammaproteobacteria > Burkholderiales > Burkholderiaceae > Caballeronia > Caballeronia verschuerenii. The sequence goes on along the minus strand of NZ_LFJJ01000001.1, from coordinate 1,458 downwards.
TCGGCGTCGGGCGGCATGAGCATCGCGCTCACGGCGATGTCGGATACCTTCATCGCCGGCGCGAATGCGGCGCATATTCCGCTGGAAGTGCTGCATCGCGTCGTCGCGATGGCGAGTGGCGGCATGGACACGCTGCCGCATAACGGCGCGGTCATCACGCTGCTGGCGGTGACCGGCCTGACGCATCGCGAGTCGTATCGCGATATTTTCTCGGTGACCGTCATCAAGACGATGGCGGTGTTCTTCGTGATCGCGGTGTATTACCTCACCGGGATCGTTTGACGCAAAAGAAGCAGCAGGCGCGGCGTGCTGCGACAACCATAGTTTGACTTTGCCGCCAAACTTCAGTTATCAGCGCCTCTAAATATAAGCACCTCTTTCCACTCGGTCGCTTGCGCCATCCAAAAAATGGTAAGAAGTGCCGCTTGGAAGGAGTGCTGTCTCGCCTTCCAACCCGAGTGATCAGAGAACACTGACAGCTCACCTGCTACAAGTTGGCAGCACGTTCAGCGGTACCACCGTGCAGCGACCGTCGATCGAACCGCTGTTGGCGGATGACTTTGTCACTCCCCGCGCTAACCTCACAGAAAATTCCAGTCCTCATGCGATCGACGGTCGGTCCCATGCAGGATCAGGGAACCGCAGTCAGCAACCATGGAGCCTTTTCAATCCACGATTATTTTTTGGGAAGCGTCTCTGCTCGCATCTGCGCCGTGGCCGTGTAAGATCCTGAATGATTAATTGAAAATTGTCAGTCAATGGAGCGGCCCCGCCTACCCGCGCGAACCCTTTTTTCCCAAGCGGTTCGAGTAAGTCGCGAAAAACATGGAATCAGTGGCAACGACTTTGCTGCCGCGGCGGGCATAAGTCGAAACACTCTGCATCTTATTGAAAACAAAGATGCAAATGTCCGCCTCGATACCGTTGGCCAAATCGCTTTGGCGTTGAAAACTGATCCTTGTGCATTTTTCGGTAGTTCCTTGCGTGGCAAACCTACAAAATTGCGAATCGCGAATCTTCGGCGCTCCGTCGCTGGAAACATCCGCCGAATACGCGAGTCGAAGGGCCTTGGCCAAAAGTCAAATGACTAGGTCCTGTTCACATTTAAGAGCGGCCCGAAGGCAGACACGATGGAGACAAAGGTGAGGTAGCTGTGGGCGAGTTTGTCATATCGAGTGGCGACGCGACGAAAATGCTTGATACGCTTAAAGAAGCGTTCAACGAGATTGCGCTTACGGTACAGGGCACGGTCATAACGACGCTGTGTTTTGGGGTTCGAACGTGGGGGAATGACGGTCTTGGCTCGGCTGGCACGAATGCTTTTGACAAAGGCATCCGAGTCATAGCCTTTGTCGGCGATGACCGCCTTCAGGCGCAGTCCCTCGACCAGCTCTTGGGCGCACGAAATATCGGCTACCTGTCCTTCTGTAATGATCAGCCGCAGCGCTCGGCCAAGCG